>JBIPPH010000028.1:0-27782 GCA_044368575.1 Bacteroidia bacterium
CTGAAAGGAGTAACTAAGCGAAGCGTTCTCACGACTGAAAGGAGTAACTAAGCGAAGCGTTCTCACGACTGAAAGGAGTAACTAAGCGAAGCGTTCTCACGACTGAAAGGAGTACAGCACCAACCATATTATTCTCATTTTACTCTCAAGTGAGTAATGTTCACCTTTCTCCATTGGAGATAAGTTATCAGTTACTTGTTATTAGTTATTGGGATGGGAGCATTTAGGGAGTAGTTATCAGTTATTTGTTCAACTTATTAACTACTAACCATTAACTATTAACCAATAACCATTAACCAATAACTCTTAACCAATAACCAATAACCATTAACCATTAACTATTAACCAATAACTATTAACCAATAACCATTAACCAATAACCATTAACCAATAACCATTAACCAATAACCATTAACTATTAACCAATAACTAATAACCATTAACCAATAACCAATAACTTATTTATCTTTGCGCTGTGGCTAGAGTAAAGATCAATATTAAGGATGGCACCATTCAGAGGCAAGAGCGCGTGATTGGTATAGATTTGGGCACTACCAACAGTTTAATAGCTTTGGTCGATGCTTCATCTAAACAAGCCTATTGTATTGAAGAAGATGGAGATTGCATAGTGCCTTCGGTGGTGTATTTTGATCAAGACCAAACCCCTTTAGTAGGTAAAGCTGCTAAAGCCCATTTACTCGATCAACCTGGCGCAACCATCTACTCTGTTAAACGCTTATTAGGCCGTTCTTACACAGATGTGATGGCACATGCTCAACATTACGCATATCACTTAGTACCTGATGACGGCAAACAATCGGTACAAGTTACTGTAAACGGCAAAAGTTATCATCCCATTGAACTCTCTGCCATGGTCTTAAAAGCCTTAAAAACACGAGCAGAAAAAGCCTTAAACGAACCCATTAAAAAAGCAGTCATAACTGTACCAGCTTACTTTAATGACAGTCAAAGACAAGCCACGCGCGATGCTGGTAAATTGGCCGGACTCGATGTCTTAAGAATAGTCAACGAACCCACTGCTGCAAGTTTAGCTTACGGCATTGGATTGAACCCCAACGAACAAAAAACCATAGCCGTATACGACCTAGGTGGAGGCACCTTTGACGTTACACTATTAAGCATACAACAAGGCGTATTCGAAGTCTTATCAACCAACGGCGACACCTATACAGGAGGCGATGATTTTGACCACGCCATCTTACAACACTGGGCAGAGGAATTGCACATCACTGCTGATACCCTCAGTCAAAACAAAACCCTATACAGCGCTTTGCGTGTACAAGCCGAACAAGCCAAAATCCACTTAAGTCAAGCAGATCAGTTCAACTCAACACTCGAAGTAGCCGGTAACATATACGCCACCAATATCAGCAAAGCCACCTTTGACAGCCTCATTCAACCCATAGTCAACAGCACCATAAAAGCCTGCCAAGACGCCTTAAATGACGCTGGGCTCAAAGTGCAAGACATTCAAGAAATTGTAATGGTAGGAGGTTCCACCAGAGTCCCATTAGTCATTGACACTGTTAAAGCATTTTTCAAAACCGACAAAGTCAATAACAGTTTAAATCCTGATCAAGTAGTGGCCTTGGGCGCTGCCATAGAAGCAGACATACTTGCCGGCAATCGCAAAGACATTCTATTACTCGATGTAACGCCCCTCAGCTTAGGCATTGAAACTTTAGGCGGATTAATGGATGTGATCATCCCGCGCAACAATAAAATCCCCTTTAATGCCGGCAGACAATACACCACCTCTAAAGACGGTCAAACCAAATTAAAAATAACCGTTTACCAAGGCGAAAGAGAACTCGTAAAAGACAACCGTGAATTGGGTACTTTTACCCTTGAAAACATACCGGCCATGCCTGCTGGATTGCCTAAAATTGATATCCAATTTTTACTCAATGCCGATGGTATATTAAAAGTACAAGCCACTGAATTGCGTTCTGGCACCCAACAATCCATTACCATTCAACCGCAATATGGCCTTACAGACCAAGCCGTTGAAACCATGCTCTTAAGCGCCATGCAAAACGCCGCTTCAGACATGCAAAACCGCTCTTTAACAGAGAGCATCAACGAAGCCAAACAGGTGGTGTATCAATGTCAAAAACTGTTAAAAAACAACGCGCAATTACTCAGTGCCGAGGAAGTCTCAGCTACGCAAGCGGCCATTACTGAATTGGAACAACTTTGCGAAGGTTCAGACAAAGAGGCAATAATTCAAGCCACTGAGCGTTTAAATACCATAAGCAGACCATTTGCAGAACGCCTTATGGACAACGCCATTGCGACTGCTTTAACAGGTAAATCACTCGATCAAATTCCATGAAGCTCCGTCAAATCATATGTCTTTTAGCCCTGTGCTTTAGCAGTCATTTGCTTAAAGCTCAAGAAGAAATTGAAGCCCCGCTGCAACAACAAAACGTTGACACTGACGAAAAAACAAAAACCAAATTAGGCGTAAAATTCACCATGGGCATGCACAGCTTTTATGGCACTGCCTTTGACAACGAAAAACCCCTGTATGGATTTGGGGCCGGCATGTACAATATCGTTCACCTGAACCCAACCAAAACCGTCAATATTCAATGGGAATTAAACATGGATTTTAAGGGTAGTAAATTTGGCAAAACCAATGACACCTCCTATTCTAAAATCTCATTAGCTTATTTAGATTTACCAGTATACTTAAGCCTAAAGCTAAATGACAACGAACGCCCCTACCATTTATTAGTGGGCGGACAAGTGGGTTATTTATTCCGCAGCAGCATCAATAAATCTTACGGAAGATTTGGAGAAGTCAAAACCAATTTACCATTTAAACCCATTGACTTTATGCCGGCCGTTGGTATACGAAAAGACATTGGCAATGGCCTGTTTTGGCAATTGTGTTTTAAATACAGTGTAATGAACATTTACACCAATACATTTTATGAGCGCGCCACCAAAGGCGACCCTATATTCAACAACGATTACCGCGATCTTCATCCTCAATTTAAAGACGGTAGTCATTGGGTCAAAAACATTGGTGTAGAATACTCCATTTTATTTTAATTTTAGAGGCCTAATTAAGCCCTAAAGCACTGACAATCAGATACTCAGAGGCGAATCGACAAAAAATTGGCTAATCGGTCAAAAAAGTGTAGTTTTGCAGCCTTAAAGATTATGAGTATTTCAAAAATTCAAGAACTATTGGGTAATGACGCCGATAGCCTATTAAACCACGAATCAAAGACCATTTCTAAAGATTTAATACACTTACCTGGTAGCGACTTTGTTGACAGAGTATTTACTCAAACCAACCGTTCACCTCAAGTGTTGAGAAGTTTAAACGCATTATACAACCACGGCCGTTTAGCGGGCACTGGTTACATGAGCATATTACCAGTAGACCAAGGCATTGAGCACAGTGCTGGCGCTTCATTTGCTCCAAACCCTGCATTTTTCGATCCTGAAAACATTGTTAAATTGGCCATTGAAGGCGGTTGCAACGCGGTTGCTTCAACCTATGGTGTATTAGCAGCAACTAGCAGAAAATACGCTCACAAAATTCCTTACATTGTCAAAATTAACCACAATGAATTCCTAAGCTACCCTAACAAATTCGATCAAATCATGTTTGGCAGTGTAGAAGAAGCATGGAACTTAGGTGCTACTGCAGTAGGTGCAACCATTTACTTCGGCTCACCTGAATCAGGCAGACAAATCATTGAAGTGGCTCAAGCTTTTGAAAGAGCTCACGAATTAGGTATGGCTACCATCTTATGGTGCTACTTAAGAAACAACGACTTCAAAAAAGATGGCATTGACTACCACACTGCAACTGACTTAACCGCTCAAGCCAATCACTTAGGCGTAACCATTCAAGCAGACATCATCAAACAAAAATTACCAACTTTAAACGGCGGTTACAACGCTTTGAAATTTGGTAAAACCCATGCTAAAGTATACTCTGATTTAACAACTGATCACCCAATTGATTTATGCCGTTACCAAGTAGCCAATTGCTACATGGGCCGTGCAGGTTTAATCAACAGTGGTGGCGAAAGTAAAGGTGCAAGCGATTTAGCTGAAGCCGTTACAACTGCAGTCATCAACAAACGTGCTGGTGGCCAAGGTTTGATCAGTGGCAGAAAAGCTTTCCAAAAGCCAATGAACGAAGGCATTCAGTTATTGAACAGCATTCAAGACGTTTACTTAGACAAATCTATCACCATCGCTTAATCAGCTAAAACCCTTATACCATGAGTTGGTTTAAACGCGTTTCAGAAGGCATTACCACCAAAACCAAAGAAAAAAAGGCTACGCCTGATGGTTTGTGGGACAAATGTCCTAGGTGCAAAACCATTTCACCAAGCAAAGACTTAGTGGAAGCCCGTTTTGTATGTCCATCATGTGATTACCATTACAAAATTGGCTCAAAAGAATATTTTGAAATCTTATTCGACGACAACAAGTTCACTGAATTAGATGCCAACTTAATTTCTGATGACCCATTAAACTTTGTTGACTCTAAACCCTATACCAACCGCATCACCGAAAGCATTAAAAAAAGTGGCTTGAAGGATGCAGTTAGAACAGCCTATGGCCAATCTAACGGCAGAAAAATTGTGGTGGCTTGTATGGATTTTGGTTTCATTGGTGGATCTATGGGCAGTGTAGTAGGCGAAAAAATTGCCAGAGCTATAGACCATGCTAGAGCCAAGAAGATGCCTTTGATCATTATCAGCAAAAGCGGTGGCGCCAGAATGATGGAAGCGGCTTTCTCCTTGATGCAAATGGCTAAAACCTCTGCTAAACTCGCTTTATTGGCTCAAGATGGCATTCCTTACATCTCTTTGTTGACAGATCCAACCACAGGTGGTATTACGGCTTCATTTGCGATGTTAGGCGATTTCAACATTGCCGAACCTGAGGCATTAATCGGTTTTGCAGGCCCAAGGGTTATCAAAGAAACCATCGGTAAAGATTTACCAAAAGGCTTCCAAAGCTCTGAGTTTTTATTAGAACATGGCTTTGTTGACATGATTGTTCACAGAAACGTATTGAAAGACAAAATCAGTTTACTACTCAGCCAAATTTGGGACAAATAATCAGACACATTAACTTTTTAAAAACATCATAACATGAACTTTCCAGAACAATTAAAGTACACTAAAGAACACGAATGGATCAGTGTTGAAGGCAACATTGCTACAGTTGGTATTACTGATTTCGCACAAGGCGAATTGGGCGATATCGTTTTCGTTGAAATCGAAACTAAAGGTCAAAACTTAAGCAAAGATTCAACTTTCGGAACCGTTGAAGCGGTTAAAACTGTAAGTGATTTGTTTATGCCAGTTTCTGGAACCATCACTGAAGTAAACCCTGCCTTAGAAAGCAACCCTGAATTGGTAAACCAAGAAGCTTACCAAAACGGTTGGATGGTAAAAATCGAATTGAGCAACCCATCTGAATTAGATGAATTGCTTGATGCTGCTGCCTACAAAGCCTTGATTGGTCACTAAGCGGATTGCTCAAATCTTTAACCATATGGACATATCAATTGCCCGCCATTGCGTGGGCAATTTTCATATTGGTACTTTGCACTTCAAGTAACGGTGGCTTTGTGCCCACCAATTTCATAGGGGAATTCACAGACAAATTTGGCCATGCCTTTGTTTTTTCTGTGTTGGCTATTTGCCTTATGATTGGCTTTATAAAACAGAGCGACAGTAAACGCTCGATCAAAACAATGCGCCTAAAATCGGCAAGCATTGCCGGCATATATGGTATAGCCATTGAACTCATACAACACTTCTTTACAACAGACCGCAGAGGCGAATTCAACGACGTTGTTGCAGACTGTGTAGGCATTACCATAGGCTTGTTATTCGTTCATTTGATCTACGGCAAATTAAATGCGCTTGAACGCAAACAAAAAACACAATAAATTGCGCTATTGAGCGTATAGTCTTAGAGGCAAATGTCAAATCAAACACCCATATGGTCTTTTAATCAAAATAGGCTGCACCATTTAGCCTTGGGCTTTGCCATTGTGAGCACCTTGTGTTATGTGCTGTTTGAATACAAAAGTTATGACGAAAGCCCTGAACTGACAACTGAAAACACCATTCGCATAGATCCATCCCTGGAACTCTTACCTATGCAATACATGGCTATGCCCAGTGCCCCAAGCAGCAATGATTTACCACCCATTGTACAAGACAATCCTGTTCAACCGGAGCCTGAAAAACAACCTGATCAAACGACTAACAATACCCCCAACAATAGCAATAATGCCAATAGCAATCCCGATGGTGTTTACCAGGGTGTTCTCGAAGAACAAGTTGAGTTCATAGGTGGCGAAGAGGCCATGTATGCGTTTTTAAACGACAATATTCAATATCCTGCCAGTGCAAAAGCCGATAAAATCAGTGGCGTTATCAACGTCAGCTTTATTGTTGAAAGAGATGGCAGTGTGAGTCATATCGCCATTAAAGGCAAGGGCGACAGAGAACTTGAGCAAGAGGCCATGAGGGTAATTCAACTCACTTCTGGCCATTGGAAACCAGCCAAAAACAAGCAAGTCCCTATGCGGGTCATTTGCATAATCCCCATCACATTTAATATCAGATAATCAATTCAAAACCTGCAAACCAGACAAGGTTTTGTAAATACCATGCTCTAATTGCATGAGCTCATGGTGTTTGCCTTGCTCTACAATTTGCCCCTTATCTAAAACCAAGATTTGATCTGCATTGCGAATGGTGCTCAATCGATGGGCTATCACAATACTGGTTCTGTTTTTCATTAAATCTTCAAGGGCGGCTTGCACCAATTGTTCGCTTTCGCTATCGAGGGCACTGGTGGCTTCATCGAGCAATAAGATGGCAGGATCTTTAATAACTGCTCTGGCTATAGCAATTCTTTGCTTTTGACCACCACTTAATTGTATGCCGCGTTCGCCCACAATGGTATCAAATTGTTCTGGGAAAGAGGCTATAAAATCCCATGCATTGGCTTTTATGGCAGCCGCTTTGACTTCTTCAAAAGTGGCGTTGGGTTTACCATATAAGATGTTTTCGTAGATGGTACCACCAAACAATATGACCTCTTGAGGCACATACGCAATTTGTTGTCTTAAGGGGGTTAAACCATAATCGTTGATGTCTTTACCATCAATATAAATATGACCTGTATGGGGCGCATAGAACCTTTGGATCAAAGCCGCAATGGTGCTTTTACCACCGCCGCTACTGCCCACTAATGCTATGTGTTCGCCTTTTTTAGCAGTAAAACTCAAGCCCTTTAAGACCTCAATTTCAGGGCGCGATGGATAAGCAAAACCAACGCCATCAAAATGGACTTCACCGTTTAAACTTAAAGGCGTAGCATCTGCATTATCATCAATGGGTTCTGAAGGCGTTTGCATCAGTTCTCTAACCCTTTGAGTAGCGCCAATGGTTTTTTGCATTTGTCCGAACATGTCTGCAAATCCACCTAAAGTGCCCCCAACAAAACCAGAGTATATCACAAATTGAATCAATTCATCAACCCTCAACTCGCCTGCTTGAATCATGTGAGCGCCATACCATACCACAAAGCCTATAGCACCAAACACAGTGAAAATAATAAAGGATACAAAAAAGCCTCTATAGGAACCCGCCTTTACAGCAAACTGAATCAATTGATCAATTTGAGTGGCGTAACGTTTGCGTTCAATGGCTTCACCAGTAAAGGATTTTACCACAGTAATGCCTTGTAAAGTTTCTTGCACCACCGTACCACCACCAGCCAACATATCGGTTTCTTTGCGCGACATCTTTCTGATTTTACTGCCAAAAATAACCGCACTAACAGCAATGATTGGCACTATGCTGAGCATGATCAAAGCCAATTTGGTGCTGATAAAAAAGATCAAGCTTAAGCCAATGATTAAGGTTAAAAACCCTCTTAAAAATTCTGCTAAAATAAAGGACACGGTATCTTGAATTTGACCCGTATCAGAGCCTATACGACTGCTCAAATCGCCTACCCTTTGAGTAGAGAAAAAGCCCATAGGCAAAGCAATCAATTTAGCGTATAAAGATTTGCGCAAATCTGCACTGGCATTGGTCCCTGCCCTGCTCAACAAATACACCCTCATAAAAGAAAACAGGGTTTGCAAAGTCAATTGAGCAAAGATCAAAATCAAGGTAAGGTCTAAAGGCCAATGGGCATCGCTCAATGAAAAACGACTGAGCCAACCTTGTCCCATTGAAGGTAATTCTACTTGAGATTGACTTACCGCCCCTATCATTTTCCCCATTAAAAAGGGAAAGGCCATGGTACTAAAGGCAGACAATGAAATGAACAACAAACCGCCATAAAAATATTTGCGGTAAGGTTTTAAATAAGAGAACACAAATTTGAGTTCTGCAATAGATTGCCTGTTGAGTTTAGCTTTGGGGATATCGCGGTCTTGTCTGGGTCCGGCCATGGAGATTACTGTTTAGAGGAGGTTTGATGGGTATGGTAAATATAGGCTGATAAACTTTTGTATACCGCCAATACTAAGGGTTGTTGTTTAAGCAATTGTTCGTGTTGTTTGAGGGTACCAAAATCACCGCGTTTGGCAGGTCCTGTTTGACTCTCATAGCCTCCCTTTTGCAAGGCCGTTTGAACGGTCTTTTGCAACATTGCTTGTAGCGGTTTGGCTTGCAAATCAAAATCACTGATGAGTTGATCGGCTATGCTGATGAGGGCATTGGTAAAATTATTGACTATAACCGCCGCTAAGTGGTAATGCAATCTTTGAGCGGAATCCGCTTTAACAAAATGCAATTGGCACGCTTTTAACAGGGCTTTAATCAAACTTAAATCTTTGCTGTGTTCGGCTTCAATCAAAAAGGTAAAGTCCTTGGGCATTGGCGCTGATTGCACACTTTGTAAAGGGTAAATTACGCCACGTCTTTTACTCGCGCTGAGCACTTGCATATTCACAGAACCTGCGCAGTGTAACAGCAAGCCTTTATAGCCTTTAAAGGTTTTTTGAACGGCCGCTATGGCATCATCAGACACCGCTAAAACAACCACATCTGAAGTCAAAGCTGATTGAGTATCTGTACTGAATTTTGCGCCACATTGTTTGGCCAAGGCCTTGCCAGCTTTAGCATTGCGAGCAACTATAAAAGCAATGTGGTAACCATGTTTATACCACTCAAGGGCCAAATAATGAGCCACCTTTCCGCTACCAACTATACTGATGCTTTGTATGGATTTAGTCAATGGCATTTTGCTGACGTCGTTTCAACTCTTTAAACCTTTGAATGATAGACAACATAAATCCAAACAACAAGACCAAAGTGCCTAACCACAACAAATTGATGTAGGGAAACTCAATGGCTTTTAAAATGATATAATCCATTTTAGGTTTGCGCGTGCCCGAAGAAATCACAAACAACATGTTCTTAGGGTCTTTAGGATCAGGGATAACGCGGTCAAAAATCACGATTACACCGGCGGAATCTACTATGGATTCTTTAAATCGAATTTGATCAGCACTTATGAATTCTGGTTTGGCCCAAAACGTATCGCCCAAGCTATTGATCAAGACTTCTGCTTGTAAGTGCAAAGTAGGGTTGGATTGTTGAGCGGCTTCAGGCTGCATCACATTGATTTTTTGCACACTCAACTGACGACTGCCATCTGCTGTAGCAAAGGTTTGACCCAAGCTCACTGTATCGGTTCTGAACTGAGAGAAAGATTGGTCTTTTTGTTGCTCCATGCTGCTTTCGAAAGTCACATGGGTAAAGATATCGCGGGTTAAATAGTGTCTGGTGTCTGGATTGCTCACCATACCCATTTTAGGATTGTTCTGGGTATTGGGCTCAAGGGTAAAGGCATCGGTTACCTCCCCTTTGCTGTTCAATACTTCATAATCCACTTTAAAGTATTTATTTGGCTTGGCCTCTCTTACCGATTTGAAAGTCGCTCTTAAAGCATTGTTGGCAAATTGAACGGGTCTGTTCTTAGCCAATAGCACATTTTCTTTATTGCCTTTTTTGGCTTGCTCATCTACCTGACCTTGCTCGTTGGTTTCACTGAAAAACCCTGTACCAGATTGGTTTAAACTCAATACAGTTTTATTCACTGAAGACACCACTACGCCCAACATCATTAAACCAAAACCAATGTGCGCAATGCTGGCCCCTGATACTTTTAGGCGGCCCTTTAAGCTGGTCCAAATGTAATGGATGTTCCCTACCACTGCATAACAGCTGGCCACTATCAACAACATAAAAGACAGACTCCAAATATTGAATAAGAACAAAGCCCCCATTGCCAATACCAAAGCAATTAACAAAGAGTTGGCGATTGATTCTAATACTTTTCGGTAGTCAGATTGTTTGTACTTAAAATATTGTCCTATGGCAGTTAACAAAACCACTGGAATGGCAAACCAAATTTGCACTTGGTTGTAATAGGCTTCACCGGCTGAGGCTTTGCTGCCTTCAAACAATTTATTGAATACAGGGATACTGGTCATAATGATGACCTGAAAGCCAGACAACAACAAGACCATACTGCCCACAAACATCCAAAACTCACGGCTATGCCATTGATCGGTTTCTAATTTGGTATTATACCTTTTGTACAAATTGAGTATGAACCAAACACTTGCACCTACTAAAACGATAGCCCCTACAGTGCTTTGCATGCTAGTACTGATAGGCCAATCCAACAAGGCAACCATTAAGATGGCCAATAGGCCGATTACAAAAAACCCTATTGCCATAGAGCGCTTAGCAAAGCTCATGGCATAGGTTAAGAATATGAATACGAACAAGAGCAAAATCAATTGCCCTGACAAGCCTAAATCTGTAAATGAGTGTACACTGGCATTGCCCAAAATACCGCTTCGAGTAAGGAAGGTGGCATACAAGACCATGAAGAATGAGAACATGGTGAGCACCATGGTAAGCACCGGATACTTCCCTGTTGACTTGTTGATCAGCAACATATGGGTAGCAGTGATCAAGAGTAACCAAGGCATTAGCGAGGCATTCTCTACAGGATCCCAAGCCCAATACCCCCCGAAGCTCAAACTTTCATAAGCCCAGTAACCACCCATAATGATACCGGTGCCCAATACCATAACAGCCACTAAAGCCCATGGCAAAGCTGGCAGCATCCATTCAGTTAAACGGTTTCTCCAAAGGCCTGCAAATGCAAACGCAAATGGCACTATGGTAGCCGCAAAACCAAAAAACAAAGTAGGTGGATGAATCACCATCCAATAGTTTTGCAACAATGGATTTAACCCATTGCCTTCTTTATAAATTTCTAAATAATTGGCCTTGCCTAATTTTTCGAGTACAGGAATTAACAAGGCTTCAGGGTTGTGATCGCGCAACAATTCAAAAGGACTGCTGCCTATTTTAATATCGCCCCAATGAAAGCCTAACAACATGCTGCCCAAAATGACTTGTGCCAAGGCCATCACAAATAGAACTGGTCCGTGCCAATCCTTGGCTTTGTGAATCAATATCAAACCCAAAACTGCATGCCAAAACATCCACAATAAAAAGCTGCCTTCTTGGCCTTCCCAAAAACAGCTGATCATATAATACCATGGCAACTCTGTTGAAGAGTGTTGGTAAGCGTATTGGTATTCAAAATAATGTTGGTGGATGATGTAAAACAAAGCAAAAAACACAGCCAATACCCCCACTGCATGCGCGTAAAAAAAGCGCTTACCCCACAACAAAAAATCGTTGTTGTTTTGATTGACTGCCAATGCATAAGACAACATTGAAAACAATGCTGAGGCAAATGACAGAACCACTGCAAAATGGCCAAAGTTGCCAATCCACAAGTGTTCGTTATTAAAAATAATGGTTTCCAAGGTTTACTTTTTTTCGTATTTACTCGGGCACTTTTTAAGAATCTCTACCGCTTCAAAATGGTCAGATGTTGTATACCCAATTAAAACCACCTTGTCTGTTTTTTCAAGGTCTTGAGGTTTGGCATTGCGGTAGACAATTTTCTTTAAATAACCAGTGGTATCATTGGCGTAAAACTCAAAATAATTAGGGTCTTTTTGAGGTTCATACACCATAGGCATGCTGGTATTCAAAACCGATACCACATGCACTTTGCGTTGAGGATGTTCTTTGGCAATTGAATCTGCTTGTTTGAAGCAAACGTATTGACTGGTATCGCCATAAAAACTAACCGCTATACCAATGCCAATAGAAAGGACCACTAAAATAACTATGTGTACTGGTTTCATTAGGCTTGCTTTTCTAAACGGCTAAGTTTTTTATCTAAGCGAAACAAATACAATACAATCAAAATAAAGATGATGGCAATAATGCCTACCACCACATAAATTTTACCTGAAGCTCTTAGCATAGAGCCAGAGTTGGCAGTTTGTGCAAATGCCTGCATGCCCCAAACGAGCAGCGCCATTAAACTAAAAATGTGCTTTTTCATTGTCTTTATGAAGTTTGATCAAACGGTAACGGGTTCTGAGTTCGGCTATCCAAACAAAGAGCAAAGTCCATCCAACAACAGCCGGATAAAACACCATTTCCATATTTTGACTTGAATTGTACGTTTTAAAATTGACAGTATCGCCACTGCCAGGATGTATGCTTGATTGCGCCAACTTTGGCATCACCACAATAAGGGCTAAAAAAATCGGAAACACAAACACATTGTATACGGCACCCAATCGCGCTCGCTTAGCATCGTCATTGACAGATTTTTGAATCATCCAATAGCCACCATAAATGGCCATACCTGCAGCTACCCCGTTTAATTTTGGGTCATTGGTCCAGGCTGTTCCCCAAGTGTTATAGGCCCAGAACATACCAGTAAACAAACCGCAAAAGCCCATGAGTAAACCCACATTGGTAAGTTCAGTAGCGTAAGCATCGCGCTTTGGATTGGGTTTGCTCAAGTAAATAATGCTGTTCACCCAAGCGGCTAACAAAATCAGCATCATACCAAACCACATCGGCACATGGTAAAACAGGTTGCGAATGGTTTCGTCAAGGATACCAACGTCGGCAGGCAACTCAATGAGTAGGCCATACACCAAAGTGTACAAGACCAACAAGGCGGCCAAGGCTTTGTACCATGCTTTTTGTAAAAATTTCATGATGGACTAATACGCTGCGAAATTAGTCAAAATTTTAAGTATGGTGTATAATTTTATTCAAAAGGTGTGGATTTATTCTAAAGGGTTTTAGACCTTTGCCTCGCTTAACAATTATGCTGTTTAAATTTTTTAGAAATCTCTTGTTTTTAATGTCGGCCGAAACGGCCCATTATGTGACCTTGAACACGCTGCAATTCGCCCTTAAAATTCCTTTCATTGGATGGATGATTCGCAAGCAATACCAAAGCAATGCGGATGCTAGCTACCGTTTTGTGGGCATTGAATTCCCCAACCGTGTAGGCTTGGCCGCGGGGTTTGATAAAAATGCTAAATACTTAGACGTCATGAAAGCCCTTGGTTTTGGCCATGTTGAAATAGGCACTGTAACCCCTTTGCCTCAACCAGGCAATGACAAACCAAGATTGTTCAGATTGATTCCAGACCGTGCCATTATTAACCGCATGGGCTTTAACAACGATGGGGTTGAACGTATTGTTGAGCGCTTAAAAAACAGGCCAAAGGGTTTAATTGTGGGTGGTAACATTGGCAAAAATAAAGTAACGGCTAATGAATTGGCCGTTGATGATTACCGCAAATGCTTTTTAGCCCTCTACCCGCATGTAGATTATTTTACGGTCAATGTGAGCAGCCCAAACACCCCTGGTTTAAGAGCCTTGCAAGACAAAGGCCCATTAACAGAAATTTTAATGGCCTTAATGGGTTTACGCAAAACCTTTGTTGAGAATGGTCATAAGCAGTTGCCTATCTTACTTAAAATTGCGCCAGATTTAAATCAAGACCAATTGAATGATATTGTTGCCTTAACCCTTGAGACGGGCATAGATGGTATAGTGGCCACCAATACCACCATAGACCGCGACGGATTAACCTCTGCCTATGAACACATTGGTGCAGGTGGTTTGAGTGGTGATCCGGTTTATAAAAAATCAACTATGGTGTTGAATCATTTGAACCAAGCCTTTGAAGGCAAAGTACCATTGATTGGCGTAGGTGGCATTAGCTCTGTGGTTGAAGCCAAAGGCAAACTAGCAGCAGGTGCAGGTTTGGTGCAGTTGTACACTGGCTTTATTTACGAAGGACCAGCCTTAGTAAAAGCTTGCCAGAAACTTTAAAAGAATTTTAAAACAAATATGATAATGCCTACAAAAATTGTAGCCATTAAAATGCCTTTGCTGATTTGATCTTTATCAAATTTCAAGAACAAAAAAAACAAGGCTAAATTCCCAACTAAAGACACACTTAAAATGGGGGCTAGCAAATGGCCATTCACATAGATATTGAAGTAATCAGCGAACTTGAAACCAGGATTACTGGCAAAAAAAGTGATAAAGGATACCACAAAAGCCGTTAAACAACCCAAGCTTACACCGAGTATCAATTCTCTTTTAGGACTCATAACAATTGTTTTAAATGTTGAATAACCGCATTAGACGTCAAATCAAATTTGGTAGGCACCACACTGATGTAATCGTGTTCAATGGCCCACAAATCTGTATCGTTGTCGTCTGCATCTAGATTGATGAATTTACCGGTCATCCAGTAATAGGTTTTACCTGATGGGTCTAGTCGCTCGTCAAAATTTTCTGCGTATTTGGCACCAGCTTGTCTGCAAATGCGAATGCCTTTGATGTTGGGCGTTGCTGGCATATTCACATTGAGCAAAGTACCATAAGGCAAAGGATGCTGCAACATGGTTTCTACTATGTGTTTGATGGGTTGTCTGCAAGCTTCAAAATCAGCTTCCATGCTGTAATCGCATAATGAAAACCCTATGGCTTGCACACCGTCCACGGCCGCTTCAACTGCTGCACTCATGGTGCCACTGTAAATGACATTGATGCTGTAGTTGGGTCCATGGTTAATGCCAGATACCATGATATCAGGGCGTCTATCACAAACTTTATCTAAGGCGAGTTTAACACAATCGGCAGGTGTACCTGAGCACTCATAGGCCAATACCCCATCAAAAATATGTGAGCGTTTTAAGCGCAAAGGTTGAGACACCGTTATGGCATGCCCCATGGCACTTTGAGGTTTGTCTGGCGCAACCACTACAACCTCTCCTATGGTTTGCATGACTTCAACCAAAACCCTAATACCAGGGGCGGTTATCCCATCGTCATTGGCTATTAATATCAGGGGTTTAGACATCAATTAAAGCGATAAAGATTTACCGTAACGCGGCGCCAAATTCATGAGCATGTCTTTGGTCATTGCATCTAAATCATAAGCTGGTTGCCAGCCCCAATCTGCTCTTGCTTCAGAGTCATCTATGCTATTAGGCCAGCTGTCTGCAATGGCTTGACGGTGGTCTGGCGCATAAGTGGTTTTAAAATCAGGAATGAATTTTTGTATTGAAGCAGTGATGGCTTTAGGGTCAAAGCTCATACCGGCTAAGTTGTAACTGCTGCGGATTTTAATTTGATCAGCAGGTGCATGCATGATGTCAAGGGTTGCTTTTAAGGCATCAGGCATATACAACATTGGCAACTCAGTATCAGGGCCCAAGAAACAGCTGTGTTCGCCAGTGGTTAGGGCATCGTGGTAAATACTAACTGCGTAGTCTGTAGTACCGCCACCAGGTGCACTCTTATAGCCAATCAAACCTGGGTAACGCAAGCTGCGCACATCAACACCTCTTTTGTTAAAATAGTATTCGCAATAGCGCTCACCGGCTAATTTACTGATGCCGTAAATGGTATTCGGATCCATCACACAATTTTGTGGTGTGTGGTTCATAGGAGTATGCGGACCAAAAACAGCGATTGAACTTGGCCAGTACACTTTGCCAATTTTAAAATCCACTGCGGCATCTAACACATGGAATAAACCATCCATATTCAGACTCCATCCCAATTTAGGTTTGGCTTCTGCAGTAGCGCTTAACAAAGCGGCTAAATGATACACTTGAGTAGGCTTGTGTTTTTGCAAGACTGTTTCCAAGGCTTGTTTGTCCATGATGTCTAACAATTCAAATGGGCCTTGTTTGAAGACTTCATCTGGGCTTTGTCTTACATCAGAGGCAATCACATGGGCATCGCCATATATGTTGCGCAAAGCTTCTACCAATTCAGTTCCTAACTGACCACAGGCGCCTATTACTAAAATATTGTCTTGCATAATTGTCGTGTATATACCCTGCAAAAGTAAGGTTTTTTTTGAAACAGATGCATTGGTTAATCCACAGCTTTTGTAGTGGCAAACATGCCATGCTATTGGTCTAATTTGTATATCTTTGCCGGCGTATGTTCACCATCATCATTCCAACTTGGAACAATTTACCTTACTTAAAATTATGCATTGAAAGCCTGCAAAAAAACTCAAGCTTTCAACACCAAATAGTGGTGCATATTAATGAGGGCAATGATGGCACCAAACAATGGATAGAAGCCCAGGGCATAGAGCACACCTACAGCGATCAAAACATAGGCATTTGCAAGGCTTTAAACCAAGCCTCTATTTTAGCTAAAACCAAATACATTTGTTACTTCAACGACGATATGTACGCCTTGCCAGGTTGGGATTATTTTATGGCTAAAGACATTGAACAAATTGGGCACGAAATGTTTTTTATTTCTGCCACCATGATAGAACCAAAACCCGGCAAAGATTTGAACATCATTCAAGGTCAAGACTTTGGCGACATTCAAAACTTCCAAGAGAAAGCCTTATTCAAAGCCTATAAAGATTTACGAATGCCTGATTGGAGTGGCGCCAGTTGGCCTCCAAATGTGGTGCCTTTGAGTTTATGGGAAGCCGTTGGCGGTTACTCTGATGAATTTAGCCCAGGCATGTACAGCGACCCTGATTTTGCCATGAAACTATGGCAATATGGAGTGCGCTATTTTAAAGGCATTGGCGAAAGCAAAGTTTACCATTTTATGAGTAAATCTACTGGCAAAATTGTGCGCAATGATGGCCGCAAAACCTTTATGCAAAAATGGAAAATCACCCCTGGTTATTTTTACCAACACATGTTGCGCATGGGTCAAGTTTGGAAAGCGCCATTGCCAAATGCCTGTAAAACCAGCCTCTTGTATTGGGCTTCAAAATTAAAAGCTTTCGTAAAAGCTTAATCCACTATAAACGTTGTATTATAAATTTGTTGAGCGTGTTGCAATTGCAATACATACACCCCTTTTGGCCAAGTTTGAACAGACAAATCGTAAACCTCTGTAGCTTGATCAATAACTCTTTGGGTTTGTAACTGCCCCAGCGCATTGTAAACAGTGAGCACATCATTAGGCAAAATCGGCGTGCGAATACTCAAGACATCAGAACAAGGTTGAGGATATAGTTTATGGGTCAGAGGATTGAATGGCGTTTGATCTATGCTGCTGCTCGTTAGGGCGCAGTATACAGAATTGGTAGATCCTACATATTGGTTATCAAAATACACCGATGCTGTATTGCGTAAAAAATACCCTTGTTTTAATGGTTTGCAAACAATTTTATACCCTATGTAAGCATTGCTTTTTGTGTTTTCAAAATCTTTAATGCTATTAGGATACAATTTGATGTTGGGAAAATGCCAGATTAAAATGCCTTTATTGTTATTGTTTGGATCTGTTTGCACCTCGGTGTAATAGTATTTATTACTGCCTGTTTCTTCCACATAAGACATATCCAAATTCAAATCCAAGGTATCAATAATTACCGCATAAAATACTGTATCTGCTCCAAAGTTATTGATGCTGATGTTGTAGCGCAAATCTCGGGTTGAAGCATCCAAATAAGCAATGGAATCACCGGCACTTGGCGCAGGGAAAATATCTTTACGGAACGCTCTAATACTTGGGTTCACTTGTTGGGCAATTGAGTCGGTATTGTCTGATGGAAACACATCGTTATTGCTGCTGATCATGGCCGACACTTTGGCATCAAAAGAGGTAACTTGATCAAATACCGCATTGTTGGGATAAGCCTCATACTGAATATTGCGTTTATCGCCTGGGTTCAAAGCAGAATAAGCCCAAACTAAAACAGAGTCATTGGGTTTACTACTGAAATTTGGGGTGGCCACTTCTCCTGAAAACAAAGGATTTTTTTTCAGCACCACATACCCATTCAACTGGTTAGAGCCCACATTTTCGTAGGTAAGCGTGTAGGTTACTTTTTTGTCTTTTACCACCTGGCTACCGCGGTTAGAGGTTATCTGCACTTTTAAGTCATTGAGGTTGGGAATGCGGTTCAGTGGGAATTGAATGCTGTCAACAGACAAACTAAAATAAACCGTTTTAAGCACGACTGTATCCGCACAATTACTGCGCACCAAATTTCTAAAAGGTTTAATGACGGTTCTATAAGTGGTGGTATTTAAATTGGGCAATAAACACTCAGCCATACCATTTTGATTCGAATAAAACGCTTTGCCTAATACAGGAATGCGAATGAGTTGTTTTGGCAAAGGGCGCTCATTGGCTTCTTGAATGCAGTTGTTATTAGAATCCAAAAAGGTTTTGATCTTGAGCAAGGTGGAGGTGAATTCTAGCCTTACCACCATGGTACTCGGATTCCATACACTAATGGCTGGAGAGGTATTGCCTACAGCCCAAACGTTTTGTTTGTTACAAGCAATATGTAGCACTTGTTTGTAGTTCAAATTGATATTGTACCATTGGTTATTGGTTAAAACAGAAACCGAATGGTGTTTAGTTTGAGCATTGAGTTTTAAATCACCGCTGAGCAATAACTGCCCATTGAAAATCAAGATTTCACTCACAGACAATATTGAATCCATATTGAATTTTAACTCAGTAAAATTTTGATTCACTTCATAGAGAATTTTGTTTTTAGGACTTAAATCAACCCCATAAATCAAATGGCCTTTCATGGCAATTTTATCTAATACCTTAGCATTGTTAAAGAAGGTATCGTTCTTACCGAAGAAGTTAATGCGGTACAAGTACTTAGACTTTTGCTGATTGATGGTATTGAACTCCCCACTTATGGCCACAAAGCTATCGTTAGAGGCAATGTCTTTGACTGCATTATCAGGCGCACACATTACACATTGGTCAAAATACAAACCAAAATTATTGGTATTGAATTTGGCCAAATAAGGAATAGTATCCTGGTTGATGGTATAAAAATTGCCGCCTAAAATCAACTTGTTTTTATGAACATCTAGAGCATTTATAGTGGCTACAGCACTGTTATTGCGTTTGAACTGTGCCATTCCCTGCCAACCTAAATTGGTATACCTTACCAAGGCATTGCTGCTGTTAAAAGTAAAATTGCCAGCCAAGTAAATTTGACCAGCATACCTTTTAACATCTAATATTTCCGCTGTTTTATTGAGGGTTAAGAGCGGTAGCTTTCGCCAAACACTGCCTTCATTCACACAGACTTGCCAATAAGAATTAATGTTATCAGTTCCTGCCTTAGCCACCGTTATCAGTTGGTTGTCTGCAGATAGTAAACTTGGTTGACTTTGGTTGTAAACCCCTTCCGGGAACCACACCTGAGCTTGGAGCTTAAAGTTTCCAAGCAACAACATGAGCAGAATACCTATGGTTTTTAAAAGGCGCATCATTGTAACAAATATAAAAGTTTAAAATTCAATCCGTATTGGTAATTGTGTTGAACAGCTGGGAAGCTGGATTTGTATTGATTGCTCAAACCATATTGACCAAACAATGTGGTTTGCAACAATAAATGTTGACTGAGTTGTTGTTGTACACTTATACCCAAACTAGGCGACAATTGAAGCCTTTGTTCTTGGTCTTTGAATTGGGCATAAGGATGCAGTATAAGATTGTCTGGATTCAAGACCGCATTGCCTTTGCTGGAAACCGTGTATTGAACATTACCGCCAAGTTCAAACCCTAAAGCCATGGCTGGTTTTACTTGGAACCACTGAGCAAACTTAAATGGCACTTGTAGGTGTTGACGCACAATATGTGTTGATTGATTGATCATGGTATCGCGCGGATTCAACAAGAAATAGCCTACAATTTGCGTGCGACCCGGATTCCAAACAGGGATAGAATCGTACACTTTATATTGGTAATTGAACTGAGCGTTTTCCTTTTGTTGCACAAGGTTTATGCCAATACTAAATTGTTGGTTTTTGCTTCTCATACCCAACTCTATGCCTGTGCTGAATTGAGTGCTGGTTTTGTCTGAAGCATCGCGTAAATCTCTGTAGGCAGATTGACTGCTTTTTAAAGTACTATTGCTCAAAGCCATACTTTGGTTAATGGCCACATAATATTGCCATTGTTTGAGTGGAGGTAGATTCGGCAATTTGGCTAAAGGAGGCAAGGCTTTAAAATCTTGAATGAGGTTTAAATACTGAGGGAGCTCTGAAGCTGCAGTGGCCATTTGCTCTATACCCTGCATTTGCAATTGCAAAATAGGGTCTTCTACAGGCAATGATGCAAGCGCTTGAGGGGCAGTAATTGCAATAGGTGCATGCGTTACTTCAGCAGGCTTAGAATTGCTTACATCAGCATTGGCAATTGGGTTTTGAACAGTATTTTGAGGCGTATTCGATGTTTGCTGAGGATTCAAATTGACCTCAGGCTCGGATGTTTTTGTAGCCAAAGGTTTTGGTTTTGAAAAGTCTGAAGCATTGGCCGCTTTAGTTGGGAAATGTTTAAAGCTTGTTCTTGGGGTTTGAACTGTTTTAGTGCTTGATTGACCGCCTTGACTGCTCACTCCTAACTGAGCTTTGGGGGTTTGGAATAAGACCGCTTGTAATAACCAAACAATCCCCAAACTGAATAAGACAAAAACCGCAGAGGCTGAATACCACCAGGCGCGTCGGCGGCGTTTGGCTGCTTGGTATTTAGCATAGGTTATGGTCCAATCTTGAGGGTCAGGCTCAATTTGCAATTGGCTTAATCTGGTGTTAAAGGCGTCGCGTTGGTCAAGGTGCTGTTTTTCTTGCTGCAACTTAGACCAAGTTTTGGCCCAATCTTGATCATTGACTTCTAATTCGAAATCATCAAAGAGTGGGCCTTGCTTAGTCGATGCATCTTCAAAGACAGACTTCTTTTGCTCTATCGCTTCAAAGTCTTTTGAACTGACCAAAAACGAGAGGTCCTTTAGCCCATCTTTAAACAATTCATCGATATGAATTTTCCTTTTCACAGTTTTAGTTTTTATATAGCTGCTTGCAGCTTTTTAATTTCAGTTTTCAAAATTGCGCGTGCCCTAGCCAATTGAGATTTGCTGGTGCCTTCTGATATGTTCAAGGCTTGAGCGATTTCTCTGTGGTTGAGGCCATCGATTACATGCATATTAAATACCAGCTTGTAACCATTAGGGAGTTTGTCAATGACCATCAATAATTGACGTTCATTAAGTCCAGGATCAACAAAGTAGTCTTTGGCGAACTTTTCTTCTTCTTTGTAAAAATAATCGTCTCTCACAAAGGTGACTTTGCTGATTTTTTTAATCAAATCTAAAGAGGCGTTCATCATGATTCTGGTAATCCAAGTATTAAAACTGCTGCGGCCTTCGTATTTGTGAATGTTTAAAAAGACTTTCACAAATCCTTCTTGCATGGCATCGCGGGCGTCGTCAACTGAAGTCAAATACCGGCGACAAACCCCCAACATTTTTGGGGCGTATAACCTAAACAGGCGCTCTTGAGCAACCGGGTTTTCGGCTTTACATTGTGCGATTATGTCTTCGAGTTCCGACATGGATTTAGCTCTTTGACTGCAAAATAGTCAAAAGGTTGCATGAGACCTCAAAATATTTTTTTGGACTAGGGTTTTGGATTTCACAAAAAATGCCCTACATTTGCAGTCCTTTTTAAAATTTAGACGCCATGAAACGTACATTTCAGCCATCACAACGTAAAAGACGTAACAAACACGGCTTTAGAGAAAGAATGGCAACCGCTAACGGTCGTAAAGTATTAGCTGCAAGAAGAAAACGCGGCCGTAAAAGATTAACCGTTTCTGACGAAATCAGACACAAACGCTAATCTAGTGATTTCACCCCTATGCAAAACAAGGGTGGACTTGTAAGGCTACGCCTGTCTAAATCTGAACGCCTCAGTAGCGTTAAACACATTGATTTCTTATTTAAGCATTGCAAGCGCATCAAGCGTTTTCCTTTGGCTTTGAATTATGTCTTTACCGAGCATGCCCCTGAGCCTATTCAGGCGATGTTTGCTGCACCTAAACGCCAATTCAAAAAAGCTGTAGACCGTAATCGGGTAAAACGGGTTATGCGAGACCGCTACCGTTTATTAAAGCCAGAATTTATAGCCACCATTGGCCAGAAGCAAATGCATTGCGCCCTTATTTACATTGGCAAAACCCTTCCGGATTACAAAGCCATTGACAAAAGTTTACAACTGATCCTTAAAGACCTTAAAAGCGCATGCGCATCGGAAAAGCCATTGGCATAAGCCTGATAAAATTTTACAAGGCTTTTATTTCGCCTTTGTTGCCGCCAAGTTGCAGGTACACCCCAACTTGTAGTCAATATGGGATTGAGGCCATCCAAAAATATGGCTTAATCAAGGGTTCATGGTTGACCCTAAAACGCATTGGCCGTTGCAGGCCTGGAGGTGGTTCAGGCTATGATCCTGTGCCTTAAAGTGCTTATATTTGCCTCGATTGAAGACTTCACATACTTTAACCAAGAGCCATTTTATGAAGGGTTTACAATGCCCTAAGGCTTTGTTTTTAAATGTCTATAAACCCCGCTTAAAAACCCCTTTCAGTGCCGAAACCAAAGCCCTAATGACGGATGGCAGAAAGTTTGAAGCCACAGTGCGCGAGGCGTTTTTACCGGCTGTTGATGTTTCAAAAACCTTGGGGCCAAAGTTCGCTGCATACGCTCAATTCACTAAAGGCTGTTTGGCCAAGGAAGGCGATTTAACTTTGTTTGAAGCTGGCCTGGAACACAATAAGGTTTTGGTCTTGGTGGATATGCTAAAACGGATTGGCAACTGTTATGAATTGTATGAGATTAAAAGGTCTACTCAATTAACCCCTAGTATTTTAAACGATGCGGCTATGCAATACGTGGTGGCTAAAAATGTTTTACAAGCCCCTATTCAGAGTTTTGTGGTTTTAAGGGTGAATGAGTATGATTACCAAATAACCGATATCAGTCAAGCTGTGGCCTCTTTGGCCCCAAGTATCACAGCTGAAATCGAACAACAATTACAAATCTTAGCCCAAGGCAAGGAACCCCTTATCGCCACCGGCCCACAATGCAACTCACCCTACCCCTGTGATTTCAAAAATTACTGTGGGGGTTTATTGCTTTAGCAATACTTCACACTCGGACTCACACTCACTCTCACTCTATTATTAGACACTATTGCTTTAGCAATACTTCACCCTCGCACTCAGGTCTCCTCCGAATGCTGCCGCCGTATGCTTTAGCTGAAGGTGGAATCTGTTAATACACAGAAGGAGGACTCTCAGTGTCTCCTCCGAATCTTTAGAGAAGGAGGACTCTCACTCTATTATTAGGGTTTAGGGGATTGGTTAATGGTTATAGTGTTTGGTGTGTTCTTCACACCAAACGAGAATAGTGATAATACTGATAACACATTACTAATCGAAGAACGATTGGTTTGGCGTCCTCGCCAACCAATCCAATTCACTTCACAAATTTTTTTAATGACACTTGTGAAGGCGTTAGCAAGCTATCTTCAGACTATTGATTAATGACAATCTTATCTGGTTGGCGGGGACGCCGAACCAGATGTAATCATATCACTTTTACTATCCACTAATGAATATCTCACTCGAGGGTGAAGAACACCCTCGAGACAATTCATGCTTCCGCCGTAAGCTTTAGCTGAAGGTGGAATCTGTTAATACACAGAAGGCGGATTCATTCTGTATAAATCTACACCGGCTCTAAGGCTTCAAAATCACTGCTAAAGGGTGAAACCGAAACCACACCATTGCCTTTTTTTAGTTTTACAGGCATATTGGCATAATGAGATAGGTTGATTTTAAATAATTTTAAAGCCGAGCTAGGGATTGGATTAAGTGCACAAACGTAGTGTTGAGGGTTAAAGCCTAACATTTCTGCATCTATTGTCATATTATGATCTAAGTACCATTGGGTATTGGCTTTTAGGGTGTCGATTCTCCAAAAACTGTAAGCGGTAAACTGAAAACCATCAATTAAAAACCAATTGCGGCCCATTTCCCATTTGTCTAAAAAATAAGGGTAAAGGTTGTCGAATGAGGTGGCGTTATTGTGCGCAAAAACTGCAAAATTAGCAGGGCAGATTAAGCCATTTTTGGCAATTAAAAGATCAGAGGCGTAATGCTCGTATTTAACATGCCAAATGTAACGATTGGTGGCAATTGGTTTACGGTCTAAACGAGCAATAAAGTTGTCGGTTAAAGGATTCACGTATAGTTGATTCATAGCATTCATATTTTCGCTTTTTAAAAACAAAATGAACAAACACCATCTAGGTGTAAGTCTTAATGAATGCTGGTCTCTCTAACTATTTTACATGCTATTATGAAAGCGCTTTTTTAGGCCATTGACTGCCCGCTTTGTATTATCAAACGCTAAGAAATGGGTTTTATTGTGTTTGGGGAAACTAGGGTCTTTGGTTTAGGGTACAGGGTATAGTCAGGATTTGGTTAATGGTTAATGGTTAATAGGTAGTACTTCCCCCTGCCTAATAACTAATAACGAATAACTGATAACTATTGTGTATTTGTGTTTGGTGTGTTCTTCACACCAAACGAGGATCGTGATATTATTCGCGTTTAGTTTTTTTAAGACCAATTCTACTCGAGGGTAAAGAACACACTCGGGACAATTAATGATTCCAATTAACCAATAACCATTAACTAATAACGATTAACCAATCCCCTAATACAACAAATGCTTCTTGGCGGCATTGACCCAGCCAGCTTGGTGTTCGTAGTCTACAAAAAAGATTTTGAGATCGGCTTGGTGCTCATAGTCTACAAAGAAAATTTTCTTTTTAGCTTGGTGGGCGTAATCTGTAAAAAACCATTTGCCATTGTTATCGCCTGCCTGGTGGTCATACTTTACTTTATACACTTTTAAATCAGCTTGGTGCTCGTACTTTACTGTGTATACTTTAACATCAGCTTGATGCGCATATTGCACAGAATATACTTTTTGAGCTTGTAATTGAATGCCAAAAACTGCAACTAGTAATAGGATGATGGTTTTCATTCTAACAAAAGTAAGTTCTTGTAATTGATAATCATACTTAACACTCGTTTTAACAACTATTTTAAAGTACTATAAAACTGATTGTCAGGTATTTAAAATTTAATTTAAATTGACTTTTTAAAATAAAAAAAAACTAGATTTGTAGCATCATAACAATCAATTATCAACGTATGAAAAGAATCATTACACAAACCATCGTCCTAGCCAGCATAGTAATGCTTGTTGGATGTAAAAACATGTCTGTGACTGTACCAAATTATGTGTCAGCCAGCGAACTTTCTAAATTAACTGTAGGTTCAAACAAAGAACAAGTTAAACAAACTTTAGGCAATCAGTACCCTTTTGACATCTTTACTGGTGGCAATTTATGTGAAGTACACCAATACAAATACAAAGTGCCTGCAAAACTAAACTTACCTGCTCAATCAAATAAATATGATGGTTTAACAAACGGTAAACCTCAAATGGTTGAAGAAAGTGATGCCTATTTGGTTTACAAAGAAGGTAAATTACAATCTATGGTAACCAACGCTGGTAAAAAAGACTTAGAAAGACTTTTAAATGATGTAGAAAAAGTAAGTGATCTTTGCACTGAAAAAGGCTTAAGAGGTTGCACAGACCCAATGAGTATCAACTACAATCCTGATGCGATTGTGAGCGATGGCTCTTGCGAATACTGCCCTTGTAATTACATCAAAAACCCTAACTTTAATCCTAACCAAGCTGTATCAGAATGTAACTCTAAATGTGTTCCTGCAGATGGTGGCAAGAAAGATGACAAAGGTTGTTCTAACTGCGACATTATTGAAAAATTATCAAAATCAGCTAATGTGAATTTAAACATTAACATGGATGGTGGCAAAGGTGGCAATAACAATAGCAACAATTCTGCTAAAGGTGCAAATAACCTTAAAGCAAAAGCCAACACAGCTAATGACACAGAAGAAACTGGCAAGAAAAAAATCTTTCCAAAAATTTTAGGTAAATAATCCTCATAACATTTCACATTATTTTAAAAACATGAAAAATTTCACATTAAAAACCATATTCGCTTTATTACTAGTAACTTTATACAGTTGCAAAGACACTAAAGTATTAACTAACTATTGCACAATTCCATCAAAAATTTACAACCTTAAATCAGGTATGAGTATTGATGATGTTAACACAACTTTAGGCGTTGGCCCTAAAGATGTATACGCTGTAGTTGAAAACAAAACCAAAGTATTGACTTACAAATACAAATTGGAGTACCAACAAGTTGCAGCAGCTCGTAAAAACAACGAAGACCGTTTAAGAGGCGGCGATCAAAGATTTGACGACGAAAAAACTTTGTATTGTGTATTTGATGCAAGCAGCAACAAATTGTTAAACTTCATTTCAGAATCAGGTCGTTCAAGTGCTGCTAAAGCCATTGGCGTATCTTTAAGATTCAGATTGAAATAATTTTTAAACCGTTTTCATAACAGTTTAATATTAGGTAAAACCCTCGCGCAAGTGAGGGTTTTTTTTATGGTTATTGGTTAATAGAGGGCAAAGAACACCTCGAACACAAAAAATACCTTCTAAGTGAGGTAAAACAATCAAAATTTATTGGTATTGATCAAAAAATGTATTAGTTTTTTTATTATTAATTATATTTGTGGAATGAGCCTCCCAAAAAAGAGAATAATCTTAGCTATCATGATGCTGTTTATTGTAATAACAGGCATCTACATACTTTCAAACCACTCAGAAAACAGTGATTTTCCAAAAACGTATGAAGAGGTTGAGGCCACTTCAATTAATGTCAATTTTTCAAACTTAAACTTTGAAAAACCTAGCACATATGATGCATTAATAAAATCCATAAATTTATTTCAACCAATTACCTATGCGCATTTGATTGATTCCATTAATGCCCATTGTGATTCCAACCAACGCAATCATCAGATTTTACTTTCAGTAGCATTAACCTCATCCAACCAATCAATTGATACAAGTTTATCACTAGATTCTTTGTTTTTACTCTACAAATTAGCTTTTGAATGTAAAACACTTAGCAAAGCGCTGCCAGATAAGTCTACATTTTACAAAGTAGTAAGTGATTATTGGTACAGGAGTGTATGTCAACAGATGAGTCAAAAAGCAAATAACAATTCTGGTATTGTTTATGATCAAAAATTCAATGTACTATATCAGTTACTTCAAACTGAATTATATACCCCAAACCTTAAAAAAAGCAATTCAGACAAAGTCATTTATAACTTACAACAATCTAAATTTGGATACCTTATCTATAAATTCAAAATTATTTTCGGCATTCCTGGACTTATATTGACGCTTTTAATTATCAGTTTCACCTTATATCTATACATTCAATTCATTTTAAAATTAATCAGAAAAAAACAAACCCCATGAAATCAATACTATTTATTTTATCCTTTTTATTCTTGAGCTTTCCTGTAGT
>JBIPPH010000102.1:0-2513 GCA_044368575.1 Bacteroidia bacterium
AACTACGTTGTCGTTGTTAGGACCATAAGTACCGTAACCTAAGTTATATTGAGTAGGTAATGTTACAGTAATATAACATACTTTCTTTCTAGGTACTGATGAACCAACATCATTCTTAGAAGTTAAAACTACAGTGTAGCAACCTGGTACATCAAATGCAAATTCTGGATTTTGTGAAAATTCAGTATTGCCTTTAGAATATGGATCTGACCAAACTTCACCTGTAGCTAAACATGGGTAATAACCTGAAGAAGCGTAAGTTGTTGAGTCATATACATCCCAAGTCCAATCCCATGGACCGTTAGTAGATAAGTCAAACAATTGCATTGATTCGTATTGTTCAATTTGAACTCTGTTCGCAACGAAATCAGCAACTGGAATAACAGAAGGAGCTACTACGTTGAAGCATTTAACGATACTATCTTTACCTAAACAATTGGTACTTCTCAATTTAACACATTTGTTACCTGGAGTAGTCCACATCATTTGAGCGTTTTGGTAATCTGGAGTGATGCCTCTTTGTTCCCAAGTACCATCATTGTTTGCATCCCAAGCATGCTCGGTGTAACCTGATTGGTTTGAGTTGATGAATTTGTTAACAGTTTTAATGAAGGTTTGGTTTGGAGCAATAAAATTAGCAAACACGCTGGTTGGCAATGATAAGTTGATGCTAAAATCCATAGTTTCTCCATAGTATGGAGGACCGCTACAAGTTGAACAACCATAAGAAGCGTTCATTGGGTAACCAGAATAGTTACCTACTACTCTTAAACGAGTAGCTGAAGGTGAAATGGTACATGGAACAGTAAATGACAATGAGCCTAGGGTTGAAGGTGTTTGAACTGTACCAGCAACTGAGAAAGCACCTAAGTACTCACCAGCATCCAAAAAGTCTTTGTCATTGTTGTAATCAATGAAAGCGCCAATTGAACCACCGTAAGCATAAGAACCACTTGAACCACTGGCTTCAACTTTGTAAGTGTTACCTGCAGTAATGTCAAACGCTTTAGAAGGCGTGTTGGCTAAACGCCACTCAGAACCACAAGTAGAGCCACCACTGTATCCATCAGCTGGTACATTGATTAAAACTTGTGACCCAACACTAATTCTTACTTGCTCTAAAGCAAAAATGTAGTTACTTGAAGTGTAGTAAGTTGTGTTGTTGTACATGTGAAACCCATCACACCAGGGCGCAGGCTGTCCGTAAGCGCTAAAACCAAACGCTGAAAAAAGCGTGGTTAAAACGAGCACTTTCAGCATTTGTAAATTAGTAATTAATTTTTTCATAATGCGGATTTAAATTATTTATCAGAGGCCAAAAATAAACAAGTTATCAATAAAAACAAATTATTATTTATTTTTTAAAGTGCTTTCTGACAAAAAAATGAGAATTTTTATCAACAGGATTCTTAAGCAACTGAAATTCAGGCGCTTAACTATTATGGGTAAATCTTCAATTTTTGGCCTAATTGCAGGCCATCATTGACCATTTGGTTCCAATTTTTTATTTCTTCTACTTTTTTGCCAAATTTTCTAGAAATGCCAAAAAGCGTATCACCAGATTTAACCTCATACAATAGATAATTTTGTTGTGAATCAGGCACTATCAACTCCTGCCCTCTTGAAATCTGATCAGTACTTAGTTGATTCGCAGATTTTAAATCATCAACGCTAACACCATACTTCTTTGAAATAGCGTATAATGTTTCACCCATTAATACGATATGGGTTTTTTGTGCTTTATCTATCGATCTTCCGGTATCTGGTCTTATACTTGCTTTGTCTTGCAATTGCAAAACCACACCAGGCTTAGGCTCGGTGCCTTCATCCATTAAATTCTTTCTGTAAAGGGAATTGAGTTTTACAGCATACTTTTGGGAAATCAGCCACATGGTTTCACCCATTTGAACCAAATGAGTGGGTACGCTGGCTTTTTTCTTTTTAGGTTTCAAATACAAGACTTCTCCAGGTTCAATGATGGTGTTTTCTGGCAAGTCATTGTATTTTAATATCTTTTTTTCTGAGCTATTGTGTTCTTTGGCAAATTGATCTGGGCTTTCTAATTTTTTAGCCATGCTTGATGGCACCTTATTATCTACAATCTGAATATTAGGTTCTAATTTAGCGTTAAATGGGATGTAGCCATTTAACACCATCGAATCAAACAGCATTAATTTATTCCTTTCAATAGTAGACACTAAAAGTTCCGCATATTTAGGATTAGTAGCATAGCCTGCAGTTAATAAACCATTGGCCCAAGCTTTGTAATCATTGATACTTAATGTAAACAGAGGGCCATAACGTCTGTTTTCTCGTAAAAATTTTGAATGATCATAATACGATTCTCTAGGATTGCTATAACATCTAAAGCATTCTTGCAAAGCATCATCGTCTTCGAGTATGGTGCATCCTGTCCATTCTTTTTTACATTTTATACCAAAATGGTTGTTGCCCTCCTTGGCCAATCTGCTATTTCCACTGCCGCTCTCTAATAAACCCTGAGCCAAAGTAAT
>JBIPPH010000055.1:0-8003 GCA_044368575.1 Bacteroidia bacterium
AAAAACCAAGCTAAAAAATATTAAACAAATAATTAAAGAAGAGAAACCTAATATATTATATATCAATGGTATATTTTCTTTTTACTTTAGTGTTTTGCCTTTGTTTTTTTCAAAGGTATTTAACCTACCAAAAACATATGTTGCTGTCAGAGGTATGTTGCATGCTTCAGCCTTAAGTGTGAAACCATTAAAGAAACAATTATTCTTATCCTTTGCCAGAGGTTTTGGTTTATTTCAAGGCAATCAAACAGCCATTCAGTCATTTTCTCAACGCTATCAATCATCAATTCAATTATTAGCTTCAAATGCAATTGAAAAAAAGGCCATACAATCTGCATTAGGTTCAAAAATTAATATCAAAGTATTGGGCAATGTACCCATACCTCCCGAGCATTGTCCTCAACACAGTATTCAAAAAACAGTGGGCAGTTTAAAGTTGATTTTTGTTGGCAGAATTGCCCCAGAAAAAAATCCTTTGACCCTTTTAAAAGCTTTGCAAAAATTAGATCAACCTATAGCCATTACCTGGGTGGGCTCAGCCATAGATCAAGCCTATTACAACAGTTTTTTAGCCGAAATAAAGGCTTTGCCAAAACAAGTGCAATCTAAGCATATACCAACCCTTGAGCATGATCAACTCATGGCTTGCATTGCAGAGCATCATGTTATGGTTTTGCCAAGCTTAGGCGAGAATTTTGGACATGCGATTTACGAAGCATTGGCTTGTTCAAGACCTGTCATTATTGGCAATAATACCGCATGGCCTCAGTCTGACTTTATTTGCAGTTGCGATCCCGAAAATGTTGAAGCATTAACTCAATTGATACAAGAAGCTGCATCGTTGGATCAAGCCGCCTTTGATCATCTATCGATTGCTTCAAAACAATTTGCACTGTCTTGGTATACTGATCAAAACTTTGATAAAGCATATTTTGATGCCTTTTCTTAGTTATATTTGTATTAAACTATGAAGCCAACTGTTGATTTAAGCCATTACAACAACCAGTCATATCAAACTGGGGCATCAGCTTTTAAGCGCATGTTATGGTACCTTGTCAATGCGATCTTCTTCAAATCCAGCTTTCATGCTTATGGATTAAAAGTGGTGCTTTTGAAATTGTTCGGCGCTGAAATAGGCATAGATGTGATCATTAAACCCCATGTGAATATTAAATACCCTTGGCACTTGGTGGTCGGTAATCATGTTTGGATAGGCGAAAATGTTTGGATAGATAATTTAGACAAGGTGCAAATTGGCAACCATGTATGCATTTCACAAGGTGCTATGTTACTTTGTGGCAATCACAATTATGCTTCAACTCAGTTTGAATTGATTACCGGAAAAATCATTCTAGAAGATGGGGTTTGGATAGGGGCAAAAGCAATGGTTTGTTTAAATGTCATTTGTCATTCCCACAGTGTTTTGAGTGTTATGAGTGTAGCCAATAAAGATTTACAAGCCTACACTATATACAAGGGTAATCCTGCAGAACCTATTAAAGAACGCACTATTGAGTCAACCTAAAGTAACCATTATAACCGCATGTTTTAATGCCCAATCAACCATTGAGCATACCTTAAATGCTGTCAATAAGCAAAGCTATAGCAATATTGAACACATTATTGTTGATGGTGGTTCATCAGACGATACACTTCGAATTATACAAGCCCATAAAGGCCCTAATACCATTGTGATTTCTGAACCCGATGAAGGCATTTACGATGCTTTTAATAAAGGCTTAGCTAAAAGCAGTGGTCAAATCATTGGGTTTTTGAATGCTGATGATCAGTTTGCAAACAATGAAGTTGTGGCTGAATTGGTTAGTATTTTTGATAATTCTAAAGCCGATGCAGTTGCCTGTTCGGTTGAAATTTTCAAATCTTTAAATCCTAAAAAACCCTATCGTTTATTCAAGTCAACTGATTTCAAACCTTGGCAATTTAGATTGGGCATACAACCCCCTCATCCTGGGTTTTATGTGAGCAGAACCGCCTTTGAAAAGGTTGGCTTCTACAGAACGCAATATAAAATCAGCGGAGATTTTGATTGGCTTTTAAGGGCCATATTGTTAGAACAATTACAAGTTGTTTATTCCCCGAAAATAATGGTTCATATGTTAGACGGTGGCGCGAGTGCTTCTGGTTTAAAAAGCAAAAGGCTAATGAATCAAGAAGACCTTAAGATTCTCAAGCAACATGGCATCTACAGCAATACCATCATGATTTGGTCAAAATACTTGATCAAGTTATTTCAGTTGAGGTTTTAGTCTTTTAAAGCAGCTTTCAAATATGGCGCCGTATAACTTTCTTTGATGTTTACAAGCCCTTCTGGAACACCTTGATACACCAAGTGGCCTCCCTTATCGCCACCTTCAGGGCCTAAATCAATTAACCAATCAGCACATTTAACCACATCCATATTGTGTTCAATGATCAATACAGTATGGCCTTTATCAATTAAGGCATTGAAACATTGTAGGAGTTTTTGAATGTCATTAAAATGCAGACCTGTAGTAGGCTCATCAAATATAAATAAGGTGTGATTTTCTTTCTGACTACCCTTGCCTAAAAAGGTTGCTAATTTAATTCTTTGCGCTTCTCCACCACTCAGCGTATTGCTTGATTGACCCAAAGAAACATAGCCCAATCCGACGTTTTGCAATGGCTCAATTCTGCTGCAAATAGTAGGTTTGTCTTTAAAGAAATCCATGGCTTGATCAACTGTCATTGCTAATATTTCTGCAATGTTTTTGTCTTTGTATCGGATGTCTAAAATATCGTCTTTGAAGCGTTGGCCTTTACAGAATTCACATGGTAAGATAAGGTCCGCCATGAATTGCATTTCAATGGTAACTTCTCCCTCGCCTTTGCAATGCTCACAACGGCCGCCATCCACATTAAATGAAAAATGAGAAGGCTTTAATTTTTGTTGTTTAGAACCAGGTAAATCAGCGTATAATTCTCTAATTACATCATAGGCTTTTATGTAAGTAACAGGGTTGCTTCTGCTTGATTTTCCAATTGGATTTTGATCTACCATTTCAACTTGTTTGATCAAATGGTAATCGCCACTAAGCTTATCGTGTTTGCCTGTTTTATCGCCGGTATAATTGCCAATTATTTTACTTAAAGCCGGGTAAAATATGTTCTTAATCAATGTGGTTTTACCACTACCGCTAACCCCTGTCACACAAGAAATAACTTGCAATGGAATGCTCACATTGATGTGCTTTAGATTGTTTTCTCTTGCGCCAATAATCTCAATGGCATTTGTGCTTTTTCGGCGTTTTGTGGGCACTTTGATGCTCATTTTACCGCTCAAGTATTGACCAGTCAAACTCTTACTTGATTTCAATATTTGTTTGTAATCGCCTGAAAACACTAGCTCACCTCCAAATGTTCCAGCTGCAGGACCGATGTCAATTAATTGATCAGCAGCTTTCATCATTTCCTCTTCATGTTCAACAACAATTACTGTATTACCAGCAGTTTGTAGTGATTTTAACACTTCAATCAATTGCTTAGTATCTTTAGGGTGCAATCCAATACTTGGTTCATCAAGTATATACATGCTACCCGTTAAACTACTGCCCAAACTGGTGGCTAAATTGATGCGTTGAGATTCTCCTCCACTGAGTGTATTGCTTAGACGATTAAGGCTTAAGTAGCCCAATCCCACTTGGTCTAAAAACCCTAATCTGTTTTTTAATTCGATTAATATTCTTTGACCAATATGTGCATCAGTTGGGTTGAGTTCTAGTTGGTCAAAATAGGTTCTAGCGGCTTTTACTGGCATCAACAATATTTCCTGAATGCTCATATGCTTTGGCCCTTCGCCCTCAGATATAATTTTGACATAAGAGGCATCTTTACGCAACCTAGTGCCTTTACAATCATGGCAAATGGTGCGGCCTCTGTATCGGCTCAACATCACTCTGTATTGAATTTTGTATGTTTTTTCTTCAAGCATTTTGAAGAAATCATTTAACCCATTCACTGAGCGATTGCCCTCCCAAAGTAGTGTTTTGTGTTTTTCGCTCAGATCTTGATAGGCTCTGTGAATTGGAAAATCGCCTTTAGTAATTTGGCTTAAGAACTGTTCTTTGTATTCACTCATGGTTTCCCCTTTCCATGGTTGAACACAACCCTCATAAACACTCAAAGATTTATCAGGAATTACCAAATCTTCATCAATTCCAATTACATGTCCATAGCCTTCGCAAGTTTTACACGCACCTAAGGGATTGTTAAAACTTAAAAAATCTTTAGATGGCAATTCAAAGGCTATACCATCAAGCTCGAATTTATTAGAAAATTGATGCCAGTGCTCTTCAATTTTTAAGATGCATGCACCATGGCCTTCCCAAAAAGCGCTTTCAATTGAATCAGCTGCTCTTGAATCGAAATCTTCATCACTTAAATCCAATAATAGCCTGTCAATGATCAAATGTTTTGTTTTGGCTTTGCTTATTTGTTGAGCAGTAACATCGTTGATTTTGACGATGTCATTGTCAATCAAAATTCTAGCGAAACCTTGTTGACCGTATGTGCTCAATGAGGCCAATTCTTGACCTTTCTTGATGTCTAATTGAGCCAATACTAAAATTTGAACGCCATTGTTTTGTGTCTTAATGAACTGAAGCACATCTTCAGTGGTATGACGTTTAACCTCTTTGCCACTAATGGGTGAAATGGTATGACCAATCCTTGAAAAAAGGAGCTTTAAATAATCATAAATTTCAGTACTTGTGGCCACTGTACTGCGCGGATTGCGGGTGTTGACTTTTTGCTCAATGGCAATGGCTGGCGCTAGGCCTTCTATAAAATCAACTTCAGGCTTGTTCATACGCCCTAAGAATTGACGGGCATAACTGCTTAAGCTCTCAACATAACGTCTTTGACCTTCTGCAAATAAAGTGTCAAACACAAGACTACTTTTACCACTTCCAGACACGCCGGTGACAACTGTAAAGCTACCAGCAGCAATACTCACATCGATGTTTTTTAAGTTGTGAGCTCTTGCACCTTTAATGACTATGTTTGGAAATTTTCGCATTTTTTACAGGAGGGCAAAGGTAATTTTTTTGTGTCGCAAAACCTCTCTAAACAACAGTAAAATCAGTAAAAAGTTTTCAATCTTCGCAGATAAAATGAAGGAATAAAATGTATCTTTGCACTGCAATTATCAAGAAAGACGGAGGGAATAGGTCCTGCGATGTCTTGGCAACCTACCTGCATGGTAAAGGTGCTACATCCGGCCCCAATTGGGGACAGATAATGAATCTCACAGATGTCTCATTTGTCTGTTTTTGATGCTTGCGCATAGACATGAGTAGACAAATATTTCCATATTTAAGATTGAGTGGTTTAGAGGCTTTGACCCAAACCGAGCACACCAATTTCATTAACATCGGCGAAAGAACCAATGTGACTGGTAGCCGAAAGTTTGCCAAATTGATTTTACAAGATCAATATGATGAAGCTTTGAGCATTGCCCGTCAACAGGTTGAAAATGGCGCTCAAATTATTGACGTGAACATGGATGAGGGCATGCTTGATGGCAAAGCCGCCATGGTCAAGTTTTTAAATTTAATTGCTTCAGAGCCAGATATTTCAAGGGTTCCCGTAATGATAGATTCTTCAAAATGGGAAATCATTGAAGCCGGTTTACAGTGTTTACAAGGCAAAGGCATTGTTAACTCCATCAGTTTAAAAAACGGTGAACAAGAGTTTATACAACAAGCCAAATTGATCAAACGTTATGGCGCTGCAACTGTAGTGATGGCTTTTGATGAAACAGGTCAAGCTGATAATTTTCAAAGGAGGATAGAGATCTGTGAAAGGGCGTATAAAATTTTAACAGAACAGGTTCATTTTCCGCCTCAAGACATCATTTTTGATCCCAATATTTTAACCGTTGCTACTGGTATAGAGGAACACAACAATTACGCAGTTGATTTTATTAATGCTTGTGCTTGGATCAAAGCGCATTTGCCTTTGGCCAAAGTGAGTGGTGGTGTCAGTAATATTTCCTTTTCATTCAGAGGCAATGATGTGGTAAGAGAAGCCATGCATTCTGCTTTTTTGTACCATGCCATTAAAGCTGGCATGGATATGGGCATTGTGAATGCTGGTATGCTGATGGTATATGACAATATTCCTAAAGATTTATTGGAGCGCGTGGAAGATGTTTTACTCAACAGAAGACCAGATGCAACCGATCGGTTATTAGAATTTGCAGAAACTGTTAAGGCTGTAGCCAAAACCAGTACCGTTGATTTATCATGGCGACAATTGCCTATAGAAGATAGGTTAAAACATGCTTTGGTGCATGGTATTACAGAGTTTATTGATCAAGACACAGAAGAAGCTTATCAATTATTAAAGAAGCCATTATTGGTTATTGAAGGCCCTTTGATGAGTGGTATGAATGTCGTGGGGGATTTATTTGGCGCCGGAAAAATGTTTTTACCGCAAGTGGTAAAGAGTGCAAGGGTGATGAAAAAAGCGGTTGCGTATTTAGAACCCTATTTACAAGCAGAGAAACTAAATCAAACTGAAGAGACCAATAAAAGAGGCCCTGGAAAAGTCCTTTTGGCCACAGTTAAAGGCGATGTGCACGATATCGGCAAAAACATTGTTGGAGTGGTATTGGCCTGCAACAATTATGAAATCATTGATTTAGGGGTCATGGTACCTTGTGAAACCATACTCGATAAAGCACAAGCCTTAGAAGTAGATGTTATAGGGTTAAGCGGATTGATTACACCAAGTTTAGATGAGATGGTGTATGTGGCCCAACAAATGGAAAAAAGAGGGTTTAAAATACCTTTATTGATTGGTGGCGCAACAACCAGTAAAATTCATGCTGCCGTTAAGGTAGCGCCTCAATACAGCGGAGCAACTGTCCACGTTTTAGATGCTTCTAAGTCGGTTCCAGTGGTATCTCAACTATTGAGCCCTGACACCAAGTCAAGCTATGCTCAAAGTATTCGATCACAATACGAAAAATTGGCTATAGATCATGCCAATAAACAAAGCGAAAAACAATTGATTGATTACCAAACTGCATTAAGCAACCGCAGTTTATTGAATTGGCAATCCATTGTTGAACCAAAGCACAAGGGTGTATTTACCATTGAGCAACAAGACCTTTCCGTTTTAAGACAATACATTGATTGGACCCCTTTCTTTCAAACTTGGGAACTGGCAGGCAAGTACCCTAATATTCTAAAAGATGAAGTGGTGGGTCAAGAAGCGCAGAAATTATTCAACGATGCTCAAGCCATGTTAGACGAGGTCATTGCCAAACAATGGTTAACAGCTAAGGCGGTGTATGGCATTTTTAAAGCCTATTCAGACGGTGAAGACATTCACGTGCTTGATCAATCTGACAACCACTTAGACACGATTTATTGCCTCAGACAACAACGTCAAATGGCCGGTGGTGTAAAGCATTTGTCTTTAGCAGATTATATAGCTCCAAAAGACAATCAACAACAAGATTACATTGGGTGTTTCACTGTAACTGCTGGTATTGGCATTGAGGAACACATCAAACGATTTGAAGCACAGCATGACGACTACAGCTCTATTATGTTAAAAGCGCTTGCCGATAGACTGGCTGAGGCTTTTGCAGAGTATTTACATGAACATGTGCGCAAAGAACAATGGGCTTATGCTAGCAATGAAGTCCTCGATAAAGAAGACTTGATTATAGAAAAATACCAGGGTATAAGACCAGCTCCTGGCTATCCTGCATGTCCTGATCATACTCAAAAAACCACTATTTTCAAGCTTTTACAAACCACTCCAACGATTGGTGTTGAACTTACGGAGTCTTTGGCTATGTATCCTACCGCATCTGTATCAGGCTTTTATTTTGCACATCCTGAGGCCAGGTATTTTGGTATAGGCAAAATCGGTAAGGATCAGTTGCAAGCGTATGCTAACAGAAAAGGCATAGACCTTGACACAGCAGAGAAATGGTTAAGACCAGTGTT
>JBIPPH010000029.1:0-25555 GCA_044368575.1 Bacteroidia bacterium
GTTTTATTCACAAAAAATTAGGCTCTGTCGAAGATTTTTCCGGGATTGAGAATCCAATGGGGGTCGAAACTGTTTTTGATGCCCCTCATGAGTTCAAAATGCTTTTGGTTGAAGACAATATCAAGGTAGGGTTTTTGCACCAAGCCTATACCATGCTCTCCACTAATAGTCCCACCATATTGTTTACACAATTCAAAAATGGATCGTATGGCTTTAGGTAATTCATTCTGCCAAATAGCATCTGCTAAGTCTAATTTTAAAATATTGATGTGCAGATTGCCATCGCCAGCATGCCCGTAACAAACGGTTTCAAAACCATATTGCTCTGCAATGCGTTTAACCCCTTCATATAAGTCAGGTAAGTAGGAGCGGGTTACAACAGCGTCTTCTTCTTTGTAGATGGAATGCTGTTTAACGACTTCACCTATTGACCGCCTGATACGCCAGAATTTTTCTTTGCTTTCATGGTCTTCGGCTAATAATACATTGAGGACTTGATGGGCCTCTAAACTACTGTATATCTTTTCACATTGAGGCAAAAGTTCGTTTTCAGAAAAGGCATCGACTTCTATGAGCAAATAGGCTTGTTCTTCGCCAAATTCAAAGGGTATTTGTTGCGCTTTAACAGACAGTTCAACCCCTTTTTTATCCATAAACTCAATGGCGCTGGGTTGAACACCTTCTTCAAAAATGGCCGGTACACAAGCGCAAGCCATTTGAGCATTGCTGAAACTCGCCAATAAAAGCGATTTATAGGGTGGAAAGGGTAATAGTTTGAGGGTAATTTTAGTGACTATGCCTAAGGTGCCTTCACTGCCAACCATCAATTGGGTAAGGTGGTAGCCCGTTGAGTTTTTTAAAACATTGGCGCCTGTATCAATGATACTGCCATCAGCCAGAACAACTTCTAAATTTAAGACATAATCTTTGGTGGTGCCATATTTAACACATCGAGGACCGCCAGAGCTATGGGCTATATTGCCACCCAATGTGCAACTGCCTTTACTGGCTGGGTCAGGAGGGTAAAACAGCCCCTGATCTTGAACAGCCTGTTGAAGTTGGTCATTGATCACTCCTGGTTCAACAATGGCTTGGTGGTTAACAGTGTCAATGGCTAAAATCTTGTTCATTTTTTCAAGACTTAAGACTATGCCCCCTTCAATGGGCAGGCATGCGCCTGATAGGCCTGTGCCAGCTCCTCTACAAGTAAGGGCTATTCGATGCTCATGACAATATTTGGCCAATTGAGACACCATATTGGAATTTGTAGCTTTTACTACTAATTCTGGTAAAAAACTGAAATCTTCAGTATAATCTCTGCTGTATATATTTAGTTGCTCAGGATCTAAAACCAAAGCCTCATGACCAAGTAAAGCTTTAAGGGCTTCTATGTGAGTTGCCGTTAATTGGGTATACAATGCGATTATTTTTTGAAATAGATGACAGCCGGATTCCCATTGTAATCCAATGAGATGGTCAATTCAGTGTCAGTAATGTTTTCAATCTTAACAGTGTCAGTCGTTCCAAATACAGTCGCTATCATGGATTTATTGCCATTGTATAGTTGCCAGCGCGATTGACTTGAATCAGCATTGCCTACGCAAACATTAGCGTTTTCGTATTGGCTCATTACACTGTCTTTAAAGAATCTATAGGAGTCATCTTGTTGGCAGGCCGGAATAACCAAACCAAAAACATTGTTGCCGTTAATGTCTAATCTATAAATGGTCCAATTGTGTTGTGAGATTTTTTCAAGAGTAGTATCTACAGGTATTGGCAGAGTGTTTATGTCTTTTTCACAAGCATACAACAAGCCTAGAACACAGGCTATTGCGATGAATGATTTTCTCATGGGTGTTTAAAAGTTAAGGTACCCGGAATGCCAGTATATTCTACATTTAATTTCAATGTGTTTTCCGATAATTCTAAGATGTCAGCAGTATCATTTATGGTCATAGTGCTTGTTAATTTCACATTCAATACCAATTGCTTGTTGTTGTATAATTTGAAGTAACTATTGGTAGAGTCAGGATCGCTGGTATTGCATTTGTTGTTCATGTCGAACAAAGATAATGTATCGTTTTTACGGAAGCGGTATTGATTGTCTTTGTTACAAGCGCTTACAAACGGGGTATTCCAAATATCTGTGCCATTGCTGATTAGATTTGAAACTAACCAGTTCTTATTGGTTAATAAATCAATAGCTGGGGTAGTAGGGCCACTATTGACAGTCACTTCGTTTTTATTTTTTTTACATTGAATTAGTACAATAGACAATGCCAAAAGGGCAATACTGATTTTAAGGGTTCTCATAATAAGCAAATCTAAATTCTTTTTACTTATTTTGCAACATCTAATGGCGTGGTTTAAAGAATGGTTCAATACGAGCTATTATCATTTATTGTATGGTGATCGCAATGAGCAAGAGGCGGCTGATTTTGTGCACGCTTTGGCTCATAAACTTCAAATCAATGACGCCCATTCTGCCATTGATTTAGCTTGCGGGAAAGGCAGACATGCCGTTACCTTGAACAGCCATGGGTGTAAGGTTTTAGGTTTAGACTTAAGCGATGAGAGTATAGCTTATGCTCAGCAATTTGCAACCAATACACTCCAATTTGAAGTGCACGATATGCGCATCGCCTATCCAGGAGCTGAGGTAGATTTTCTAATGAATCTTTTTACGAGTTTTGGCTATTTTGATGCCCCCGACGATAATCTAAATACCCTTAAAGCGGTGAACAAGATGCTTAAACCTAATGGTGTTTTTGTTCAAGATTATTTGAATGCAAATAAGGTCAAAAGCCAAATTATACCTCAACAAACCCTAGAGAAACAAGGAATTCAATTTGAAATTCAAAAAACAATCGACTGCAATAGGGTATTTAAAACCATTCGTTTCGAAGACAATCAATCAAGTTATTGTTTCACAGAACAAGTGGATTTATTAGATTTGCAGACCTTTGAAAAATTATATCAAGCAGCAGGTTTACGTATAACTGAGGTATACGGCGATTATCAACTCAATTCATTTTCGCCCGAACACTCCGAACGTTTGATTTTATTTTCAGAAAAAATAGTTTCATGAACATAGACTATAGCCTATATCAACTCATCAATCAAACCATGGCTAGCGCATGGGCAGATTCGTTGATGGTTACAGTTACTAATAAATTGACTTGGCTGCCCTTGTACATATTGTTGTTGTTTTTAGGGTATAGGGCTTTTGGCAAAAAAGCCTTTTGGATGTTACTTTGTGTGGTAATGGCGGTTGGTGCTTCGGATCAAATTTGCAGTAGCATTATGAAGCCATTATTTAAACGCGAGAGACCATGTCATAACTTGTCTTTAAGCCCTCGTTTGCCGCAGTCTATAGTTTGCTCCGATAGTTATAGTATGGCATCTTCGCATGCGGCTAATCATTTTTGTATTGCTTTATTTTTAATGCTCTTGTTACCTACAATGTCAAATTTATATAAATCATTAGCCTTGTTATGGGCAGCTTTGATTGCCTACAGCAGAGTGTATTGCGGCGTGCATTATCCGAGCGATGTACTAGTAGGTGCTATCGTAGGGGTATTAATGGCCTATTTGGCCTATTGGGTTTATAAAAAAGGCTTGGAGGCTTTAAAATGGGTATGATATTTCCATTGCTCATATTGCTCTCTGGTCCAATGTTGGGTGTGCTTTTGCAAAGATTGTTAAAAGTGCATTCACATCAATTTATCGGACATACTGTAGCTTTTAGTGGGGCCTTTTTAATGGGGATAGCCTTGTTTGGCCTAATGCCAGAATTGTTTGATCACATCAAAATCGCTGGTTTATGGATAGTGGTTGGTTTTTTGTTTCAAATCTTTTTAGAGCGTTTTACTGGTGGTGTAGGGCATGGGCACATCCATTCGCATGATTTGCCCAAAAGTGAATTGATATTGTTTTCTGGTTTAATGTTACATGCTATTTTAGAGGGTTACTCAGCAGGCTTAAGCCAATTTTTAGGTCAAGGTTTTTCTTACAGCATGATCGTGGGGATTGCCATACATGAAATACCAGCTGCGTTCTCTTTGTCTGTATTGATGCATTCTAAATGGAAGCAGTCATCTCATGTCTATGCCTTTTTATTGATATACATCTGTGCTACACCAATTGGCTATACGTTAGGTGTTTGGGTACACGAAGCCAATGTAATGTCTGATAACTTGATTCATATCGTGATGGCCATTATTGCGGGGATATTTCTTCATATCAGCACCACTATAGTGTTTGAACACTCATTGCGCAAAAAAGAGGGAAGAAGTAAGTGGGTATTGATTATCCTAGGCCTTCTAGTGTCTTATTTAGCTTGCTTTTTGGGCTAAATGAAAGGCGTATAGAGCATCAATTGGTTGTTTGATGATTTTACCAATATGAAATTGGTAGTGTTGGCTTAACTCATTTAAAATGTCTTGGTGCAAGAACGCAATGGATCCTACAAAATTCACAGGAATTTCTTTGTGCGGTTCGTATTTCAAGATGTGAGATTTAACATAATACTCAAAAACATCTCTGATTAATTTTTGAATATAAGGCTCTTTTTTGTGATCGCCAGCAAATCTAGCAAAGCCAGCAACATAGGTGTTGCCTCCTGGTGCATAGGTATTGTGGATGATGAGTTTTGGGTCAGGGTATTTGGCTTCAAATGCTTGACGAATGCTAGGCGGCATTTCATTGTAGAAATATCCTTTTAGCAATTGTTTGCCAATATGAGATCCACTGCCTTCATCCCCTAAAATAAAGCCTAAGCCAAACTTACATGGGTGTTCAACAACTGAATGCCCATCCCACAAACAAGCATTACTGCCAGTGCCCAATATACAAGCTATACCTGCTTTATTTCCGCATGTTGCTATGGCGGCGCCATCTAAGTCATGAGACACCCTAACAGTAGCATTTTGGAAAACTGATTGTAAGCCTTTCAATACGATTTGCTTGAGTTCATCAGTAGAACAACCGGCACCATAATAGTAAACATAGTCGATATCGTCAATCGATTGGCCTCCAAAGGCCTCACTAATTTTGCTTGCTATTAATTCTGAGCTGTGGTAAAAAGGGTTAAAGCCCATACTTTCAATCAGTAGGGGCTTTTCAAGGTCAGTGCCAAGCATCCAATCGCACTTTGTGCTACCGCTATCTGCAACTAATATTTTCATTAGCTAAATACGCCGTCAATAATGACACCAGTATCGTGGCTATTAATACACATTACAGGCACTTTACCACTGTGGTTAACAATTTGTTGTGCATAGCTGCCCAATAAGAATTCAGAAAATCCTTTTTCTTGTTGAGACATAATCATGATCAAATCAGCTTTTATTTCATCAGCATAAGCAAGGGTATCTTCAGCAAAACTATCTTGGTATTTTTCTTCATCAAGACCTCTAACAATATAGTTAGCACCATTTTGAGCTAAGATGTCTTGGGTTTGATTGACTGCGCCGAAGATTCTAGCTTTAACCTCAGAATTGGTACTGTTTTCATATATCACGTGGATGACACTATTGAATTTTTTAGCTAAGTGAACAGCCCAAGTTACTTTTTGTCTACTTTCAGGCGATAGGTCAATTGGCAATACAATTTTCTCATATCCCATGCTGCCCATAGGCTGTTCTTTAACAACCACTACAGGTACCTTAGCATAATTAATCACTCGACTTGCATTGCTGCCAGTAATTTGTTGTAAACCACTAGCGCCATTGGTTCCCATAACTATACTATCAAAGTTTTCTTTTTCAGCGATTTCTGTAATCACTTTGTATATTTTACCATATTCAAATCGCTTATTGATTTTAACATTAGGGAAACTTTTTAAGCTCTCAACAATTAATTTGTCCATTTTCATATCAATGGCTTCTTTAATTAAGCTCATTTTCTCATCGTTGCCAAAAAGGCCAAATAAACCACCATCGTCTTGTATGTTCAGTAAGGTGATTTCATTTTTGTAAACATCTGCAATTTTTAATGCATGTCCCAAAGCATTGTTGGCAATTTCAGAGAAATCGGTTGGGACTAAAATGTTGTTGTTGGTTGTTCTGTTCATAGCAGATATAGTGTTTTAATTGGTTTATGCCATATTCGAATAGACGTTTTGAACGTCGTCATCGTCTTCTAACTTTTCTATGAGGGTTTCCACTTGAAGTTTTTCCTCTTCTGTTAGTTCGATAGTATTGGTTGGTATTCTTTGAAGCTCAGCACTTATAATGGTAAGTTGTCTTGCCTCTAATGCTTTTTGCATGTTGCCGAAGTTTTCGAACGAAGCTGTTATTACCATTTCGCCATCTTCGATTTCAGTGTCCTCTAAACCAGCATCAATTAATTCTAATTCTAATTCATCAGCATTGATGTTGTCTGTACTGATTACAAAAACGCTTTTGCGATCAAACGCAAAGTCCAAACAACCAGACTTGCCAAGTTCTCCGCCGCCTCTGTTAAGATGCATTCTGATATTAGCAACTGTTCTGGTTGGATTATCTGTAGCTGTTTCAATAACTAAGCCTACGCCTTTCATGCACATGGCTTCATAGGCAATTTCTTCGTAGTTACTAGTGTCTTTGCCTGCTGATCGCTTAATGGCCGCTTCAATACGGTCTTTAGGCATATTTTGACTTTTAGCATTGGCGATAACCGCTCTTAGCTTGGCGTTTGATTCAGGATCTGTTCCTCCACTTTTAACCGCTATTGCGATTTCTTTCCCGTACTTGGTAAAGGTTTTCGACATTTTGTCGAATCGTGCAAACATTTTATGCTTCCTTTTTTCGAAAATTCTTCCCATGGTGTATTAGAAATTGTTGCGAAATTAATGCTTTTAATCTGATTTTAATTTTTGTTAAGTATGATATTCAACAGCATTCTGAGTTTACCAGTCTAAACCTGGGTATGACCTTTGTAAATACTGCATATCGGTTAATATATAGCCTAAATACTCTGAATGAATGCCCTGCTTGCCGCCTTTTTGAGCAAACGTTTGTTCTGGGATTTGAATGGTAGCCATATTAAGCACCTCGGTAACCTTTTTATTCCAATTGGTTTTAATCTGGCTTAAATCTGGCGCTATGCCAATCTCTATTAAGGTTTGTTCTGCTTGGCTTGGCATAAACATTTCATGGGTAAAGTCCCATAATGCATCAATTGCAGATTGGATTTTGTTGTGGCTGATGTCTGTGCCATCACCCAATCGGATCACCCACTCGCTACTCCATTTTAGATGGTAAGTGACTTCTTTTAAACTCTTCTCAGCAATGGCCTTTAACTGAGTGTCTTTGCTGTTGCAAAGGGCCTGCAATGAATAGTAATGGAAGGCGTCAAATAAAAACTGTCTGACTATTGTAAAGCCCCAATCGTTGTTGGGTTGTTCTGTCAATAGCACATTTCTGTATGCGCGGGCATCTCTTAAAAAAGCCATGCTGTCCTCAGTGGCATTATTGCCCTGAAGGCTTGCTGCGTATTGGTATAAACTTCTAGCTTCTCCAATTAAATCAAGGGTGATATTGGTTAAGGCGATGTCTTGCTCTAAGATTGGACCATGTCCACACCATTCAGCATTTCTTTGGCCAATGATCATGCTGTTATCGGCCAATTGTAATACGAAGTCTAGTAAATTTTCTTGATTTGTTGTCATTACATGTGGTTGACTTCTTCTGGGAGGACGTAGAAAGTTGGGTGTCTGTATACCTTGTCATTAGCGGGTTCAAACAAAGCCGATTGGTCATGTGGGTCGTTCGCATGAATATGCTTACTTTCTACTACCCATATGCTAACACCTTCCATTCTTCTGGTGTATACGTCTCTTGCGTTTTCAATTGCCATGTTAATGTCCGCGGCGTGTAAGCTGCCAACATGTTTGTGATTAAGGCCTTGTTTGGCTCTAATAAATACTTCCCAAAGGGGCCATTCTTTTTGATCCATTATGCTGCTTCAGTTTTTGCTTGTCTTTGTTTTTCTTTCTCGTGGAAGGCCATTGCGGCTTCTCTTACCCAGGCGCCGTTTTCCCATGCATCCACACGTGCTTTTAAGCGTTGTTTGTTGCAAGGGCCGTTGCCTGCTACTACTTGATGGAACTCAGTCCAATCAATAGTGCCAAAGTCATAATGACCCCTTTGTTCATTCCATTTTAAGTCTTTATCAGGAATGGTTAAACCCAATATTTCAGCTTGAGGAACAGTTGCATCAATGAATTTTTGACGCAATTCATCGTTGCTGAAACGTTTGATTTTCCATTGCATGCTTTGAGCTGAGTTAGGGGAGTTGTCATCTGTAGGTCCAAACATCATTATGCTTGGCCACCACCATCTGTTGAGGGCATCTTGGGCCATTGCCTTTTGTTCAGGACTGCCATTGGCCAAGGTCAACATGATTTCATAGCCTTGTCTTTGGTGAAATGATTCTTCTTTACAAACTCTCACCATTGCTCTTGCGTATGGACCATAACTGGTTCGGCATAATGGCACTTGGTTCATAATGGCAGCACCATCGACCAACCAACCTATAGCGCCCATATCTGCCCAAGTGAGCGTTGGGTAATTAAATATGCTGCTGTATTTGGCCTTACCGGTATGTAATTCGTTCAACATTTCGTCGCGACTCATGCCAAGGGTTTCTGCGGCTGAATATAAATAAAGGCCATGGCCTGCCTCGTCTTGAACCTTAGCGAGTAAGGCCACTTTGCGACGTAAATTGGGGGCTCTTGTTATCCAATTACCTTCAGGGAGCATGCCAACGATTTCACTGTGTGCGTGTTGCGAAATTTGGCGCAAAAGGGTTTTGCGGTATTTCTCAGGCATCCAATCGCGTGGCTCAATCTTGATTTCTTGATCAATTTTGTCTTGAAAAATGGCTTCTAATTTTACTTCCATAATGAATATTAGTTGAGTAGAATAACTCTACAAACTTACTAATTAACAAACCACTTTACAAGAAAGTTTTTTTTCCTTTTTAATCCATTTTATTTAAGTGCTTTTAAGTGTAAAAAAAATGACTTCAATCAGTTTTATATGATGCCTTTAGTCATTTGTTCTCAGATACCCTGTCAATTAGCTTTGTAAGCATATAAAACTAATCTATATGAAATTAAATAAACTCATTTTAGCCGCTCATGACTTTAGCCCATCTTCAAAAAATGCTATAAAAATTGCAGCAGATATAGCCTTTCAGACCAATTCAAAGTTGTTTTTGTATCACGTGGTATCAACATCGGCGTTTTTGGAAGCAGAAGCAATGTATATTTACAACCCTGATGATGACATCAAAAAGGCATCAGCTTGGATGCGCCGCGCCATTTCTTATTTAAAAAAGAATAGGCCAGGTTTGCAAATTGCTTTTGAAATAGATTATGGGTTTTTAATGCCAGTACTTATGGATAAAATCCAATCCATGTCGCCATGGCTTACCGTTGTTGGTGTTAAAAAACGCAAAGGATTAGATAAAGTCATTTTCGGAGATGTATGTACCACATTGGCGGGTAAGGTGAGAAGTCCTTTGTTGGTAGTGCCAGCTAATGCCAAGTCCTTTGATGTCAATCTGGTAGCATATGGTTGGGATGGTAAAACAGCTGAAGTTCATCAACTCAATCCCATCAAAGAACTTATTGGGTCAAAGTCTAATGTTCAAATCAAAGCCGTGAATGTTTCGCATTACGATCAAGACGTAGAACAAAACAAATCCCTGTTTTTAGGATTGCTTAAAAAGATGTTCCCTAATCAATTAACTGGAATTCATCAGATTTTGGGGCTTGATAAAGAACATGAATTTGAAAAGGCAATTCAATCAATGAAACCTGATGTATTAGTGATTTATGCTCGTCATTACAATATTTGGCAAAGTGTTTTTCACAAGCGTTTTTCAAAATATGCCATTAAATTCACACAAATACCTGTAATGATAGTTAGTCAATAAGCGGATGTTGTTTGATCAAGAAATAACCCTTGAAACACCTAAGCATAAGGGTCTTGCAATAATTTGTGCCCATTGCGGTTTGCCTTGCGAAGATCAATTGATTAAAGTCAACGATCAGGTCTTTTGCTGCCAAGGTTGTTCCTCTGTTTATGCCTTGCTAAACGATCATCAATTGTGTCAATATTATAAGGATGGAAATGGAAACGTGCCTGAACTTGTTAACGCTTCTGAATTGAATTATTTAGATGAGGCGGATACTAGACTCAAATTTATTGTATTTCAACATGCAGATACCTTGCAGTTTAAATTTACTATACCAAGTATGCATTGTAATGCTTGTATTTATTTGCTTGAACGACTTGATAAATTCAATTCCAAGGTTATCAATTCAAGAGTAGATTTTTTTAACAAAGCCTTGCAAGTAACGGTTAAAAAATATGATACGGCGCTTTCAGATATCGTTGGGCTTTTGTATCAATTAGGGTATAAACCAGATTTGTCATTGTCAAATAATGCCGGAGTAAAAAGTGCCAAGTGGTCGCCTAGAGCGGTTAAAATCGGCATTGCTGGCTTTTGTTTTGGCAACATCATGATGTTAAGCTTCCCTGAGTATTTGGGGTTATCGCTAGATGCCAGTAGTTTGTTGCTTAAGCAATGGTTCAACTACATCAGTTTAGTCTTGTCTTTACCAGTATTGTTGTATTGTTCTTCTGAGTTTTTCGAACAATCTTATAGAGCCATAAGAAGTCGAACCTTAAACATTGACTTGCCTATAACTTTGGCCATAGTTGCTACTTTTGTACGCAGCCTATATGAACTGTTTGTGTACCAACATGCAGGCTACTTTGATAGCATGACTGGTATAGTTTTTTTGTTGTTGGTAGGTAGATATTTTCAAGACTTAAGTTACGATGCATTAACCTTTGATAGAGATTATCAATCCTACTTTCCATTAGCCGCCAGATTGGTGAAACCAGACAGCACCCAATCAGTCAATATTACTCAACTTAAATCCGGCGATGTCATAGAGCTTCGCAATGCGGAATTATTGCCAGCAGATGCGATTTTAAAATCCGGACATGTGAGCGTCGATTACAGTTTTATAACGGGTGAGTCTGAGCCTGTGGCTGTCCTCATGGGCGATAAGGTCTATGCCGGAGCCATAATCAATGGCAAATCTGCGCAATTTGAATTATTGACTTCTACCGATAATAGTAGATTGGTTAAACTATGGTCAATTGAGAAAAAAAAGATTGTTGACGACCATTCTTTGACAGAAAAAATCAATTATTATTTCAGTTTAGGGTTGCTATTGATTGGGGCATTTGCTTTTGTTTATCAATACCAAATCAATGGCACTGAAGAGGCCTTTAAAGCCCTTACAAGTGTTTTAATTGTAGCTTGCCCGTGTATTCTTTTGTTGGCAACCACTTTTGCCAATGGGCATTTGTTGAGAGTGCTTAAAAACCATGGCATGTTTGTTAAAAACAAAATCACCCTGAGTGAATTGAACCGTCTAAAAACAATTGTATTTGATAAAACAGGCACCTTAACAGATAATAAAGCCTTCACAATTGAGCTCAATGCTGACTTATCTGATCAAGCATTATTAGATTTAGCCGCCTTAGCTCATCAGTCCGTTCATCCTTTAAGTGTTGCGATTAGTCAAGTGTATTATCAAGCAATGCCTTATGAATTGAGCGCCTATCAAGAAGTACAGGGAAAAGGTTTACAAGGGGTAATTAAAGGTATTACTTACAAGCTTGGGTCGGCGGCCTATTTGCAAGTCCCTCCAATTGATTTAGGCTTGCAGGAGACTGCTGTTTATGTATCTGTGAATCATGTTTACAAAGGCTATTTGAAACTCACCCATGCCATCAGACAAGACGCTAATGCCATGCTGTCAGCCCTAAAAGCCATGGATTACGAATTGTATTTATCTAGTGGTGATGTAGCAGTTAATCCTGCAATAAATACTACAGCCTTTAAAGCATGTTATGTTCAACAAACACCTGAAGATAAAGTCCATCTGATTCAATCATTACAAACGCAAGGTAAAATAGTAGCCATGGCAGGCGATGGTTTAAACGATGCGCCGGCCCTTAAACAAGCTAATGTGGCGATAGCTGTTGCAGATAAAGTTTCCTCGTTTTTCCCTGCATGCGATGTTTTGTTAACCACTGAGGCCCTCAAACGTTTGCCTAGTTTGTTTAAATTAATTCATGCAGCACAGTGGGTGGTAATCATTAGCTTCGTCTTTTCATTGTTATACAATGCCATTGGTTTGTATTTTGCTATTACAGCCCAGCTGCAGCCTCTAACAGCAGCCATTTTAATGCCATCAAGTTCTATCACTATGTTATTGCTTACTTGGGGTATGACTCTACTTTTAAATCATAGAATGGTCAAAAACTGATCATTGTCAGTCTTGTTTTCTGACCCCAATCATGATGCTAAAATTACCTGCGTAATAGTTTTGAAGCATGGAAATCATGATGCTATTAATCGGTGCGAGTATGCTTTTAGCACTGTTTTTTTTGATCTTATTCATCAAAGCAGGTAAGCGCGGACAGTTTTCAGATACCTATACGCCATCTGTTCGAATACTTTTCGAAGATGAAGACCAAACTAAATCTTAAACAATACAAGAATAATATGAATAAAGAAACCTTTCACTATGACAACAAAATCGTAAGATGGTTTGCATACGCTACCATGCTTTGGGCACTGGTCGGAATGCTAGTCGGCCTACTCGTCGCTTTACAAATGGTTTTCCCGGCTTTGAACTTTGATACAGCTCAAACCACCTTTGGGAGGGTAAGGCCATTGCACACGAATGCCATCATTTTTGCCTTTGTTGGCAATGGTATTTTCATGGGAGTTTACTATTCGCTTCAGCGCTTGTGTAAAGCCAGAATGTTCAGCGATGTTTTAAGTAAATTGAATTTTTGGGGTTGGCAGTTAATTATCGTTTTAGCCGCTTTAACTTTATTAATGGGCTATACAACCGGAAAAGAATACGCAGAGTTAGAATGGCCAATTGATATTTTAATTGCCTTGGTGTGGGTGGTGTTTGGATGGAATATGTTTGGTACTATTTTGAAACGCAGAGAACGCCATTTGTATGTGGCCATTTGGTTTTACATCGCCACATTTGTTACAGTTGCTGTGTTGCACATTGTGAACTCTTTTGAATTGCCATTTTCTTGGTTAAAGAGTTATAGTTTCTATGCCGGTATGCAAGATGCCTTGGTGCAATGGTGGTATGGGCATAATGCGGTAGCCTTTTTCTTAACAACACCTTATTTAGGTTTGATGTATTATTACTTGCCTAAGGCGGCAGACAGACCAGTATACTCATACAGATTGTCTATTATTCACTTTTGGGCTTTGATTTTCTTATACATCTGGGCTGGTCCTCACCATTTGTTGTATACTTCTCTGCCTGATTGGGCACAATCTTTAGGGGTTGTATTCTCGGTGATGTTGATTGCGCCAAGTTGGGGTGGAATGATCAATGGACTGCTCACTTTAAGAGGGGTTTGGGATAAAGTAAGAGAAGATATCGTATTGAAGTTTATGGTGGTAGCTGTAACTGCTTATGGTATGGCTACGTTTGAAGGCCCTATGTTGTCTTTCAAAAATGTAAATGCTATAGCCCACTTTACCGATTGGATTGTAGCGCACGTCCACGTTGGAGCCTTGGGTTGGAATGGTTTTTTAACCTTTGGTATTTTGTATTGGTTGATTCCAAGATTGTTCAGAACGGAATTGCACAGTAAGTCATTGGCCAATACCCATTTTTGGTTAGGGACGTTAGGTATTTTGTTGTATGCTATTCCGATGTATTGGGCCGGTTGGACTCAAAGTTTGATGTGGAAAGAGTTTACTCCAGATGGGGCTTTGAAATATCAATTCCTTGAAACAGTAGTGAATTTGCGCCCCTTTTATTTGTTGCGTTCAATAGGCGGTAGTTTGTACTTAGTAGGTGCTGTTGTCATGGTATACAACCTGATTAAGACGATTAAATCAGGGGTAATTGTTGATAATGAAGCAGCTGAAGCCGCTCCAATGACAGATGCCTATGAGCCAGTTCATAAAGAACATTGGCACCGTTGGATAGAACGTAAACCAGTTCAATTCTTGGTAATGACTTTACTGGTCATTTTGATTGGGGGTGCTGTAGAATTTGTGCCTTCGTTCTTGATTAAGAGCAACGTGCCAACAATTAGCAGTGTTAAGCCTTATACCCCACTTGAGTTACAAGGAAGAGATATATACGTTAGAGAAGGTTGTTATACTTGTCACTCGCAAATGGTAAGACCATTCAGAAGTGAAACGGCTCGTTATGGCGAATATTCAAAAGCAGGAGAATTTGTATATGATCATCCTTTCCAATGGGGAAGTAAGCGAACAGGGCCAGATTTGGCAAGAGAAGGTACTCAGAAAATCCGCAAACCAAACTCATGGCATTTCAACCATATGTATGAACCGAGTTCAATTTCTCCGGGCTCCATCATGCCGCGTTATCCATGGTTATTTGAAAATGATATCGATGTGAGCCTGACAGAAGCTAAGATTAAAGCCATGCAAACTTTAGGTGTACCTTATGAAAAAGGCTACGAAAAAATGGCCAACGACGACCTTAAAAAACAAGCCAATTCAATCGTTGCTGATTTGCGAAAAGAAAACATAAAAGCTATGCCAGAAAAAGAAATCATCGCTTTGATTGCCTACTTACAAAGACTAGGAACTGATATCAGCGGAGAAACTAAAACCAATCAATAACACCAGTATTAAGTCATGAAATTTATACATTATTTAGAGCATATATCAGGTGTGAGCATTTATCCGCTTACTTCTTTGATCATTTTCTTTGTCTTTTTCCTAGCCTTAATCTGGTATGTACTAGGAACAGATAAATCATACATCCATTCCATTTCTGAATTGCCATTAGATAAACAAGAAAACAAGTAACATGAGAACAAAATTATATCTTTCAATTAGTTTAGTAATGTTGGGGACTCTTAAAGCCTTCGCGGCAGAAACAGCAGTTAAAGCCAACGCGTCAATATACAGTAACCCTTTGTTTATTGCTATGGCCAGTTTATGCGCAGTGTTGCTAATGGTTATTTTTATTTTATCTGCTGTGCTGAAAACTGCGGTTAAAACAAAAATCAGAGAACTGCTTTCTAACAAAGCCACTCCAATCATCTTGTTAATGACCATGCTGTCTTCCAATTCTATGTATGCTCAAACAAATCTTGCTACTAGTAATATTTATGAAAGTTCACCTATTTCAGGCATGCATCCATTGGGCTTTTTGGCTTTGTTTTTAATGCTAATTTTAGAATTGTTTGTGATTTTATGGTTGTGTTTAATGATCATGAGAATTATAGTTAAGCAAGAACAATTGGCCGCCAATAAAGCAGGAGAGCAAGTTGAAAAAGTGTCATGGTTTAGTACGTTTTTGTCTCGTAAAGTTTTTGGCGTAGCACCATTAGAAACAGATAAGGATGTCTTGTTGGACCATGATTACGATGGCATTAAAGAACTCGATAACAATTTGCCCCCTTGGTGGAAATATGGGTTTTATTTAACCATTGTCTCCAGTATCGTTTATATGGGCAGTTATCATGTTACCCATTCAGCTAAGTCCAGTGAAGAGGAATACAATGCTGAAATTGCGCAAGCAGAGGCTAGTGTTAATGCATACAGAGCAAAGATGGCAATGAATGTTGATGAGACCAATGCTCAGTATTTGGCAGATGCCGGTAAAATTGCTACAGGCAAAGCCATTTTTATTAAGAATTGCGCAGTTTGCCATGGTCCTGAAGGCCAGGGATTAGTAGGGCCTAACTTTACAGATAAACATTGGTTGTATGGGAATAAACCTGGCGACTTGTTTAAAATTGTTAAAAATGGAACCAATAAGGGAATGAAGGCTTGGAAAGACGAATTGAGTCCTGTAGACATTCAGAATGTCATCAGTTTTATACACACCCTTCAAGGTACTCAGCCGGCCAATCCTAAGGCTGCAGAAGGTGAATTGTATGAAGAAGAAGTGTCAAGTGCTGATTTAGGTAACGATTCTAGTAAAATAACTGGAATGAAAAATATAGAAGTTAAATGATGAATCCTGATGACCCATTTAATATAGGTCAACATGTAGACCAATCCTATAGAGATGCCATTGGAACGATTGGTCCTGATGGTAAACGTAAATGGGTGTTCCCTTGGCAGCCCAAAGGAAAAATGTATAACCGAAGGACTATGCTTTCGGTTATCTATTTATGTTTGTTTTTTGGATTACCATTCTTGAAGCACAATGGGCATCCAATGTTTCTTTTTAATGTTCTAGAAAGAAAGTTTATTTTATTTGGTGCCATTTTTTGGCCTCAAGACCTTGTTATTTTTGGGGTGGCTATGATCACCTTCATCATTTTTGTGGTGATGTTTACCGTGGCTTTTGGTCGAATATTTTGTGGTTGGATCTGCCCTCAGACCATTTTTATGGAGATGGTATTTAGGCGAATAGAATATTGGATAGATGGCAGTGCTGCTCATCAAATCAAACTAAAAAATAGTCCTTGGACTTCTGAAAAAATCATTAAAAGAGTCACAAAACATGTATTGTTTTATTGGATAGCCTTATTAATTTCAAATACCTTTTTGGCTTACATGATTGGCCTTGATGATTTATTGAAAATTATTAAAGAGCCGATCAGTCTTCACAAAGGTGGATTTACGCTCATTATCATTTTTAGTGCAGTGTTTTATTTCGTTTATGCATGGTTTAGGGAACAAGTCTGTTTAATTGCCTGTCCCTATGGTCGTTTGCAGGGTGTTATGCTCGATAAAAATTCTATTGTTGTGGCTTACGATTTTAAAAGAGGTGAACCAAGAGGGCATATTCATAAAGGAGAAGATCCCCAATCTAAAGGGGATTGCATTGATTGTGGTATGTGTGTAAAAGTATGTCCGACAGCCATTGATATCAGAAACGGTACTCAATTAGAATGTGTTAATTGTACGGCTTGTATTGATGCTTGCGATGAAGTAATGGTCAAGGTACATAAGCCAAAGGGTTTGGTTAGATTAACCAGCGAAAATGCCATTACTGATGAACGTAAAAAAGGCATGCTATGGATTACCAAGGCTTATATAGCAGTGTTGACTTTGTTGTTATTAATATTGGTGGCTTTGATGGTTAGTCGTAAGAATATTGATACCACAATTTTAAGAGCGCCTGGTATTTTGTTTCAAAAGTTAGATTCAACTCATTATTCCAATTTGTATCAAATTAAAACCATCAATAAAACCTATACAACAGCCTACTTGAATTTGGCTGTAATTGAGCCTAAAGGTGCAGTTGTAAAAATGGTTGGTGATTCGATCAAAATTAAACCAGAATCAAAGTACGACGGACAATTTTTTTTAGTTTTACCAGCACAGGAAATGACAGGACATAAAACCAAAGTTGTTTTTCAAATTTACCATGATGGTGATATCATTGAGACGGTAAAAACCAATTTTTTAGGACCCATTTATCAATAATCAAATATGAATTTCAAGTATTTTATACTCGCTTTATACCTCACTTTTGTAGGGTTAATTGTGATGATGGTTTTTAAAAGCTGTGGCCAGAATATAGAGCTGGAAACAAAAGATTATTACAACGAAGAGTTGAAGTATCAACAAAAAATTGATGCCTTAAAATTAGGCGCAGTCTATAAAGATTCGGTTACACTTTTAGCAAATGATTCATTTGTGTTTTTGCAAATGCCACACTCAATTAAAGCAGATTCAATGGTTTTGGTGTTTATGAAACCAGATGATTCCAAAGCTGATGTGACCATTAAGCTAACTAGAACGCAAGGGGTAAAATTAGATCCTAATTTATTTGCATCAGGTATCTATAATTTATCTATTAACTTATATGATCAATCTGTTTATACTTTAATTGAAAAACAAATTCAAATTCAATGATAGAAGGCTTGTTGTTTGGATTAATCTCTACTTTGCACTGTGCAGGCATGTGCGGTCCATTAGCTTTGTATGCTCATAAGCAATTTAGCAATATGCCTATATTGTCTAATGTCTTATATCAATTTGGAAGGGTCTTGATTTATGTATTAATTGGACAGTTGGTGTATCTCATAGGCCTGAGTTTTTCTGTGTTTAAATGGCAACAATATGTTTCAATTGGGTTTGGTGCTGTATTGTTGTTGTATACGCTGGGTATTTATTGGTTTAAATGGGAATGGTTGAATGGTAAAGCAAATCGTTTTAATCAGTGGTTACAACAATTAATTTTAAAAAGCGGTCGATCATCTGCATTTGCTATGGGTCTTGTGAACGGTTTGTTGCCTTGTGGAGCAGTATACATTGCAGCTACATTCTGTGTGAGCTTTGAAAGCCCATTAGAAGCCGCCAATTATATGTTGTTTTTTGGCTTAGGGACACTGCCGGTTTTTATTGCTGTATGGCGTTTGTTGTCAAATGCTTTTCAATTTAAGCTTAAACCTTTGGTCAAATGGTACAAGGTCTTACCGGTCTTAGTCGCCATTTTAATGATACTCAGAGGCGCTAATTTAGGAATACCATATTTAAGCCCAGAAATCACGCATTCCGAACATACTGTCAAAGTGAAAAACTGTTGTAAATGATTACATTTGTAAAACTATGTTAAGCCTTCAACACAATGAAATATTAAAGGGCATGTTTAATGATGCCACCGAGGGCATTATTGTAAGCAATACTGATGGTCGTCTGATTTTGGCTAACCCTAAGGCTTTACTCATGTTTGGATACACTGATCAAGAAATGCTTGATTTAAGAATTGAAGACTTAGTCCCTCCTAGATATAAACCTAAACACAACGAACACCGAGCGCATTACAACGAAAATCCTTCGCCCAGAGCTATGGGAGTTGGTAGAGATTTATCTGCTATTAGAAAAGATGGTCATGAGTTCCCAATAGAAATTAGTTTGAGTTATGTGAAGTCATTGGATCAAACTTTGATTGTATCTTTTGTGATTGATATCACTGAAAGAAAACGCAAAGACAGTGAGCTGAGGCAAGCCAACGAATTGTTAAAAACTACCAGTTTTGAATTGTCTAAACTTAATCAAGAGTTAGAGCAGAAAGTTCAAGATCGGACCTTGGAATTGGCAGACATGATTCAAAGATTAACTGATTCCAAGAAAGAAGTGGATATGGCCCTTGAAAAGGAACGCGCTTTGAATCTTTTGAAATCTAGGTTTATTAGTACAGCCTCGCATGAATTCAGAACCCCATTGGCCACAATCATGTCTTCAGTGTCATTGGCAGGACGCTATGCTGAGACACTCGATAAAAACAATATGATAAAACACATTGAGAGGGTTAAGAATTCGGTTAATCATTTGACTGAAATCCTCAATGATTTATTGTCATTAGATAAACTGGAAGAAGGGGGGTTAATAGCACATCCTGAATATGTTTCTGTGAATGCATTAGTAACAGATGTAATTGAAGAAATGAGGCCGATTGCTAAAGCCGGACAAAGATTGCTGTTTCAAGGTTTATCTAATCAAGAATTGATTTTTGTTGATAAGCGTATTTTGAAGAACATTTTGATCAATATGATCAGTAACGCTATTAAATATTCTAACGATAATACAAGCATAGATATTACCCTTAATATACAATCAAGCACTTTGAGCATTGATGTTAAGGATCATGGAGTAGGTATTCCTTTAGAAGATCAACCACATATTTTTGAACGCTTTTACCGAGCAAACAATTCAGGCAATATGCCTGGCACCGGATTAGGGTTAAGTATTGTTAAAAAATATGTCGAAATATTAAATGGAGACATCAGTTTTAGTAGCATACCCAATAAGGGTACAACCTTTCACATTAACCTTCCTATATAAACACAATTATGGCAAACATTTTATTAATCGAAGACAACGATAACATGCGGGAAAATACCTCGGAAATATTGTCCTTAGCGGGTCATACTGTTGAGACTGCATCTAACGGTAAGGAGGGCGTAATTAAAGTTCAATTGTCAAAACCAGATTTGATTATTTGCGATATTATGATGCCTGAGTTGGATGGCTATGGCGTTTTGCATATGTTGAATAGAGATCCTCAAACCAATCACATTCCGTTTATATTTTTGACCGCAAAAGCTGATCGTTCTGATGTTAGAAAAGGCATGGAGTTGGGGGCTGATGATTATGTTACCAAACCTTTTGATGATGTTGAATTGTTGGCGGCTGTTGAAACCAGATTAAAAAAATCAAGTTTTATGGCTTCGGCACAATTTACTCAAGCTCAAGATGGTTTTGATCATTTTATTCGTCAGGTTAAATCCATGGAGGAGTTCGCGAAATTGGATGTTAATACCAGGCAAAAACACTTTAAAAAGAAAGATACTATTTATGCAGAAAGCAATACCCCAATCTATGTTTATTACATAGAAAAGGGGAAGGTAAAGACCATCAAAAACAACAAACAAGACAAAGAGCTCATAACTGGTTTGTACAATGAAGGTGACTTTTTTGGCTATATAGCTGTTTTAGAAGGGAATGTGTATGATGATGAGGCCATCGCTATGGAAGAGGTGCAATTGAAATTAGTGCCAAAAGAAGATTTTTTTAAGTTAATTTACCAAAACCGCGATGTAGCCAATGCATTTATGAAGTTATTGAGTAAAGAAGTTAAAGAAAAAGAGGAGCGTTTGTTGAAAATAGCCTACGATAGTGTGCGCAAGAAAGTATCAGAAAGTTTAGTCTTATTAAAAGAACGCTATGGTAAAGATAAAGAACTGTTTAGTATTCCAATTAGTCGCGAAGATTTAGCTCATATTGCAGGTACTGCTACAGAAACCCTGATTAGAACTTTAACTGATTTTAAGGAAGAAGGGTTGGTTGAAATAAAAGGTAGTACCATCACTATTGTTGACTTTGAAAAGCTCAAAAGAATGAAAAATTAAAGGGAAACAAGCTTGGCCTATTTCCCTTTAACAACAATATAAATTTCTATTTATAATTCGAAATTAATAAGTGTTTGAATAGGCGATTAGTTTTTTCGTTGATCTTGATCATCTTGTAGATTACGGCCTATTTTGAGTCGATTAATATCAAATAAGATTCAAACGTTTGTAAACTGAGTCCTTATAGGTTTTGCCAATCGGAATGAATTTGTCAAAGTAGGATATACAATTGTCTTCGATGTTGTTTATTTTATCTATGCGAATAATAAACGACCTGTGCACACGAATGAATTCATTGGAGGCAAATTTTTGTTCAATATTGTGCATAGTAGAGTGCACTATGAATTTTTCTTTTTCGGTGTTTAAAGTAACATAGTCGCCTAATCCTTCAATCCACAATACTTCTGATTTATTCACCCTAACAATCACATTGCCTTTTTTGATGAAAACAATGTCGTTTTCAATTTTGTCGATATTGGTTTTGTCATACAGAGCATGTGCTTTTGATACTGCATTTAAAAATCTTGGTAAAGCAATAGGTTTGACTAAATAGTCAAGTACATTGTTTTCAAATGCTTCTAAAGCAAATTGCGGGTGCGATGTTGTTAAAATGATCAAAGGATGGGGTTGTTTCATTGCTTTAATGAAGTCCATGCCATTTAATTCAGGCATTTCAATGTCAAGAAAAATTAAATCCACTTGATTGCTGGCAATAAAGCTAAGCGCTTGTAAAGCATTGTTAAATGCCCCAAGTAATTTGACTTTATCTGCTTTTGCAACACATTGTTGAGTAGCTAAAAGCGCTATTTCGTTGTCGTCTATTATTATAGCTTTCATATGATTATAATTTAATAGGTTTCAGTTAATTGATGGTTGGGTTTTAGTTGTTTGTAAAATTCAGACAATGCCTGATTGATGTGATTGACTGTAGTTTGTATTTTAAAATCGCCATTTTCTTCAAGCATATAGCCAGGGATGAGTGCCATTTCTGCAGCTATACTTTGAAGTCCGAATATCTCTAATGAAGATTTTAATTTATGTATCTGAGCCTTTGTTTTTGAGAGGTCTTTTTCCTGTAAATAACGATCCAATTCGAGGATATCTTTCGGAACCTGTTCAAGAAACAAGCGCGTCATTTCTTCCTCAAAAGCTTTATTGCCGTTGGCTAATTCTTGAATGTAATTTTGAGGATTTTTATTGCTGTTTGAATCACTGCTTGAGTGGATGACGCTATAAGGTGTATTGCTCAGTTGCTGAACAATTTTTTGATAGAGTTGTTCGGGGTCAAAGGGTTTTGAAATGAAATCATTCATGCCAACCGCTATGCATTTGTCTTTTTCTCCCACAATGGAGTGGGCAGTCATTGCAATTATTGGCGTGTTTAACTGCAATTCATGTCTGATTTTCAAAGTTGTTTGATAGCCATCTAATTCGGGCATTTGAATGTCCATTAATACGGCATCATATGACTTGTTTTTAAGCATTGTAATGCCCACTTGTCCATTGTTAGCCAGATCTACATCAAAGTCGAATTTTTGCAAAACGTTTTTAGCTAGTTTTTGATTTAGATAATTGTCTTCAATGACCAAAATATGTGGCCTATAAACAGAATTGTTTTTTAACTGATTGAAATTATTTTGTCTGATTTCGTTTTTAAATCCAGTTTGTAATCTCAATGTAAAATGGAATTCAGAGCCTAAGCCTTCTTGTGAGTTTAATTCTAGAGAGCTGTGCATGAGTTCAATTAAACTTTTTGATATGCTGAGGCCTAGTCCAGTTCCTTCGTACTTTCTGTTGATTTCGTTATTGACTTGAGTAAAGCGTTCGAAAATTTTATCTTTCTTTTCGTGTTGAATACCAATGCCCGTGTCTTTTACGGTAAACTTAATATCGTTGAATAAACCATTACTTGATAGCAATTCTGCTGAAAATAACACAGAACCATTTTCTGTGAATTTAATGGCATTGCCAACTAAATTAATTAAAATCTGGTTAAGCCTTAAGCCATCACACATTACATATTCAGGTATGTTACTGTCAAAATTGTAGGCAAAGTTTAGGTTTTTGTCAATGGCTGAAATTTTTAATAAATCATAGATGTTTTTAAGCACTTCTTCAATATCAGTTGGTGCTTGTTCTATATTGACAACACCAGATTCTATTTTTGAAAAGTCAAGAATATCATTGATGATAGACAATAAGTTTTCGCCAGCTATTTTAACAGATTGGGCATATTCAAATTGTTTGTGATTTAGACCAGTTTCAGTAAGGAGTTCTGTAAACCCAATAATAGCATTCATGGGCGTTCTAATTTCATGGCTCATATTGGCTAGGAATTGGTCTTTGGAGATAACAGACTCTTCAGCTTGTTGCTTTGCTTTTAGTAATTCTTCTTCAGCTTTTTTACGTTCTATAAAGGCGCCAATTTGCAAGCTTGTGCTTTCTAACATTTGAACGATGTTTTGATCAGCCTTTTTGGTCTTAGAACTATAGAATTGCAATATCCCAAAAACCTCGTTGTTAAATAAAACTGGGAATGCTAGGGTAGAATGAAAGCCAAAGTGCTCCGCTGTTTGTTGGTCAAATGGATAGATTTCGTTTTTTAAATCATAAATCCATGCGGCTTGTTTTTTGAGAAGTGTTCTACCCGCTATGCCTTCGCCAATTTGAAGCGCTTGCTTGAGCATTTCATTTTTGAAGGCATCATTGTGAGGGTAGGTGAATTGGTAGTATGAGAAAGGGCTCAGTTTTTTAGCCTGATTATCCGCTTGCCAATAAACACCAATTTCCCATTCCAATCGATAACATATTTGTTCGCAAATATGTTGAATAGATTGTTTGATATTATGATTCTCGCTAAGAATAGATATTAATCTGGCCTCTAATGTCATTCGATCCTGAGCAGATTTTTTTTCAGTAATATCTTGCTGAATGGCCATGTATTGGTAGGTGCGCCCTTTTTTGTCTCTAAATGGGATAATGCTGCAGTCTACCCAAAAGTAATTCCCATTTTTGTCTTTGTTTCTAATTTCACCATGCCAAAGTTCACCTTGACTAATGCGGTCCCACATGGCTACAAAAAAATCTGGGTGATGATGTCCTGAATTAAAAATACTATAGGCTTGCCCCAATAATTCTTCTTTGATGTAGCCAGCTGATTTGCAAAATTTGTCATTAGCAAATTTGATGAATCCGTTTTGGTCTGCTATAGCTACACCTGAAGATTGATCTAGAGCAAATTTATAAGCGGCTAAGTCAATCTCAGTTTGGTTGATCCTCTCGTGAAGTAATTGATTTAGCTCAGTTTGTAGGTTTTTATTTTGTTTTCTAAGATCTAATAAATTTGTGATTTGCCTTGAAAGATTGTTTAGACCGTCTATTTGATCTTTATTGAGTTGTCTTTGTTGAGTATCTATTACACACAGTGTGCCAACAAGACTACCTTCTGAACTTTGAATAGGGATACCTGCAAAAAACCTAAAATTAGGGTGCCCAATCACTAGCCGGTTCTTGATCATTTCAGGATCTAGTAAGGCGTCAGGTATTTCTGTGAATTTATTGTTTTTATATACATGAAAACCAAAGTCAAAATCCGATCTAACTTCATAGATATTGAGGCCAAAACTTGACTTAATATGTTGCACATTGTTCTCGAAAATTGAAATAACAGCCACAGGAACATGGCAAATGCTAGCCGCTAATTGAACAATAACATCTAGCTCCCTCTCAGGCATATTGAGTAATAAATTGAAATTGATGAGCGCTTGTAGACGATCTCTTTCATTTTCAGGTAAGTACAAGTGATTACTCATGCCAACAATTATTTTCTTTTTGAATTGAACTTTTCAAAGATAGTGAGCACAGTTACAATAGTGTTCAAATATAAAATTTATGAAATCATTTGTTGCATTAAATTTCAAGTAAATTAAGAAGTTTTCACCGATACAAAAAGATCATAAACCCACAGTTTATAGAAATTTTGTAATTTTTCAACAAAAGTTAGAAAAAAAATATAAATAACAGAAAATCAACATTATACGACTTGTTTAGGCAGATTTATTTCAAAAAAGTGGAAAACGTATGGATAATCGTTTGTCTACACATTAGCTCCTTTTTCCGAAACCAAATTTACAATAATCGAAAACTTATTAGCCATGTTTTCATAGCGCTTATTTTCGTTTCCATTAATAAACATTAAGCATTATGAACAAACTCTACCTATTTAAAAACAACATCAAATTGATTTTGATGCTTGTATTATTTAGTTGTTCTTCAGTCGGCTTTGCGCAAATGTCTGGTTCTTACACCATCGACAATACGCAAGCAACTGCAGGCACTAATTATCAAACTTGGGCTGCTTTCAGAAGCGCCATCGTTGGAGCAGGGGTAAATGGCCCAGTAACCGTAACTGTTATGACAGACAACACAGAGTCAACAGTTGATTTTGGTGCTATTACTGGTGCTTCATCTACCAACACCATTACCATCAATGGTAACAACAAAGTCTTATCAGTGAATTCATCTGATGCGGTTATCATCCTAAGTGGTGCTGACTACATGACTTTTAATCAATTGATTGTTAGAAACACTTCAACCGCTACTTCATTAAGAGGTTTTAGAATCCACAACAATTCTGATTACAA
>JBIPPH010000030.1:0-25528 GCA_044368575.1 Bacteroidia bacterium
TAAAGCTACGCCTAACCCTAGCTTTGTGGCTAACCAATTCTGTGGCAGAAAACCTACTACATTTAACAACACTACCTTTGAAGAATTGCCTAGCCCTACTTATGATTGGAACTTCAGCGATGGCCTTCAATCTGCTTTGAAAAACATTACTAGAACTTGGCCGTCTGAAGGTCCTTATTCTGTAACGCTTAAAGCTAGCTACAGCAACGGTTGTTCTGCTGCTATTACGCAAGATGTTGAAGTATTGATCCAACCTAAAGCTGATTTCAATGTACAAGACATTTGTGCTGGTGAGGCTGCTAACTTTGTTAACTTGTCTAAAGGTGATAAAGGTGGTATCCAATACAACTGGGATTTCGGTAACGGTACTTACAGCACTGTTGAAGCACCTGTTAGATTGTTCAACCCTACTACAACGACTACTTACACTGTTTCATTAGTAGCTTCTTATGCTGGCGCTTGTAGCGACACTATCAGAAAAACACTTACTGTGAGCGAGTCGCCTGTAACTGACTTCACTTCTAAAGACCTTGGATTAATGCAAGTAAGCTTCAAGCCTACTAACTTAACTTACTCTAAATATGAGTGGTTCTTTGGTGAAGGTGGTACTTCTACTCAAACTCAGCCTGTTTACCAATACTTATACACTGGTAACTTCAATGTAACCCTTAAAGCTACTAACGCTGCTGGTTGTGCTTCTGCTATCACTAAACGTGTAAGCGCTACAACTAACATCAACAGCTTTAACAACAATAACGCTATCAGCATTTACCCTAACCCTAACAACGGTAAATTCACTGTTAATAACCCTGAAGCTAACACCATCAACATTGATGTATTCAACGTATTAGGTGAAAAAGTTTACAGCAAAATCTCTAACGAGGCTAACACGGTGGTTGAATTAAACAACCACGCTAAAGGGGTTTACTTAGTGAAAGTAACTTCTAATGGTAATACTTCTACCACTAAAATTACTGTTGCTAACTAATTTATAGCGAACGCTTTTAGGAAACCCTCCTCATGTTTTGAGGAGGGTTTTTTTATGGTATTATATTTGAACAGTATAGAATATGAAAATCTTTTTAACGTGCATAGCGCTTATAATGAGTTGGACGATGTCTGCTCAGAACAATGACTTTAAAATCATCAAAGCGAGCAAACAAATGCAGTATGGAGGCGTTGTAGGCAGCCCAGTAATTAGCTATTATGAAGTCAGTGTAAAAGCTAAAAGAAAATTAACCATAAGTATTGACAGCGCTTGGGCCGAAGGTAAAAAAGATCAAGCCTTTATGCTCTTAGATAGCTCCCAAATTGGGATTAAAAAAACCGTTAAAAAAGGACAAATTCTAACTATTGCGGTGGCCATAAAAAGTGAAAGCAGCAGTTTGGGCGGATTAGATCAAACAGCAACCCAACCCGGAAGTCCAAATGGAGTAGCGCCTTGTAAAGCACCTTCAAAAATATGTATACCTTATTCAGGTGGAAAATCTAAAATGCTAACTATCAATAGTTTAACAGTTTTGAAAGCCCAATTAGGGCAATAAAACACAGGTTCTAAACGGAAATGAAAAATTTTAGACATAATGTTTGTATTTCCAATAATTTCAATTAATTTTGCAGTCCAAATTTTTTAAAGCATGTACGCTATAGTTGAGATTGCAGGAAAACAATTTAAAGTTGAGCAAAACAAATATATTTACACTCACCGCTTAAACGGTGATGCTGGTTCAGCTATCACTTTTGACAAAGTGATGTTGATTGACAACAGCGGTAAAATCTCTGTAGGATTGCCTAACATCAAAGGCGCTTCGGTTACTGGTAAAGTAATGGAACACCTAAGAGATGAGAAGGTGATAGTTTTCAAAAAGAAACGCAGAAAAGGTTACAAAAGAAAAAATGGCCACAGACAATACTTGTCTAAGGTTTTAATCGAATCTATTAACGCATAATACAAAATAAGCAATGGCACATAAGAAAGGCGCGGGTAGTTCCAAGAACGGACGTGAGTCGCACAGTAAGAGATTAGGTGTTAAAATCTATGGTGGTCAAACCATCAAAGCTGGCAACATCATTGTACGCCAAAGAGGCACTAAACATCATCCATCAGACAATGTAGGTATTGGTAAGGATCACACCTTATTTGCGCTTACAGATGGTATTGTTAAATTTTCAAAAGCTAAAAACAACAGATCATTCGTTTCAGTTTTAAAAGCTGAAGCATAATCCAAATAACAGATATGCATTTATCATCACAAGAGAAAAAAGATATTTTCAAAAAGTTTGGTGGTTCTGAAGCCAACACTGGTTCTACAGAGGCTCAAATCGCTATGTTTACTGAAAGAATCAATTACATCACTGGTCACTTAAAACAAAATCCTAAAGATTTCGCTTCTGAGTTGAGCTTGGTAAAATTGGTAGGTAAAAGACGTTCTTTATTAGACTACTTGTCTAAGCAAGACATCTTCAAATACCGTGACCTAATCAAAGCATTAGGCATTAGAAAGTAAGCTACCCACTTTTTGTTCATTTTATTTAAAAAGCCCCCGATTTTCGAGGGCTTTTTTTGCTTTTTGAAAAGCACAGAACTCAATAAAACCGTAAGAAATTATATAAACAATGACAAATAAACCACAAGGATATCGCAGCTCAATTGACATGGGCAACGGCAAAAGTATCCAAATCGAAACCGGCATTTTAGCCAAACAAGCAGACGGCAGTGTTGTATTAAAGTATGGAGAAACCATGATACTTGCAACAGTCGTTTCAAACAAAGACGCCAAAGAAAACGTTGACTTCCTTCCCCTTTCAGTAGATTACCAAGAAAAATTCGCCTCTGTAGGTAGAATTCCTGGTAGTTTCCACAGAAGAGAAGCCAAGTTGACAGACTATGAAGTATTGATTTCAAGAATCGTAGACAGAGCGCTTAGACCATTATTCCCTAATGATTATCACGCTGACACTCAAGTTATGTTAACCTTGATCAGCAGTGATAAAAACTTCCCACCAGATTGTTTAGTTGGCTTAGCTGCCTCTTCAGCCTTAATGGTAAGTGATATCCCTTTCTTAGGGCCTATTTCAGAAGTAAGAGTTGCTAAGATCAATGGACAATTGGTCATTAACCCTACAGAATCTGAATTGGTAAACGCTAGCATGGAATTAATCGTTTCTGGTACAGAACACGACATCAACATGGTGGAAGGTGAATGTAGCGAAGTAAGTGAAGCAGATATGCTTGAAGCCTTAAAATATGCACACGAAGCCATCAAAAAGCAATGTAAAATGCAATGGGAACTTTGTGAGCAAATGGGAGGTCGTAAACCAAGCAGAACGTACTGCCACGAAAAAAATGACGAAACCCTTAAGCAACACATTTGGGACAGCACCTACAACAAAGTATACGCTGTAGCTAAAAGCGGTGCCCCTAAATCTGAACGTTCAGCGCAATTCAAAGCCATTGTAGAAGAATACATGGCCAATATGAGCCCTGAAGCATTAGCTGAGAAATCATTCTTGGTAAAGAAATACTACCACGATGTTGAGAAAGAGGCCATGAGAAAAATGATTCTTGATGAAAGCATTCGTTTAGATGGTCGTAAGTTAGATGAGGTAAGACCAATTTGGACAGAAGTAGGCTACCTGCCTGCTGCCCACGGTTCTGCAGTCTTCTCAAGAGGTGAAACCCAATCATTAACCACTGTTACTTTAGGTGGTAAATTAGATGAACAATTACTTGATGCACCAATGTTACATGGCTACAGCCGTTTAATGTTGCACTATAACTTCCCTGGTTATTCTACAGGTGAAGTAAGACCTAACAGAGGTCCGGGCCGTAGAGAAATTGGTCACGGTAACTTAGCCTTAAGAGGTTTAAAGAAAGCCTTCCCTAGCGACGAAGAAAATCCATATGTTATCCGTATTGTAAGTGATATTTTAGAATCTAACGGTTCTAGCTCAATGGCAACAGTTTGTGCTGGTAGCTTGGCCTTAATGGATGCTGGTATCAAATTAAAAGGCGGTGTGAGTGGTGTGGCCATGGGTTTAATCAGCGATGAAAAAACTGGTCAATACAAAATCTTAACTGACATCCTTGGTGATGAAGACCACTTAGGTGATATGGACTTTAAAGTAGTTGGTACTGCCAAAGGTATTACCGCTTGCCAAATGGACATTAAAATCAATGGCTTAAAATGGGAAATGGTATTTGAGGCTTTAGAACAAGCGCGCAAAGGCCGTGCTCACATTCTAAACGAAATGAACCAAACCCTAAGTCAAGCAAACAATGACTACAAACCACATGCGCCTAGAATCGAACGCATCATGATTGAAAAAGATCAGATCGGTGCCGTTATCGGACCTGGAGGTAAAGTGATTCAAGGTATTCAAAAAGAAACCAATACAACCATCTCAATCACTGAAGTGGACAACCATGGTATCGTTGAAATCTTATCTGAAAATGCAGACAACATGAATGCTGCAATGAAAATCATCAAAGGCATTGTAGCTGTTCCTGAAGTAGGTCAAGTATACGAAGGCAAAGTGAGAAGCATTGTAGAATTTGGTGCCTTCATAGAAATCCTTCCTGGCAAAGACGGTTTATTGCACATCAGTGAAATCGATTGGAAACGCATCCCTAAGATGGATGGTGTGTTTAAAGAAGGTGAAATGGTAAAAGTGAAGTTGATTGAAATCGACAAAAAGACTGGCAAATTAAGACTTTCAAGAAAAGCTTTGATGCCGAAACCAGAACAAGATGAGCAACAAGCTCAACAATCATAATCCAATTAAAACCCCGATCAAACATCGGGGTTTTTTTATGACCTGTTGAATAGTATCAGCAAACAAATCGATAATTATGGTTAAGTTTGTATCTGCTTTGAATAAGGTCATTATTTTTTCAGCCCCTTCTGGCAGTGGCAAAACCACTGTAGTAAATCATTTATTATCGGTCATACCAGAATTGGGATTTTCAATTTCTGCAACCACTAGAAAGCCAAGAGCCAACGAAGTAAATGGTAGAGAATATTATTTTTTAGAGCAAGCTGAATTCGATCAAAAAGTTCAAGACAATGCCTTCCTTGAATACGAACAAGTATACAACGGCATTTTTTATGGCACTTTAAGAACTGAGGTTGAGCGCTTATGGCAAGCTGGCAAAACCGTTATTTTCGATGTAGACGTGGCAGGCGGACTAAAAATCAAATCGCAGTTTAAAGACCAAGCTTTATCCATTTTCTTAAGACCACCAAGCATAGAGGTATTAATGGAGCGCTTAAAGAAAAGAAGCACAGAAGTTGAGCACCAGTTGCAAATGCGAATTGACAAAGCCAATTATGAACTTCAATACGAAGCGCAATACGATGTGGTTTTAGTGAATGACCAATTGGATAAAACCCTTGTTGAAGCAGAACAAATGGTTAGGACCTTTATTCAGCAAGCATGAAAACAGCTTTGTTTTTTGGTTCTTTTAACCCCATTCATGTTGGGCACCTTAGCATTGCGCAGTACATTGTCAACAACACCCCTTATAAACACATCAAGTTTATTGTTTCACCTCATAATCCATTAAAATCTAAAGACGAATTATTGGATGTTGGTTTGAGATTGGATATGGTCAAACTAAGTATTGCTGATAACCCGAACTTTGAAGTCAGTGACATCGAACTCAGCTTACCTACCCCATCCTTCACTTATCAAACGATAGTTGCTCTAGGGGCTCATAAACAACCTGAAAAACACCCATTGATTATGGGCAGTGATAGCTTAACGTCTTTACCACAATGGCAAAACGTAGAACAGTTGCTTTTGCACCCCATTTTGGTATACAAACGCCAAGAAGCTTTTGTTAATCCTTTCCCTAATCACACTAATATTCAATTATTACCCTCACCAATCCTTGATATTTCTTCAACTCAAATCAGGCAATTGATCAAAGAGAGAAAAGAAGTGAAATACTTGGTGAGAGATGAAATCATCAATCTCTTAAAATTGTATTAAGTTTGCACTATGTCATTGGATTTTAAAATCAAAACCGTAGCAGAATATGCCGCTGAAGGCAAAACCCCTGAAATATTATTCTATGTTGGTTGCGCTGGAAGCTTTGATGAAAGAGCTCAAAAAATCACTAAAGCTTTTGCTAAAATATTGCACCATTGCCAAATTGATTTTGCCATTTTAGGCAATGAAGAAGGTTGCACTGGCGACCCTGCCAAGCGCGCTGGCAATGAATTTTTATTCCAAATGTTGGCTATGAACAACATTGCACTGCTCAATGGATATGGCATCAAACACATAGTAACCACTTGCCCTCATTGTTACAATACCCTTAAAAACGAATACCCTTCATTAGGTGGTCATTACGATGTGATTCACCATACCCAATTGCTTCAAGAGTTAATCAACAAAGGCCAATTGAAATTTGAAGGTGGCGCCTTTAAAGGCAAAAAAATCACCTACCATGACAGTTGTTATTTAGGTCGTGCTAACAATGAATATACTGCGCCAAGATCAGTTTTAGAGAGCCTAGACGCAGAATTAGTTGAAATGAAACGCTGCAAAAGCAATGGGTTTTGTTGTGGCGCAGGTGGTGCTCAAATGTTTAAAGAAGCAGAAAAAGGCCTTAAAGAAATCAATATTGAAAGAGCTGAAGAAGCCGTTGCTACCAATGCCAATATCATTGCAGCCAATTGCCCATTTTGTATGACCATGCTCAGAGATGGTGTAAAACACCAAAACAAAGAAGCAGAAGTTGAAGTATTGGATTTAGCTGAGCTAGTGGCTCAAGCAAAAGACTTGTAAGCTGAATTATTTTTGGTTATCACGCCATTCGTATACCCATTGGCTTTGGATCATTTCCAAATGCCCTTCATTGCACTCTTCGCGTTGGCCTTTAAAGTGAGGTATTTCTAAAACCCACTCAAGCAATTCTGTAAAACGAATGCGGTATATTTTGGCTTCACCGAACTCATCGCCAAAACGCTCATATAAAGCCATAGCAATGTCTTCATAATCTTTCCAGTATATTGGTAGTTCAAAACTCATATTAGTGACCTATAATTAAACTTTGATCGGGAATGGTAATGATGATGTCAGCATCTTTTTGCAAAACACATTGACAAGCCAATCGCGAATTGAATTTTGGATTGCGTGCGCGATCCACAAAATCTTCCTCTTTATCAGTCATGTCAGAAAAGGCATCCATGCCTTGTTCAATGTAAATATGACAGGTGCTACAAGCACATACAGCACCGCAATTGTGGTGTAAATCCACCTGGCTATCAAGGGCTACATCGAGCACCATTTCGCCAGCTTGAACCTCCACCGTAATGGCTGCTTTGTTTTTTTCTTCAAATTGAAAGGTTATAGAGCCCATAAAGAATGATACAATTAAATGGTCAATTGGTTTGTTTTAGTAGATAGAAGATTTTCTTTCTTGAACAGTAGCGTCTTCAAGGTATTCATCATAAGAACAGTGTTTATCTATCATACCTTTAGGTCCAATTTCTATGATTCTATTGGCAACAGTATTGATGAACTCATGGTCATGAGAATGGAAAATTAAAATGCCTTTGTAATCAATAAAGCTGTTGTTAAGCGATTGTATGCTCTCCAAATCAAGGTGATTGGTTGGCTCATCTGCAATAATCAGATTGGGGCTTTCCAACATGGTTTTACTCATCATACATCTCACTTTCTCTCCTCCACTCAATACTTTAGCTTTCTTCAAACTCTCTTCACCACTGAACAACATTTTACCTAAAAAGCCTCTTACATAGGTTTCGTCTTTTTCTTTAGAGAATTGTCTGAGCCAATCAACCAAACTTAAATCAACCCCTTCAAAGAATGATGAGTTATCGTTAGGAATATAAGAGCGTTTAATCGTAACGCCCCAATCAGCAGTACCAGTTTTAGGAGACTCTTCTCCGTGAATACACTGAAAGAACTTCGTAATCGCTAATGGATTTCTTGATAGAATAGCCACTTTCTCACCCTTATTAACGGTGATATTGATGTCTTTGAACAGCGGCTTGCCTTCAAGTTCATAGGATAAATTTTGTATGCTAACAACTTGGTCTCCAGCTTCACGCTCTTGAATGAAAAATATACCAGGGTATTTTCTGGTTGAAGGTTTGATCTCTTCAATGTTTAATTTTTCAATCATTTTACGACGGCTTGTAGCTTGTTTACTCTTAGCCACGTTAGCGCTGAATCTTTGGATAAAGTCCATCAACTCTTTCTTCTTCTCTTCTGATTTCTTGTTTTGATCTTGACGTTGTTTCAAGGCCAATTGACTACTTTGGTACCAGAAAGTATAGTTACCAGAATAGGTCGTAATTTTATTGAAATCAATATCTGCCACATGGGTACAAACTGAATCTAAGAAGTGACGGTCGTGAGATACTACTAAAACGGTATTTTCAAAATTGGCTAAGAAATTTTCAAGCCAAGCAATGGTTTCAACGTCCAAGTCATTGGTAGGCTCGTCCATTAACAAAATGTCTGGATTGCCAAACAAGGCTTGCGCTAACAATACCCTTACCTTTTGATTGTTACTCAATTCATGCATGGTTTTAAAATGCATTTCTTCAGTAATCCCCAAACCACTTAGCAATGAAGCGGCATCTGAATCGGCATTCCAACCTTCAAGTTCAGCAAATTTTTCTTCCAATTCACTGGCCTTAATACCGTCCTCATCAGTAAAATCTTCTTTGGCATAAATGATTTCTTTCTCTTTGATGATTTGATAAAGCACTTTATTGCCCATGATCACCGTTTCTAAAACTTGAAACTCATCAAATTCAAAGTGATTTTGCTTAAGCACGCTCATACGCTTGCCCTTTTCAATTTCAACTTGACCGGTCGTAGGCTCAATTTCGCCAGAAAGAATTTTCAGAAAGGTAGATTTACCGGCACCATTGGCACCAATCACACCATAACAATTCCCTGGAATGAATTTAACATTCACCTCATCAAATAGGACACGCTTACCGTACCTTAAAGAAACATTTGAAACACTAATCATAATTTTTTGGGGAGCGCAAAGATAACCATTTTATTGGGTTTTTGGCAGTCTTTACACTGAGTTTTTAAGGATTAAGTGGCACATCTGCACCATGGCTGATATCTGCCCATGCATCAAAATCCTTATTGAGCATTTCCACTTTAGCGCGGCCATTGACCATAGCGCCATTTCCGAGCATCAAATACAATGGAGCTGACTCCGACTCGTAGGCCATAATAATGGCTTCTGCAGCCTTTTCAGGATCACCTGGTTGTTTTCCAGAACGACTGCGTATAGCTTCAGTATTAGCTCCGGCTGTTAAGGCATAATCTGCAATTTTCACTGGAGTTTCGAAAGCTGAACGACCGGCCCAATCTGTTCTAAAACCACTCGGACAAACAATGGTAACTTGTATACCAAGGCCATTAACTTCTTTCGCTAATGACTCTGAATACCCAGCTACAGCAAATTTACTGGCGTTGTAAAATGATACGGCTGGGAAACCCATCAAGCCAGCAATAGATGAAATATTAATGATATGCCCTTTGTGTTGTTGACGCATATGAGGCAATACCAAACTAGTGAGTTGAGTCAATCCAAAGAAATTGATTTCAAACATTTTTCTGACGATAGACATATCGGCCTCTTCAGCAGATGAGAAATAACCTATACCGGCATTGTTGACCAAAACATCGATGCGACCAAAAGCTTTGTGAGCATCGTCCACACATGCTGCAAACATTTCAGGTTTTTCTAAATCCAAAAGCACAGCAGCAGCACTTTGAGGATAAAGCTTTTGAATGGCTTGTACATCTTCTATATGCCTAGCCGTCATTACCACTTTATACCCTTTAGCAAGCGCTTTCAACGCTAAGCTTTTTCCAAAACCAGTTGAACAACCGGTTATAAACCATACTTGATCTTGCATTATTGGGCTTTGATTTGACATGGGGTTAATCCGTTTTCAAGTGGCACTGAAGTCGCCGTAATGGCCTTAAAGCCACCGTCAACTTCTTTAAAATCATGAATACCTCTAGCTTTTAAAATGGATGCTGCAATCATACTTCTATAGCCCCCTTGACAGTGCAATAGAAAAGTCGTTTTGGGCAACTCATGCATCCAATCATTTAAGTATGCTAAAGATTTATTCTGAGCATTGACAACGTGTTCAGAAGCAAACTCTGCCTCTTTTCTAACATCAATTACTGGTAAATGTTGATTGGTATACTCTGAAGCAAATTGTTCAGGCGAAATTCTATCAACTGAATCAATGGCTTTATTGGCGGCTGTCCAAGATGACATGCCTCCATTTAAATAGCCAAGTACATGGTCAAATCCTACTCTTGACAATCTGGTAATGGCTTCAGTTTCCATACCTTGATCTACCACCAAAACAAGATTTTGATGAACGTCAACTATTATTGCCCCTACCCATGGCGCAAAGTCGCCTTTCAAGCCGATATTGATGGCACCAGGAATATGTCCTTTAGCAAAGTCTGCTGCAGAGCGCACATCTAAAACCAATGCGTTTGCTGATTCAACTACCGTTTCCAAAGCATCAGGGCTGAGGGCTTGCATGCCTCTTGCCATTACTTCGTCGAAACTGTTGTAGCCTTTTTTATTCATGGCAACGTTCATTCCGAAATAACCCGGAGGTGGAGTTAAGCCATCGGTAACAGCTGCGATAAAGGCGGCTTTGTCAGGTTGATTTAAAGCATAATTCATTTGCTTTTGGTTGCCTAAAGTGTCTTGGGTTTCTTTCATCATGTTTTTGCCACATGCACTTCCAGCTCCATGCGCAGGATATACCATCACATGATTAGGCAAAGGCATGATTTTATGCATTAAACTGTCGTACAACATGCCCGCCAAATCTTCTTGCGTCATATCAGCTGCTTTTTGAGCCAAATCAGGTCTACCAACATCGCCTAAGAATAAAGTATCGCCACTGAACAAAGCTTGTGCTTCGCCATTTGCATCCTTCAACAAATAACATGAACTCTCTAATGTATGACCGGGAGTATGCAACAAGGTAATGCTGATATCGCCTATTGTAAACACCTCTTGATCCGCGGCAATATGTGACTCGAATGCAGGTTCAGCTTTAGGCCCAAATACGATAGGCGCATTGGTTTTATTGGCCAAATCTATATGCCCTGAAACAAAATCAGCATGAAAATGGGTTTCAAAAATGTATTTGATTTTAGCACCGCGTTGCTCTGCTTTTTGAATGTATGGCAACACTTCTCTTAGTGGATCTATAATAGCCGCTTCGCCATTACTTTCAATATAATATGCGCCTTGAGCTAAACATCCAGTATAAATCTGTTCGATGTACATAGCTGCAAAGTTAATGGATTTAGGCCTTTTATAACAGACTGAATCTGTATAGTACTATAAAGGATTTAAATAGCAGGAAAGGCTTGATGCCAAGCAATGATTCCACCCCTTAAATTGTACAAATGAGCAAAGCCAAGTGCGGCCATTTTTTCACAGGCATAAACGCTCCTTACCCCACTTCTGCAATATATCAAATACGTTTTATCAGGATCCAAGTCTTCTATTTTTTGATCAAAATCCGACTCGTGAATATCAAATTGTGTGAGGGCTCCAGAGATTATTCCCATGTCGGTTTCTGGGGCAGTTCTTACATCTAAAATCACAACATCATCAGACATCATGGCTTTAAATTCTTCTGGATTTAAATGTTGGTACTTTTCCATTTTTTAGCGGAGCAAATAAAACACTTCTCGTTCAGAAAAAATAAACATTTGTCCGGAATTCATATAACTGTAATTCACTAAGACAACAAAATAGGCATCTTGAGCAGGCAATCCCATATAATCACCACTCCATCCTGGGGCATTTAAATCACCAACATAAATCAATTCTCCCCATCGGTTAAAGATCTTATAGTCCATGCTCAACAAATCAATACCAATTGGTTTATAAAACTCATTCAATGGATCGCCATTAGGTGTAAAGGCAGTTGGAATCCATAGTCTGCAATTGTGATCACGGTAATTTACTTGAATCGTATCTGATACAGACCCACAAATATTAGTGGCAGTTACCCAGTATTTGCCAGCTTGGCTCACTCTATAAGTTTCATTCACATTGCCATCTTGCCAGTAATAGGTTGAATTCCAATTCTTGGCTTTGAGCAGTATGCTCTCTGTTTGACACAACAAAGTATCGTTACCAAGTTTAACTACTGGCATTGGATAAATCATTGTAGCTTGTTGACTAGATGATGTACATTGATTAACTGTAACAGTGTATTTAACCGTATCTGCAAACAATTGTTTAGGATATAAATAATTGCCTACCACATTGATTCCTGAGAATACGCCACCAGGCACAACAGGTGTCAATAATACTGGTGGCTCGTTGTTACAATAAAAAGGTTTCAAGGTGTTGAATTGCGGGTTAGGCATAGGTTTGACCCTTACCAATTTAAGTATAGTATCTGAACAGAGTGTATTAGAAGTTGTAACATATTGAATGCTGTGCCACCCTACCGTTGTAAATGATTTTATGAGCACAGAATCTATGGTATTGAATTGGGTATCAACCCACCATTGATGCTTGCGTATGCCATTCCAATCAGTAGCTGTTGAGCGCATAATAAAACGATTGCCTACCAAACATTGAGAGGTATCATTGATTGAAAAATCAGCCTTTGGTTTAGCATAAATCGTCACCACTGACTGAGCAGTATCTCTACATAAACTATCGCTGGTTTCGATTAATTTAACCGGCAACAAACCAATTTGATTGAATCGATAATTAACCACATTCCAAGTGTTAAAGACTTGACCGTTTAATTGCCATTGATGGGTTTTTAGACTGCCTTTTTGTATCCATGAAGCATTGGTGAAATCAAAACTTTGAGCGTTGACACATTGGTCAGTATCATTCAAACTGAATCGCGCTCTTGGCATAGGATTAACATACATGGTCGCCTTAAAGGAATCTTGGCAATTGTAAATTGATCTGGCTGTAAGCATTACTTTGTAATCGCCATAAAACAGATAATTGTGGATTGGGGCTTTTACGCGACTGGTATCGCCATCGCCAAATGACCAATCGTAACCCATTTGTGTACTATCAATGGTAGACAAATTACTAAACACAAACTGATTGCCTTTAACACATTGACCAGCGTCATTCACTTTGAAATTTGCTATAGGCTCCGGATGTACCAATACGCCTTGCTCAAAACTATCTACACAATCATAATTACTGCTAACCCACAATCGAATTTTGAAATCACCATGTTTGGCAAACTTATGACTAATAGACGTATCAGTGCTTACAAAACCATCGCTTATGCGCCAAACAAAACGCATGAATCCATGTGGAACAGTCGCTCGATTAAGCGCATCAAATTGATTGATTTTTAAACATTGCCCAAGTTGATTCACTGTAAAATAAGACTTAGGGCTTGGTTGCACAAACACCAAACGATCAAGCGTGTCAGTACATAGTTTATCTGATACAGTTACCAATTGAATAATCGGCGTATCGGCAGCATTAAATGATTTTGCAATCACAATTCCAGAATCTCTGAAGGTTTGAGCCAACCACCATTTGTGCTTCATAGTACCATAAGCAATGCTTGACTTTGCTGTGAATATAAAGGTATTATTTTGAGCACATTGCACTGAATCATTAATGTTGAATTTAGCTTTTGGCATTGGATGAACCGTTAATGTCTGGTACATGGTATCAAAGCATGCTTTATCACTCTTAACGATGTATCGCAAAAGTTTACTGCCATGAGATCCAAAGCTGATTGTTCTGTCTTTTAAGCCAGTGGCATTCAGACCTGAAGTATCCCAGTAATACGCAACAATACTACCTTGTTGTATGGTAGAATTTCCAGTTAATGCAAACTGATTAAACCTCAAACATTGATCGCTATCATTCACTAATAATTTAGCTTTAGGTTGATGATAAACCACATTGGTTTTGCTTATACTATCTCTACAGCCAAAATTAGAAATGGCTTTTAGTTGAATGGCATATACGCCTGGAAGCCCATACACATGTTGAGCATTGAAGGTATTGGAAGTATTGCCATCTCCAAACAACCATTGATAAGTCATACTGCCCTGTTTGATCTTGCTCAAATTACTCATAATGAACCTCTGAACTGGCAAACATTGGTCCGTATCATTGATTGAGAAATTAGGCTTTGGCACAGAATTCGTTTCTACAAATAACATTGCCGTATCGGCACAGTTCTGATCACTAATGGCAATCAAACGGTTTTTAAAGACGGTATCCTTGACAAAATAATGTGAAACTACCTTGCCTGTGTCATTCGTATTATCGCTCCAAGTCCATAAACGTTTTAGGCTGCCGTATGCAACTTTACTTTCATCAGTGAAAACAAAATTTTGAGTATTAAAACATTGAGTACTATCATTGATACTAAACAAGGCTTTAGGCATAGGGTGTACCACAACAGTATGACTTACAGTATCTTTACAATTACGCACTGAGTTCACAATCAATCGCACTGAATAAGTGCCCTGATTCAAATAGCGCATTTGGGTATCTTTTTGTATGGCATTGTAGCCATTGCCAAATGACCATTGGTATTTTAAAGTGCCATCTTTTGCCCAAGACGCATTGGTAAATTTAAACCAATTGGATCTTAAACATTGCTTGGCTGAATCGATGTTAAAGGCAGCAACTGGCATCGGCCATACATAGGCTTTCTTACGCACCGAGTCCAAACAACCAGCATTGGACACCAATTTCAATTGTACTGTATAGCTTGAATCTTTTGGCCACTGCACATTGAAGGTATCTTTGCCCATAAGTTGTTTCACCATGCTCGTCCAATAAGTAGTATAAACGCCTTGCGGGATAGAAGAAGTATTAATGGCCGTCATGTTATTGGCTCTGAAGCATGAGGTCGAATCGAGCCATTTAAAATTGGCCACCGGCATACTAAATACTTGTAGGGCTTTTGATGAAGTATCTTTACACCCAAAGTTAGATTGTACAATTAAACTGCAGGTATACACGCCAAATGCTGCATAGCTGTGAGAAGGATCTTTTAAACTGCTGTTTGAGGCATCGCCAAACAACCAGTTGTAAGACATACTCCCATGGTGAATACTGGATTGATTGGTAAAATTAAACTTATTAGCTTTCAAACATTGTTTGAGGGTATCAATCACAAATACACTTTTTGGCATTGGATGCACCACCAAAATTTGTTGGGTGGTGTCTTTGCAACCCTTGTTACTGTATGCAATCAATGTGAGTTTAAAGGTATCAAAAGTATTGTAATGATGAGAGGTAATTGGTAGTGAAGAGGTATCTCCATCTCCAAATTGCCATATCGTACTTAAGGTATAAGGCGACAAGATTTTAGATGAGTCTTTATAGGCAAACAGATTGGCTCTGAAACACTGTTCTGTAACATGCTTTGCAATCAAAGCTTCTGGTTTAGGATGAATGGTAACAAGCCCATAACTGGTATCCCAGCAGGCTACTGAATTTTGCACCCTTAAACTGATTGGATGGGCGCCTACTGTTGTATACTTATACTTGAATTGCTTAAGGGTTTTGGTTATACCAGGATCCAAGGTCCAAATTCTTGAGGCAATAGAAGTATCAATTGTAGAGACATCGTTAAAGGCAATTGAATCTGCTGTGTTAATACATTTTTCAATTGCACTGATTTGCAAAATAGACTTAGGCGAAGGCCTAACATTCACAAACTTAGTGATGGTATCATAACAGAAATTATTGGAACGCGTAATGAGTTTTATGCTGTAAGTATTCACAGATGGAAAACTATGTACCACATTGGCTTTGGTGGAAACATAGCCATCAGACAAGCGCCATTCATAAGCCGTAATAGTACCTGAATACATGGTTGAGGTATTGCTCAAAACAAAACGATTTTGATTCAAACATTGACTTGAACTATTGATATTAAAATCTGCAGTTGGATTGGCAAATATTTGCACCTGTTTACTCACTGAATCCGTACAACCTTGAATGGTAGTCGTTTTTAATTTCACTGTGTATTTACCTGTATCTGCATACACTTTAACAAAGCCATTGGATTGTAGCACACTACCATCGCCCATGGTCCAAACATTGCTTTGAACCGCTTGTTTTGAACTACCAATATTGGAGAAACTCATGCTGCTCAAATGACAGACATTGACTGCTGTAAAGTTGGGTTTAGGTTTAGCCCATACCCTCACTTGTTTGGTCACATCATCAATACACCCTGAACGGTTTCTGACGGTTAACCTGACTAAATAATATACCGAGTCTTTAGGGTATACATAGTTTGGATTTTTGGTAGAACTACCCGCCCCATTTCCAAAATTCCAGGTGTAATTGGTAATGATATCGTTAAACGATTTTGAGATGTCTCTGAAATTAGTGGCCCTGCCTTGACACACCTCATTAAAAGTAAAATCAGCCTCTGGAAAAGGATAAACGAAAATATCTCTTATAACAGAATCAACACAACCATAGGGACTATAAGCCCTTAATACTATAGTGTATTTGCCAGAATCAGCATATTGGTGAACAGGATTGGCAAGATTACTGCTACTGCCATCGCCAAAACTCCACACATATTGAACAATATTCCCAGTAGTTAAAGCAGACGTATTGGTAAAGGTGGTGGTATAGTTAGCACAGTTAGTAGAATGGGTAAAGTTTGGCCTTGGCAATTCATATACTTCAATTTTAGGCGAAAATTTCACCAGTGGATTCACCACAAAGGTATCTGCACAGGTTACAGTAATCCCATTGTTCAAGAAAGTATTGCGCGCAATTAACTGAGGTCTAAATATGCCATAATTTGCATACGTAAAGGCAATATTAGCGTATGAATTAGTGATGGTCGTATTGTTACCCGGATTCTTATACAACCAAGTATAGCTGTTGGCATTTAAACTGTTATTTTTAAACGTGACTGTTAAAGGCATGCAACCAACAGTATCTGAAACCATTTCAAAACCAGCTTCAGGGCCATTGATGAAGAATGAATCTTTCTTGGTGTCTTTACAACCCAGTGTATTGGTAACTTGCAATTCAACATCGTGCCATCCGCGCTTAAAAAACTTAAAAGGATTTTTCAATAAACTAGAACTTGAGGCCTGATCAAAATACCAAGTATGGGTCACTACGCTGTCATCTGTATGCCCAAACTGATTGAGACTATCATAGACACTTGCTGATGATTTAAATTGAATTACCTGGGCACAAACCAATTGCTTACCTGGTAAGGTCATTGCTGAAAACACATCAAACACTCTTACAGGGAAAGCATACAAGAAGGTATCTACACAACCAACGCTGTCTGTGTATTCCAATTTGATATTGTAATTGCCTATTTTATTGAATTTAAAATAGGTTGAATACTTACCAGTGCCGAAGCCGTTGCCATCACCAATGTCCCAACGGGTGGTTTCCTTGTTATTCAAAAACCTCAATGAATCTTTCCAATAAGCAGGACCATTCCAATACCTAGTAGTATTAAGTACTTTGACGCTATCATTCAAACAGATTTTTTGTTTATTGAATACCAATGAAGGCTGAGCGCCAATTCTAATGACCATGGAATCTACAGCCACACAACCATTGGCATGACGCATAGTAACCACCACCCTGTAGCGCCCGCGTTTGGTGTACTTATGAGTGCGTTTTCCTAAAGACAAGTTGGATTCACTAACACCATCTCCATAATCCCAATTGATGTACACAATGGAATCAAGCGTGGAATCTACCAACATGAAATCAAAGCTTGAATTTTTACAGTATTGCACGGTTGGATCATAGGTAGTGGTAAACCTTGGATCCGTTAACCCAAAACGCACTTTGTGGTGATAAAAAGCAGTGTCCCTACAAACCCTTCCGTTAGTATCTGTTCCATTTTGAATGATTACCCCAATGCTGATATTGCCATTTGAATCACAAGGCACATAAGTGTAATTGTGTGAAGAGGTATTCATCTGCCACCAAGCATTAAAGTTGCCTGACTCTTCAGCACACAATGAATCCCACATTACCCAATAGCGCTCTCTTCCGCAAGATGGTTTTGTGGGACCTAAATCTATCCATACTGTTTTGGCACCTTCAGGACCTAAACAAAAACCGCCATATGAAGACATATTAATACCAGTATGTGCATCCGGTTTCATCAATGGCAAGCCATATACTTTGGTATCCTTACAACCCAAGGCTGAATCCACCAAGGTAAGTTTAACTGAATAACAATTGTCTCTGCCCTTTTTGTACATGTGTTTAAATGACAGTGAATCAACACTTAAGTTACAATTGCTATCCACATTTTGATTTTGTTGGGTATTGATCAAACAATTGGCAGCAAAAGGGTCTTGCGCATCCCAAAACACTGAAATCTTTTTATTCAAATACAACAAAGACGTATTATTAAAATAAACAGTATCCTTCACTTGACATTGGTACCTGTTCAAAATACTCATATCTACCCAAGGGCCATAAACGATGTTAGGTTTTAAATTAATGATTGAATCACAGCCCAATTTACTGACTCTAATTTTAGGGTAATACGTTCCGATTCGACTCCCTCTGTGATATTGGTGATTTACATTCCAACCATCCAAGGTATCTCCATCTCCAAAAAACCAAGTGGCTAAAGCGCCAGTTACAGGCGTTTGAATGAACTTAAACACATTGCTTGATTGACAGGAATCAATGGCATAGGTTATTCCATCCACTTTAAAGTTGATATTTTTGACAGTATCAGAAGACAAAAAAGAATCCTTACAACCATATTGATCGGTAATACTCAATTTGATTTTAAAAACACCATTCACTATAAAATCATGAGTTAAATTGGTAAATGTTGAGGTATCTATTACTGAACCATCGCCCCAATCCCATGTGAATCGTTTGATAACAGGCGGTTGCATATTACTCAAATTCACAACTGTGGCTTTGGTTTTAAAACAGCCTCCTTGAACGGTTACTTTAAAATTGGCTTTAGGATCTTTATAAATAGTTACACTATCAACTAATGCGGTATAACGCGCCGCACAACCATTGGTGTCTATTACTTCATGGGTTATTTTATACACCCCACCATTGTCATTATTGTAGGTATAACATGCACCAGTACTGTTTTTATTCAAAAGAACACTTGAGCCATCATCCCACAACATATTTCTGTAGGTAATTTGGGTGGTATCTGTTCCAAATTGCACACAGGTTTGATTGCCCTTGTAACATTGATTTTTGGGTGTCAGTAGCGTAAAGAAAGCATTAGGGCGGTTATACACTAATACCGAATCCTTATTAAACAAACAAGTGTTGCCATTACTATAGGTTAGTTTAACGGTGATGTGTTTTAGTCCAGAACTGTTGTATTGTTGAGTAAAGGTTTTACTGTTTGAAATGGACCCATCTCCAAGTGTCCAGTAGTATTGAGTAACCGGATCAGTGCCATGCTGAATATCTATGTTTAAATTATCCCCAGGACAAATAGAATCTGTTGAGAGCAATACTGAAGGTGGCGCGTAAACTATTAGACTTTTCTGAATAGAATCTTTGCATCCTTGGGTGGTTTGAACAAGCAGCTTAACTGTTTTAGCTCCTGTAGAGGTATAAGCATGCGAGGGTGATGAGAAAGTACTAGTATCACCATCTCCAAATTTATAATAGTAACTGCTAATCGGATTGTTTAAATCAGAAGAACTGTTAGAAGTAAATAGTGCATTTAACCCTAAACAGGCATTCGCAAAATTAAAATTAGCAATTGGTTTATTGTATACTGACCATGTATGCCAAACTGTATCAGAGCAACCATTGGTATCTTTTACAATTAACCTGGTATTAAACACGCCTTTCGCGGTAAAAACATGCACCACGTTACTATCACTACTCGTGTTGTAGAATCCGGAACTTGGATCAGCAAAATCCCAAATCAAAGTATCCCCTTTACCAGTGAATTGGAAAAAGACAGAATCTCCAAGGCATTTTGATCCGGTTACAGTGAAAGCCGCACTGCATTGTGCTTGAGCTTTGACGCCCAAAAACACAAAAAACAACCAAAATACAATTTTTTTAAACAAAGTTTTAGTTGAGATTGGCAAAAACATTAGGCTTTACAAATAGCCAATACCTCATTCAAAGATAACTGAATTGTGTAAAGAATCCAAAAGTGTAAATTTGTACTATGGAAAAGGCCAATTATCAAAGGCTATTGGAACTTGCGGACCAATTGTTTAACACCAAATCTGACCCTGAGCAATTGGATGTGAATGAGTTGGTGATTGCCACCCTGCAAGCGATTTCACCGGTCTTAGTCCATGAACATCAAATTGAGCATGAAGCGGTTGCTTGGATTACCCTTATACCTAGCAACAAAGCACTCACAGAGGCTTTCATACAGGGCACATTGACCGAAAAAAACTACTTCGAAAAAAGTGTAGAATTAGCTCATTTTGACACCATTTACTTGTGCTCAGCTATAGTACTTGAAGAATTCAGACATCAAGGCATAGTTAGCCAGCATTGCAAAAAGGCCATCGAACAAATGCGCTCGAAACACCCAATCGTTCAATTGGCCGCTTGGCCATTTACTGCTGAAGGATTGAGTTGCGCTAAAGCCATAGCCCATCTGGTAGGGTTGCCATTGATTTTAAAATCAACGGTGGATTTGAAATGATTGGAATAAAAACCAATCAAAAAATCTGAGTATTAGTACAATACGTGAACAGTGCCCGAAAAAATCAGTTTTTTATTTTGCAGAGTAGTCACTTTTAACTGATAAGCATATACCCCATCAGGAACGCGTTCGCCTTTATAAGTGCCATCCCAACCTTCCAAATAATCATTAGATTGGAAGAGTATTTCACCCCAACGATTAACGATTAACCATTCATAGGCACGAGGGTATACCACTCCAAATGGCTTAAAGAGATCATTGGTTTTATCTCTATTGGGCGTAAAAGCATTAGGAATAAATATCTGTGTTTCTGGGGAGGCTTTTATCCATTGAACTGTTTTATCCTCGCATCCATATTGATCTGTCACTTTGAGTTGAATCCATTTGAGTCCAGAATCTGAAAACAACACATAAGGATTGGCCAAACTACTTGAACCATTGCCATTAAAATCCCATGCATGAGTGAGAGCAGATTGTCCTTGGCTTGTGGAGCTCATTTGATAACCAGTACAGGTTAAGGAATCTACTATTTTTGCATAATTAAACCCAGCTACTGGCAGCTGTATAGCCATCGCAGATTGCAACTTGAGTAATGTGTCTTTACAATTGAATTCATTGATGGTAGTAAGCATTACATTGTATTGTCCTGGTGCAGCGTATTGATGATTGCATGCAGTCGCCAAAGCAGTTTGCCCATCTCCAAAATGCCACTTAATTTGAGTAATTACACCTGTATCAATTGAACATTGACTTGTATATTGATTTTTAAATCCAAAACAAACGGTATCAGTTGTAAATTGAATTCTGGTTTGAGGATACACATTGACCGAACTCATTATGGTATCTGCACACATAAAGGTATCGGTTAAAATCAAACGGTAATAGTATTTGCCAATTTGATTGAAACTAATTGCAGCAGTTGGTGTTGTGATGGTTTGATTGGTATTGGCATTGGTATTAAAGAAAGTCCAATTCCATGATTTAATTTTACTTAAATGAACTGTTTTATCTTGTAGTACAAAACGATTGCCTCTTAAACAAGCTTGATTTTGGTTGATAGTATACTGAATTTTAGGGGATGCATAAACAATAACTTTACGCTTCGCAGTATCTTTACAAGCATGATTACTAGAGGCAATTAATGTAATTGAATACGCCCCTATTGCATTGTAGCTATGAATAGGATTATTGACTAAACTTGAGTCATTATCTCCAAACAACCATTTGTAATTCAAAGTGCCGTATGGCAAACTACTTTGGTTAAACATTGCAAATTGATTATACAAAAAGCACCTGGCAGTATCGGCTAATCTAAATTGTGCATTGGGCATAGGATACACTTCAATTACACGTTGCATTGTATCGCGACAATTCATTGTGCTTTTGGCGATTAACGACACTGTATACCATCCATGCGCCGAATACTTATGGTTGCTATTGATTGTATTGGCAAAAGCCCCATCTCCAAAACGCCATTCATAGCTTAAAGTATGGTATGGAATACTTGAAGCATTGTTGAATTGAAACTGATTACCCAACAAACACATTGCAGAATCTGGTATAAGTATTTTAGCTTTTGGCATAGGATAGACTTCTACCATTTTGCGTATGGTATCTGAACACCCTTTATTACTGTTGGCTACTAATCTTACTTGGTAAACACCATAATTACCATATGTGTAATTAACAGATGTTAGGCCGCTGCTGCCGCCATCTCCAAACTGCCATTGATAAGTTAAATTGTTGTAAGGGATGCTACTAATATTGTTAAATGTGAAGCGATTATTACGCAGGCACATGGCTGAATCACTCACGGTGAAATTAGCTAAAGGCATTGGATAAATTTCTAATGGTCTGCTCGTTGTATCTCTGCAACCATATTGACTTATAGCAATTAGTTTGATGTTGTAAACACCATAATTGGTGTATACTTGACTAGTATTGGTTTGTGCACTACTATCTCCATTCACTAAGCGCCATAAATAACTCATACTATTGTATGAGATACTGCTTTGATTGATGAAGTTCACTTGATTACCTCTTAAACATTGAGTCGAATCATTCATAGTAAAACGCGCTTTAGGCATAGGATAAACCTCTAGCATTTTTGTTATGGTATCTGAACAACCTTTGTTACTATTGGCAATTAATTGAACTTGATAAACGCCATGAGAACTATAGCTGTGGCTTGAAGAAATTAGATTACTGATAGCTCCATCTCCAAATCGCCATTGATAAGTTAAACTGTTGAATGGAATACTACTGTTATTATTGAAGGTAAAAACGTTATTGCGCAAACACATAGCAGTATCACTTAAATCAAAATTTGCAACTGGCATTGGATAAATTTCCAATGGCTTGCTAGTCGTATCTCTACAACCATATTGACTTATTGCAATGAGCTTGGCCGTATAAACACTATAATTTGGATACGTGTAAATGGCATTGTTTTGTATACTGCTATCACCGTTACCAAATCTCCACAGATAATTTAGGCTATTGTATGCAATACTGCTTTGATTGATGAAGTTCACTTGATTGCCTCTTAAACACTGAGTCGAATCATTCATAGTGAAACGCGCCCTAGGCATAGGATAAACCTCAACTGTTTTTCGTATAGTATCTGAACAAGATTTATTGCTATTGGCAATTAATTGGACTTGATAAACGCCATGAGAATTATAGCTGTGATTCAATGATGTTAAACTACTGATTACACCATCTCCTAACTGCCATTGATAAGTTAAACTGTTATATGGAATACTGCTGCTATTGGTGAATGTAAAACGGTTATTGCGCAAGCACATTGCGGTATCGCTTAAAGTTAAATTAGCCTTAGGCATAGGATAAATCTCCAAAGGTTTATTTGTAGTATCTCTACAACCATATTGACTTATTGCAATTAGCTTGGCCGTATAAACACCATAATTTGGATAGGTATAAATGGCATTGTTTTGTAAACTGCTATCACCGTTACCAAATCGCCACAGATAACTCAAACTATTATAAGCAATACTGCTTTGATTGATGAAGTTCACTTGATTGCCTCTTAGACACTGAGTCGAATCATTCATAGTAAAACGCGCTTTAGGCATTGGATAAACCTCTACCGTTTTCTGTATGGTATCTGAACAAGCGGCATTGCCTCCTACTATCAACTTAACTGTGTATACTCCAATGGCAGCATAACTATGTGATGGTGATTTAACAGTTGTTGCAAATCCGTCGCCAAAGTTCCATTTACTGCTCACTGCATTATTGGGTGTACTGGTATTGGTAAAAACAAATTGATTCCCTTTTAAACATTTGCCTGTATCACTTCTTAAAAAATTCGCTTTAGGCATTGAATACACATAAACTATCTTAGATGTGGTATCCGTGCAATTATGGTCTGAGAAAGCTATTAGTTTAATGTTAAAGGCATTTGAATAGGCGTATTGTTTTGAAGGAGATAAGGAAAGTGAAACTGTACTATCTCCAAACTGCCATTGATAGGTATTACTACCTACAGGAATGGTTGAGTTATTGGTGAAGATAAAGTTGTGACCTTTAAAACACTGGTCTGAATCGTTCACTGAGAACTTAGCTATTGGCATGGCATACACCAATACTTGTTTGCTAATAGAATCAGAGCAGCCTTTATCGCTGACGATTTTTAATTTGACGGTGTAATTGCCGTAACTCGAGTAGGTTTTATTTGGTGAAGTATCACTTGAATTGGTGTTATCTCCGAAAGTCCAGTAATTGGTTTTACTGCCCTTGCTTAAAGTGGAAGTATTAGTGAATACAAATTGATGTCCTCTAAAACATTGATCAGAATCGTTGATGCTAAAGTTCGCCAATGGTTGCGCATAGGTCACCACTGGTTTGAAGGCTGTGTCATTACAATTGTTATTGGATGTGGCTATCAACCTGACCATAAAGCTATCAGCCGTGGCATAGGTTTTACTCGGAGAGGTGGTGCTTGATGCTGAGCCATCGCCAAAATTCCAATTGTAATTATTACTACCTACTGGTATACTTGAGTTATTGGTGAATACAAAATTGTGATTTTTAAAACACTGGTCTGAATCGTTCACCGAGAACTTAGCTTTAGGCATGGCATACACCAATACCTGTTTGCTAATGGAATCTGAGCAACCTTTATCGCTGACGATTTTTAATTTGACGGTATAGTTACCATAACTCGAGTAGGTTTTATGTGGTGAAGTATCACTTGAATTGGTGTTATCTCCAAAACTCCAGAAATAGGTTTTACTGCCCTTGCTTAAAGTGGAAGTATTAGTGAATACGAATTGATGTCCTCTAAAACATTGATCAGAATCGTTGATGCTAAAGTTCGCCAATGGTTGCGCATAAGTTACCACTGGTTTGATGGCTGTGTCACTACAATTGTTATTAGAAGTGGCAATCAAGCGCACCATAAAACTATCGGCTGTAGCATAGGTTTTACTCGGAGAACTTACTGTTGAAGTAGAACCATCACCAAAATTCCAATTGTAAGTATTACTGCCTACTGGAATACTTGAGTTATTCGTGAAAATAAAGTTGTGGTTTTTAAAACACTGATCTGAATCGTTCACTGAGAACTTAGCTTTAGGCATAGCATATACCAATACTTGTTTGCTAATGGAATCTGAGCAACCTTTATCGCTGACGATTTTTAATTTGACGGTGTAATTGCCATAACTCGAGTAGGTTTTGCTTGGTGAAGTATCACTTGAATTGGTGTTATCTCCGAAAGTCCAGTAATTGGTTTTACTGCCCTTGCTTAAAGTGGAAGTATTAGTGAATACAAATTGATGTCCTCTAAAACATTGATCAGAATCGTT
>JBIPPH010000031.1:0-25242 GCA_044368575.1 Bacteroidia bacterium
GGCTGTCATCGGTATAACTTCGTGAATTTCATCAACGTTTAAGTCTCCTCCTGTGCCATAATAATTTTTTAGCAAAGGTTGAACTGCTTTATACCAACGTTCCAAAACGCCTTTTTTGCGCGGATCGGCTGGATCAAAATTAATCCCTGATTTGGCTCCACCAATTGGGGGACCACAAACAGAAAATTTAACTTCCATGGTTTTTGCCAAGCTTTCTACTTCGCGTTTATCAAGGCCTTTACGCATTCGGGTTCCCCCGCCTGCTGCCCCATTTCTTAGAGAGTTAATCACTACCCAACCTTCTGCCTCTGTTTCGCTGTCTTTCCATTCAAATACGATTTCAGGACGTTTATTCTCGAATTTTTCTAATAATTTACGCATGGTATTAAGAGCCGCAAATATACCTAAAATTCCTTCAAAAAAGGAGGTGCACAAAGCCTTTCTTATCTGGACTAGGCGTTTATTTCTTTTAAAAATTAGAGCAATGTTGTATATATTTGTATACTGCCCTTTATGCGTCCTAATATTGCTTACATATGGCTTGCCTTGTTAATTATACTTTTGTCCCCAATAAAACCATGGGCTCAAAACAGTATGGTTGGTGATGGTTTTGGCGGACGCGCATGGTATAAACCTACCAATTATACTGTTGGATCTTACTCTGCTTACACCATTTGTGGCGACTCACATCAGTTGTATGGATGGGGGGCTAATCACCACAGAGAATTGGGCGACGGAACGACTGTTCACTCTGCAACCCCAATCAAAGTGTTGGGCATGACCAATGTTAAATACTATTCTACTGGCTATAATATGGGTGCAATCAAGTTTGATAGTACTGGCTGGTATTGGGGCTCTCCTGTTAGCAATGTGCCTGTTAAACTATTAGACAGTGTGAAGTTCTTAGATGCCGGTGCTCAAATGTGCACCTTCGTTAAGTACGATGGCACGGTATGGTCTGTAGGCCGCAACCACAACGGCATTTTTGGCAATGACACCATTACTACTACTGTATCTACTACTCCTCAAAAGGCAAAAAACATCAACAATGCAGTGAGAGTAGCCGTATCTAGATTCAATATGGCTATCTTATGTAGCGATGGTTCTGTTTGGATAACTGGTTCAAACTCAAATGGTGGCTTGGGTAATAAAAGCAATTCTTCAACCGTGGCCAAAGTTGCTGTTAAAAATCCAAAACTAAAGAAAATAGTTGATGTTAAAGGCACTGCTACTAATATCATTGCCCTGGATAGCGCAGGTTATGTATACTCATGGGGGGCACCAACAGGTTTGGGTTTAGGGATTAATAACAAGCAAGATTCTGTATCAAGAATTCCCGGATTAAGCGATATTGTAGCGATCTCCGGTTGTGATGATGGCTTTCATTTTTTTGCGCTTGATATCAATCACGATGTGTATGCTTGGGGTACCAATTATGGTGGCGCGTTGGGGTCTGGCAATGGTGGTAGTGTTAACACACCAATTTTAGTGGCTAAAGATGCCATCGACATTATGGCCGGCGAAACCTTTTCATACATGGTCAAAACCGATAATACTTTGTGGGCAACTGGCAAAAGCAATGGGGGTTCTATATGGATGAACCTTAAAGATACCACGCGTCTTCAATTCACAGAAATTGATCCAACCGTTGCGCCGCTCAACATGTGTAAGGTTTCTGCAGCTGTCACTAATTATTTTAGAATCTTGAGTCATTTGTGCGTATATGATTCCGTAGCATTCGTTACCTATAAAAATGACAGCTTTTACAACTTTAATTGGGATTTCGGGGATGGTTCCGGCAGATTTTACGGGCTATCTAAAAAACATAAATACGCTCAAACTGGACAATACACGGTCAAGCTTTTTTCAAACCGTAAAAGTAATAATGCAGAAGACACCGTTACTAGAGTGATTGAAATTGTTGATGCGGATCGATTGCCCTTGTTTAATGGAGATACCGCCATGTGTGGGCAAGTTGCCTATACGAAGAAGCCTATTAATACCCTTGAAGACAATATTTATCAATGGCAAGATGGGGTCAATTCGGCCGTTCGGTTTATCGACAATCCTGGCCAATACATTTTAAAATCAACTGATATAAATGGCTGTTATTATTTCGATACATTTAAAGTAGTATCTCATGAGTTACCTAAGGCTTTGTTTGAAGCAGACACCTACAGAATATGCGCGAACAGCAAGAATAAAATTAGATTTAAAAACACCTCTTCTTGTACGGATCCTATCGTTAAATCCAGATGGGACTTTACTGAAGACACCATGTGGGACAATAGCCAATACGTTGATTTCAAATTTACCAAAGCCCAATACATACCAGTGTGGTTATCAGTTTGGTCTATATACGGCTGTAAAAATGACACCATTGATGTGTTCGATATCTTAGCGGTTCCGAAACCTAATTTTACCACCTTTGTGAGTGATTCCTGTTTGAATGGGAATGGCGTATTTTTTACCAATAAAACGGTTAAGGATACGGTTAATAACCCGCGGTTCAAATGGTATTTTTCTGAAGGCTATGTACTGAGCAACAAGAACCCTGCAGGCAAAAGACACTACATTGATACCGGCAAATTTTATGTCGATTTGATTTATGTCAATAGCAATACTTGTACTGACACCATGCGCAAATGGATACATATTTACCCGCATCCAAAAGCCTTGTTTAGTTTAAAGGATTCTATTTGTTCTCGCGACTCTATCGTCATAACCAACAGTAGTAGCTCCTCTTATCTCCCCCTTACTTACAATTGGCAATTTGGCGATGGTGAAAGCAGTATAAAAGCGCAACCAAAACATTTATTTAAGACCAATGGCAGTTTCAGAGTGAGTTTAATTACCCGCTCACCTTATGGTTGCCTTGACAGCATGAATAAATTGGTGGCTGTATTTAAACCGCCTACAGTTGACTTTAGCATTAATGACAGCATACAGTGTATTAACGGCAACAGCTTTACCTTTAAATCCAATGCTAAAGCAGACGTGGGTAATCTGATTAGTCAAGATTGGACCTATGGTGATTTAACATATGATGTTGGCGCAAATCCTGCCGATAAATCATTCCCTAAAGCTCAAAAATATATTGTTCAGTTAATGGTTAAAGACCAATTTAATTGTACAAACACCCTGTCTCGCTGGGTAGATGTGAGACCTATGCCTGTGGTCAAATTCAACATCAATGATGCGTCACAATGTATCAACCAACAACAATTTGACTTTAACTACAAGTGGCTATCTGGAAACGATAGCATAACCCTTTTGAATTGGAACATAGGCAGCAACAATTACCAAACACCTACTGTTAGACTTGCTAATTTTAGCGAAGGCAAACACCCTATTCAATTGACCTTGCAAACTGACCAGGGCTGTATGACTAGCTTAAGCCAATACATTGTTGTGAATCCTCAACCTTTGGCCAATTTCAACATCATCAATAATCCTCAATGCTTTGATGGTCATTCTTACAATTTCACCAATACCAGCAGTATCTCAAGCGGTTCAATTGCGCAATATGAATGGCGCATAGGCTTTGGGCCAGCTATTACAAGCAAAGACGTTAACAATGTCAAATACCCTCGATTTGGGCATTACCCTGTTGAATTAAAAACCAGCTCAGACAGTGGCTGTATAGCCTATTACAATTCTGGGATAGATATTTTACCTTCACCTGTTGTTGACATTGATTTGGTTAAACCAGTTTGTGTGAATCAAACATCAATTATGAAATCATTGAGCCATATAGACTCTGGTTTTATTCAGTCATACGATTGGCAATTGGGCGATGGTACCAGCAGCACTGATTCTTGCCCTGTGCATACCTATTCTCAACATGGACAATACAACCTGCGTTTGACTGTTCTAAGCAATAATGGCTGTAGTAGTAATAAAACCTTCCCTGCTTGGGCCATGGTCAGACAATTGCCTACTGCAGATTTTAAATACATTTTAAGCGAAGGCACTCAAAACAATAATGTTGTAGATTTTAGAAACTTAAGTTATAGCAATATCGTTCAAAGCTTTTGGCAATTTGGGCGTTTTGGCAAAGCCATTCACGATACTAGCATTTCGTTGCAAGACACTGCTACCATTCCGGTTAAACTTTGGGTAATGGATCAATATGGCTGTGTGAATCAAATCCAACGCAGCATATTTACCTCTGGGCCTTTATTATTGTTTATGCCAAATGCATTTACGCCTAATCATGACATGTTGAACGACGGCTTCGGTCCTCAAGGGGTTGTTAATGCACAAACCTACAACTATCAGATTTTCAATCGTTGGGGTGAATTATTGTTTGAAACCTATTCTGTTCAAGACACATGGGATGGCAAATACCAAGGAGAAAATTGCCCTCAGGATGTTTATGCGTACAGCATTCAATTAACAGACATGTTTGGTCGATTTAAATCCTACAGAGGTAGCTTTACCTTGATTCGTTAATACCGTTAAATAATCTCAATTTTTAGAATACCTTTGTACTATGTTTTGGATTAAACACCCGATTTCATATGGCTTAATGGTGGTACTGATTATACTTTACACCTTCAAAACCTTTGCTTTGTTTGTATACAGACGACGCAATCACATTAAAGGCAAAGACAATTTCACCATAGGCATCAATACCATATATTACATCTTTGTTTCCATTTTAATCATAGTGCTTATTTTGGCTTTGCTGAAGGTGAATATCAGAGAATTTTTCACTTCTATTTCCATCTTGGGTGCGGCTATTGCCATCTTAGCTAAGGATTATATTTCGAATGCCATCAATGGGATGATATTGATGTTTAACAACCAAATCTCTATTGGTGATCGCATTCAAATTGGCAACCATAAAGGTAAAATTACCCATATTAGTTTATTGAATTTTCAAATTCTAAATGAAGAAGAAGATTTGATTTACATCCCTAACACCAATGTATTAAGCCATGAAATCATTAACTACACCAAGGCCGAGAGTTCTAAGGTTAGTATTGAGTTTATGGCCAAGGCCACAGACATTGATAGCATTGAAATGCTCGAGTTTTTTTTTGGTGAAATATTTAATCAAAATGAAAATGTTGAAACAGGCAGCTTTAGATTAAAAATTGTAACCATAAAATACAAAAGCATATCTCTAAGAGCAGAAGCCAATTTGATTAAACGCGACAGCAAAATGGAACGCTTATTCAAACGCCAATTGGTGAATGCCTGGATTGGCTATTTGAAACAAAGGTCAAAATGATCAAACAATTGATATAAAAAAGGCCTTCAATTGAAGGCCTTTTCTGTTTTAAAGTCTTTTGATGTAATTATTTGAATGCCACCGCCCAGGAGTTGGATTCATAAAAAGAATCTGCGTCACCTTCATGAGGTTCCCCATTAATTAACTCATTGATTAAATCTTTAATTTCACCTGCTTCAAGTTCGTTAACCCCACTGGCTTCGTTGCTTTCAATATGGACAGTTACCATATAAATCTTTCCATCTTTGAAAATATGAGCTGTGCCATACGCCTCCAATGTATAAGACTCCTCTTCTGCTTCGTATACAGCATCTTCAAAGCCATAAAATGTGTTTAAATCTCCATCTTCGTTGCTCCCATCGACTTTTTCTTCAATGAGCACACCATTACTAACTAAATCAGTATAAAACCTGTCGGGATGAATGTTTGAAAGTTCTATCATAATGAATCAAATGTAAGGCTTAATCTTCGTGATTTATCAAGTGCAATAAAATTTGACCTTAATTTAACTTGAAATGCGTTAAACCTTGATTTTATAGGCATTCAAGAAAGTTATATAAATCTTGAACATGTAATACAATCAAATTAAATATTGATTTTGCTAATTTATTTTACATAAGCACTCAATGCTTTTAGGCAAGCTTGCTCATTTTGTTTAGATAAGTTTCTGGCTTCTATCTCATAGGGATTGAGCCAATAGCCTTTTTCTTGCGTATACTGGGCATATTGTTGATTGAATGAACGCGACTTCTGCCTTGCATGAATGTATTCATGAATAACCGTATTGGTTAAAGCTTGTATGCTCGTGTGTTCATTCACATAAATAACCACTTCATGTGCTACAGGGTTATAATAACCTTTGTATTGTTTATTGGAATGATACTTTAATACTACAGATGGTTTTATAGTATTTGACAACTTCAAATGGGCATGGCACCAATCGATCACCAATTGAACATATTTGGTTTTAGGGATTTTGAGATGACTGAGTGGCTGGGTGGTTTCAACATCTATTAAAACATACAAGACCAATAGCAACAAAAGCACTAATGGATTTTGAAATTTGTCTAAAAACGATGCAAGTGTCCAGAGTAACATGTTAGTGAATATCAAACTCAGACTGGACCAGTTTTATTATATAAATATGATCCACTTATGAAATTATTATGCTATGAGTTACGAACTACTCTTAAATGCAATCACTTTTTTTCTTTAAGAGCGTCTCTTTCTCCTTCAATCTTACCGTTTCTATACCCCCATTTATAAGATACAATTAAAAGAACTATAACTACTACAATTCTAATAAGTACCATCTCTTCATTTGATATTCTTCCCATAAACAAATCTATTTTATCCAAATATAAAACTAAAAACGGATTTTGGAACCCTATTAATATTAAAGTAGTCGAATTTTTTTTCTAAAATTCAAAACGGTAGGCTAAATAATAGCCAACACTTCTGAAGCGCATGTTATTGTTAAAGCGTATCCCTTGATACTCGAAAGCATTCACAGGACTTACAAGTGAATATTGGTAATTTAAACCGCCTTCTAAGTGCTTAAACCTGGCCCCAAAACCAAAGGTAGTGATGGGCATAAATCGTTTAACGGTATTGTTGCTAGCTGCCACTGCAAATTCATAGAATTCAGGTGCTGCATTCTTATACCAAGTATAATCTGCTGTGAGTGTATTGTCTGTTGCTTGGAAATACCCACCAATGCCCAAAAACCCAAATACCTCTATGAGCTTTATGTCTATGGTTTTAGAATAATGAATATCAGCTCCCAACATAGTGCCCTTATGGTTGATGACTGAAGGCCCTACAAACCCGATATCTTTGGTATAAAAACTTGGCTTGACATACATGGGATTGTTATTGCCCAAAAAATCAATCCCCAAGCGATTGCCATGACTCATGCGGTATTGATACCTCAAACTCACAGGAATGCGCATGTTATCGCCGTTAACATAATCAATTTTCAACATCGGATTAGGGCTGATTGAAAAAGGCGTTGTAGCATTATTAGCCATACCTAACATAGGGGTTATACTGTGCCTGTGTTCAATGTTTTTCTTAGCCTGAACTGCATTAACAGATATGAATAAAACAACACATAAAGCCAGTAATCGAGCAGTATTTTGATGGATTGATTTCATGAAGGATGTATGCTCAAAATTAATCAAACATTATCTGAATTCCTAAAGTGCATGCAATCACTCAAAATAGCCAAAACAGTTAAAAAGTTGAATAGCTCATCAGCAACCTACCATCTGAAATTTGATTGAAATATGAATTCACTAAAACTGAGGTGGATAATTCTTATTACATCATTGGCAGATATTCTGAATTAGGATATACTACTGATTTCAATTTCAACCGAACAAATTATTAGTCTCTCTCCGCAACTTCGAGTGATTTGGTTGAAACAACGGATGAGAGGAATTGTTATTAAAAAAAGCAATAGCTTTATAAGCTAATTTTTTAGTACAATCCAAAAACATAATAGGGACTAATTTGTTTAAAGATTAGTTATTTTATAATATATTGATTTATGGATAAGAAAAAATGTGTTTTAAGTTTACTAGTCTTGTTTTCTTTAATGTTTGGACACAATGCTTATGCTGGATATGGTCTAACAAAAGTTTCCGTTAGAAACCGTAATTTTAACATTGATTACGCCAATTACGGCTTCATGGTTGATACCATTCGCATTTTGAAGAGTCCTACTAAAGGAAATCTTGCAATTTCAAACCGCTCAAATCTTGACTACTCCACTCAAAACTATGGCGTAACCGACTCCACCTTCTTTGTGCTTCAATACACTTACCCGCATGACACAAGCAATACAGTTTATTTAGATTCCATAGAATTGGTGCTTGATGTGTTGGGAAGAGCCAATACTATTGCTTCCTTTTATGCCATTTCAGGTCCGCTATCTGCATCGTTTTTCAATGCTTCTAGCAGTGACTCTTCACAAATTTATTATTCTTGGGATTTTGATGATGGAACCACTTCAACTCAAACAAATCCAAAACACCAATTCTATAGCGCCGGTAACTACAATGTTTGCTTAAGCGCCTATTCAAGTGTTGATTCCAATAGGTATTGTGAAACCGTTACCGTATTCGACTCAACCTTTATTCAAGCCAATCAGGATGTTCTTTATTTTTATTACCCTGATACTGCTGCTTATGTTTCTCTAAAAGACAATGACTCCTATTATGGGAATGCATCTGTGACATTGTTTCAACAAGGCAATTACGGTCAGTCTTCAATAGCCAATGGCGTGTTGAGATATACTATAGATACATTTGTGAACTATAACTATGATGTGGTTAAATATATTTTAAATAATGGGACTGTTGCTGATACTGCTGAAGTATACATTTACCATTACCTGCGTCACGATTATCCATATTGTAAGCCCAACTATGACTACAAAAACACATTAAAAACGGTTTACTTCAATAACATAACAACATGTGCCAACAGCAATGCGGTTAAATCCTATAATTGGGAGTTTGGAGACAGCACATTTTCAACTCAGAAGAATCCAACCCATACCTATTCAGATTTTGGTACGTATAATGTTTGTGTTGAAACAACAGACTCATTCAATGTCAAATTACGCTCTTGCAACTTTATTTATGTATACGACAGCCGCTGTCAGCCGGAATTTGGATACACAGTAGGTATTAATGAGGCAAGTTTTTATGCTGTTGAGTCTTGTCTAGATGCATTATCTTATGGATGGGATTTTGGAGATAGTTCATATTCAAATGACTTGAATCCAGTTCATCAATATGCAAGAACGGGTACATATAATGTTTGCTTAACAAAATATGGTCAATCAGACACGCTCAGCATTTGTAAGTCTGTAACCGTTTTGGATACCAATGCTGTGATAGCTCATGATGATTATGTTGTTCATGAATATTCAACAAACGAGGTTGAAATTAAAGTTATGGCCAATGATATTGTCACCCAAAACGCCACACTTAATCTCATCAGTCAACCTTCACTTTTGGATTCCAGAGCCAGTGGTAAAAGCATTTTTATCAAAAGCAAACGTTTGACTTTTGTTGGTACTGATTATTTAGATTATTCCATATGCAAAGGCGGCATTTGTGATACAGCAAGAGTCTACATCAGTTTAGAGCCAACAAGAGGACTCTCTGTATGTAAGCCTAAAATCACTTATGCTATAAATGGCACAAAAGTGCTATTTGATATCAATTCCAATTGCGGAACCGGAGATAGCTTAATTGCTTTTTACTGGTACTTTAGTGATGGTGATACAGCAATGCGCAAGCAGCCTATACACGATTTTAAAACCCCAGGTTTGTACAGTGCCAATGTGACTACCTTTGATACACTTGGAAGACCTGCTTATGCTTTTGAGGTGTTCTGTATTGTAGACTCCAACATCAACAATGGCAACATTTTGGCAGTGGATGATCAATTCAGCGTTAATTTTTACAGCCTATCAAACCGTTATAATGTTTTGTATAATGATGTTAATTTGAATTTTAAAAAGGCTTACACAAGCTCTATAAAAGATTTTAGTTATGGAATAACGTTGTTCGATACCCTTGGTAATTTAATGTGGTTGCCTGATTCTGCTTTTAAAGGATGCGATACCATGGTGTACACTGTTTTCGATAAGACGAATAACAACATCATCGACACTGCTAATGTATACATTTGTTTCGATGATTTAGGCCTATGGTGTGTTGATTCAACTCTTATAGATACTTCATATGATTGCGGTAATTTCAGTATGCCTGTATGCGGCTGCAATGGTGTCGAATACCTAAATGCTTGTGATGCTTACACAAAAGGTGGTGTAGGGTTTTACCTGAACGGCCCATGTAGCAATTACATTCCAAGTGTTTATTTGAACCAATCATCTTCTTTTATAACGATGTATAACGATGAAGTAAAAGAAATGGGGTATACTGTGCCTGGCATAGATAAGAAAAATTTATCTGTAGAGCTAATCGCTGATTACAGTGACAACAGTCAAGCATGTTTCAAATTAAAGCACAATAAACTGCTCAATGCCATAAGTATCGAGTCGTGCCAAAACTTTACAGGTAAATTAAAGTTTTATTCAACTGTATGCGATCAATTTGGAGCCTGCAACATTGACACTTTTTATGTTCAAGTAAAATCAAGGTTTAATAACGGGTTTGAGCCAATGAATGGCATTCAATTGACGGTTTACCCAAATCCTGTATCAGACCAAATGCAAATTGTAACTGATGCTACTGAAACGTTGAGCTATAAGGTCATTAGCATAACAGGGGTAGATGTTTTAAGTGGCAAATTCAATGAAAATGTAAGCATTAATTTTTCTGACTTAAGTGAAGGAATGTATATGCTTAAAGTCACCAATGGTAATGGAGAATTGCTAAAAACTGAAAAGCTGATTAAACGCTAAGTTTGTTCAATCTATATTCAAAAGGTGCAGTATTTTCCTGCACCTTTTTTTTAGCTATTCATTCAATCTCAATTTTGAGACCCACCAATTGGATGTCAATTTCAGATCACCGATGTTGTTTGGGAATCAGGGTCTGGTGTCAAAACCAAAAACCCAACATCAGAATTATTCCACGGTTACACTCTTAGCCAGATTTCTTGGTTGATCTACATTGCACCCACGCATGACTGCTATGTGGTAGCTTAATAATTGTAATGGAATGGTAGACAATAATGGGGTAAGTGCTTCTTCGGTATCAGGTATTTCAATCACATAATCTGCCATATCTTTTACCTTGGTATCGCCTTCTGTAACAATCGCAATGATCTTACCTTTTCGGGCTTTTACCTCTTGAATATTGCTCATTACCTTCTCATACATACCGCGTTTTGGGGCAATTACCACTACAGGCATTTCCTCATCAATCAAGGCTATAGGACCATGCTTCATTTCAGCTGCAGGATAACCCTCTGCATGGATGTATGAAATCTCTTTTAACTTAAGCGCACCTTCGAGCGCAACAGGGAAATTAACCCCTCTACCCAAGTACAAAAAGTTACGAGCGTCTTTATAAATGGCTGCAATCTTCATGACCTGTTCGTTGGTTTTCAAAGCACGCTCCACCAAAGTAGGAATATTTTCAAGTTCACTCAAAACCATGCGCAATCTATCCTGTGATATGCTGCCTCTGATTTGCGCCACGGCCAAAGCCATCAAGGTCAAAACAGAAACTTGAGCAGTAAAAGCTTTGGTTGATGCCACCCCAATTTCAGGGCCAGCATGGGTATAAGCCCCAGCATGACTCATGCGAGGAATAGATGAACCCACCACGTTACACACACCAAACACAGTAGCGCCTTTTTCTTTAGCCAATTCAATAGCGGCTAAAGTATCAGCTGTTTCACCACTTTGCGAAATCGCAATCACTAAATCATCCGGATAAATCACCGGATTACGGTATCTAAATTCTGAGGCGTATTCCACTTCTACAGGAATGCGCGCATACTCTTCAAACAAATACTCTCCTACCAAGCCAGCGTGCCAGCTGGTGCCGCAACCAATCAAAATCAAACGCTTTACATTGCGCAATTTATCTTCATATTCATTCATGCTGCGCATAGCGAATTTGCCTGCTTGAGGATTAATACGACCTCTTATGCTATCATAAATAGATTTAGGTTGTTCGTATATCTCTTTCAACATAAAGTGCGGGTAACCGCCTTTTTCAATCTCTTCTAAATTGATTTCAAGTGTTTGAATGAATGGGGTTTTAGCCACATTCTCAATGGTTTTAATGCTCAATTCACCATCTTTTACAATGGCAATTTCACCATCGTTTAAGTAGGTTACATCGCGCGTGTATTCTACAATTGGAGTAGCATCACTGGCCATAAAAAATTCACCAGGTTCATGACCAATACCAACCACCAAAGGACTACCCTTTCTGGCGGCTATTAATTTAGCTGGTTCATTTTTAACCAAAATCACTATAGCATAGGCGCCAATCACCTGATTCAAGGCCAAGCGCACAGACTCATCTACTGAAATATTCTCATTCACTTGAATGTCTTCAATTAAATGGATCAAGACTTCGGTATCGGTATCACTCATAAACACGTGACCGCGTTTCTCTAGCGCCTCTTTGATGGTGGCATAATTCTCAATGATGCCATTGTGAATAACCGCTAAATTTTTAGATTGAGACAAATGAGGATGGGCATTCGCATCGTTAGGTTCACCGTGAGTGGCCCAACGGGTATGACCCATACCAACATTACCAGCAACATCCTTACCAGCAGTAGTGGCTTCAAGATCCGCTACTTTGCCTTTGGTTTTATAAATATTCAACTCATCGTTGTGAATAAGCGCAACACCGGCACTATCATAGCCACGGTACTCTAAACGCTTTAAACCTTTTACAACAATTGGATAAGCCTCCTTAGGGCCTATATAAGACACAATACCACACATGGTTTTAAAATTTTAAACAAATTTAGTCAAAAGAAACGGGTACTCCTTGTTGTTTTATAAACAAGGTGAATAGAAAATCTAACGCCTTTATGGCTGCTTAGTTAACACTTGGGTTTCCTCATTCCCTCTTGGCAAGAAACTACTAGGACGAGGTTGATCCATAGCGCCTAAACGCCATCTAATTCTACCAGGGCCCATAAACTCAATCAAGCCGCGTTGGATAAACAAGTATTGTTTGGTCTTACTATCTAACACTTTTACGTCAATAGATTTAGGCCAAGTGTTTGAAGTATCTAATTTATAAACAGACAACAAAGTGTCTTTTCCTTGTTGAATTTGCAATACACTGTCCTTAGAGAAATGATACATGCATTGAACCCCTCTTACATTAGACTTCCAAGTACCTGTTAGGGTATCTGCAGATTTGGCTTTAAGCGAGATGCTTAAAAAGCAAAACAAGGCTAATAGTGTAAAGGGCTTCATATTATGGCTTGTATTCAAAAGTATTCATAAAGGCAGTCGTAAAGTTGCCTTCACGGAAGTCTTTATTTGCCATGATTTGTCTTTGCAAAGGAATTGATGTGTGAACACCTTCAATCACAAATTCTTCAAGGGCTCTTTCCATTTTAACAATACATTCTTCGCGGGTTTGAGCACTCACAATTAACTTGGCAATCATTGAATCGTAATTCGCAGGAATGACATAATTGGCGTAAGCATGTGTGTCAACTCTAATACCGTGTCCACCAGGAATATGAAAATTAGAAATTTTACCTGGGCTAGGTCTGAAATTATTATTAGGATCCTCGGCATTAATACGACACTCAATGGCGTGTTTAATTGGCTCGTAATCTTTACCTGAAATTGGTTGGCCAGCTGCAATTAAAATTTGCTCTTTTACCAAGTCATAATTGATAACTTCTTCAGTTACAGGATGCTCAACTTGAATACGGGTATTCATTTCCATGAAGTAGAAATTTCTGTGCTTGTCTACCAAGAACTCTACTGTACCTACGCCTTCGTAATTGATGCATTGAGCAGCCTTTTTTGCAGCTTCTCCCATCTTTTTACGCAATTCAGGGGTCATGAACGGTGAAGGACATTCTTCAATTAATTTTTGGTGACGACGTTGAATACTGCAATCTCTTTCACTTAAATGACAAACTTTGCCATATTGATCACCTGCAATTTGAATTTCAATGTGTCTTGGATCTTCAATGTATTTCTCCATGTAAATCCCATCGTTACCAAACGCTGCAGCAGCTTCGGTTTTAGCAGATTCCCATGCTTTTTCAAATTCTTCGTCTTTCCAAATAATACGCATACCACGACCGCCCCCACCAGCAGTAGCCTTAATAATAACAGGGTAACCAATGGTTTTAGCTAATGCCACCCCTTCTTCGAAGGAATTCAATAAACCATCGCTGCCCGGAATAGTTGGCACGCCAGCTTTGATCATGCTGTCTTTAGCATTACTCTTATCGCCCATAGAATTGATTTGTTCTGGTGTAGCACCAATGAACTTAATACCATGGTCTTTACACACTTGGCTAAATTTAGCATTCTCACTCAAGAAGCCATAACCAGGGTGAATGGCATCTGCATTCGTAATTTCAGCAGCTGCAATAATGTTTGGGATTTTTAAATAGGATTGTGCACTTGGAGCAGGGCCAATACAAACCGCTTCGTCTGCAAAACGCACATGTAAGCTATCTTTGTCTGCGGTACTATATACGGCAACAGTTTTAATGCCCATTTCTTTGCAAGTACGGATAACACGCAATGCAATCTCGCCTCTATTGGCAATCAGTATTTTCTTAAACATAATTTGTTTAAAACAGGTTTAACCTTAAAAGTAAAAATTAGTTTGGTTCAACTAAGAACAATGGTTGGTCGTATTCAACAGGCGTAGCATTGTCTACCAATACCTTAACGATTTTACCACTCACTTCTGATTCTATTTCATTGAACAATTTCATGGCCTCGATGATACAAACAGTTTTACCTGCTTTTACTTCGTCGCCTACATTGATAAATGCTGGTTTATCAGGTGAAGAAGAACGGTAGAAAGTTCCAATCATTGGTGATTTAATGGTAATTAAATTACTCGCAGCAGCTTCAACGGCTGGGGCCTTTGCTTCAGGAGCAGATGCTGGTAAAGCAGCTGGGGCTACTGGCAAAGCAGCTGGCGCGGGTGCAGTGGCTTGAACCACTTGCGGAGCTTGTAAAACCGTAGTGCTTGGTTTGCGAATAACCAATTTGAAATCTTTTTTCTCAATCTCAACTTCTCCAACATTTTTTTGAGCGGAAACGAATTTGATGAGGTTTTCTATTTCTTTAATATCCATAATAAATAGGTGTTTTTTTGAATGGTTTAATTTGAATCATATGCCCACTTGATGTAGATGCTGCCCCATGTGAAGCCGCCACCAAATGTAGCTAAAATTAAGTTATCTCCTTTTTTAAATAATTTCTCATAATCCCAGAACAACAAAGGCAAAGTGCCACTGGTAGTATTACCATAGCGCTCAATGTTCATAAGGACTTTTTCTTGAGGCAAATTCATTTTCTCTGCCGTGTAATCAATAATGCGTTTATTGGCTTGATGGGCTAATAAATAGGTAATATCATCTGCTCCTAAATGGTTGCGTTCCATAATAGAAGTTGAAACATCCGCCATATTGGTAGTTGCAAATTTAAATACCGTTTTACCTTCTTGGTATACATAATGCTCGCGTGCATCAATGGTTTCATGTGTTGGTGGCTTTAATGAACCACCTGCTTTTTGATGTAAAAACTCACGACCACTGCCATCTGATTTTAAAATAGAATCCATGATACCGAACCCTTCTTCATTAGGTTCAAGTAACACAGCGCCACCACCATCTCCAAAAATGATACAGGTATTGCGATCAGTGTAATCAATGATTGCGCTCATTTTATCAACGCCACATACTACAACTTTCTTGTAACGGCCACTTTCAATGTATTTTGAACCAATATCAAGTGAATACAAAAAACCACTACAAGCTGCAGCCACATCAAAACTCCATGCGTTTTTAGCGCCTACTTTATCACATACTATATTAGCACATGAAGGGAATATCATATCTCCCGTAACAGTACCAACAATTAATAAGTCTATTTCTTCGGCCGAAATGCCGCGTTTTTTAAGTAATTCATTAACAGCTTGCACAGCCATATCAGAGGTGGCTAAACCAGGCACGTCCAGAATTCTTCTTTCTTTAATCCCAGTTCTTGAGAGAATCCACTCATCGTTGGTATCAACTAGTTTTTCTAGATCAGCATTGGTTAAACGCTTTTCTGGAACATATCCACCGATGGCAGTAATTGCAGCTGTTATCTTACCCATTTATACTTCTATAATGCTCTTAAAAGCGTTGCAAATTAAAAAATAAGATTTAAAAAGTCTCAAAAAGATTGTTTTATTTTCTCAATCAATTTTGAATTGACAACATCTTGAGCCAATCTGAACATGCTCACGAATGTTTCACTTTTAGATATGCCATGACCAACAATCACGGTTTCATTAACACCCAATATAGCTGAACCACCATATTGTTTGAAATTAAAACGTTCTAAATAATCGTGTTGAATGCCCAACTTTGAGAAATTATAATACATGCTTTCGCACAATTTCAATACAATATTGCCTGTATAACCATCGCAAACAATAACATCGGCTTTGTCGTTGAACAAATCTCTGCCTTCAACATTGCCAACAAAATGAATGCGGTCATTGGTTTCTAAAATTGGATAAGCCGCTTGAATCAACAAGTTGCCTTTCTCTTTTTCTTCTCCAATGCTCAAAAGCGCCACCTTAGGATCATTGATTCCATATACATTCTGGGCATACAATGAGCCCAATATAGCAAACTGATTCAATACTTCTGGTTTGCAATCGGCATTGGCTCCAACATCGACTAGAACACCAAAACCGCCACTTACTTTTGGCAAAAGTGAGGCGATGGTAGGTCTTTGTACGCCATCGATTGCTTTAACTGAAAAAATAGAACCCACTAACATGGCACCAGTATTACCTGCGCCAATAAAGGCAGCTATTTTTTGTTCTGCAAGATGTTTGTACCCAATATTGATGCTTGAGTTTTTCTTGTGAGCAATGGCTTTGGTTGCATGCTCACCCATGTCGATGATTTCTTCGGCATGAACGATTTCAAAACTGTCTTCTGGGGCATTAAGCTCTTTTAAACAGGCCACAATACGGTCATGATGACCGAATAATACTGGCACTATTTCGGGCATTTCTGCCTTGGCAGCTAAAGCGCCTTTAACAGCTTCAAGTGGTGCATAATCACCACCCATTGCGTCTAATCCAATACGCATGGTCATGAGCTAATTAGTCGTTGCGACCTTTCATGACTTTGACACCGCGGTACATACCTGTTTCAAGGTTTACACGGTGATACAAAGCTACATCGCCAGTGCTTGGGTCAGCAATGAATTGCTTGTTATCCAAATTGTGGTGAGTTCTGCGTTTGTCCCTTCTGGTGCGAGATATTTTTCGTTTAGGATTTGGCATTGTATTTTATCTTTAATGGTTTAATCTTCTATTTCGTTGTCGTCAAGATCTTCATCAACTAAGTCTGATTCAGGAACATCTACATCAATGGTACTGGTAATTTTACTGGTAACAGCGCTGTCGCATGTTTGACCGGCAGAATCACAAGTTTTCTTAATGGGTAAACTCAAGGCTATAAAATCAAACAAATGCTGAGCAATACTGATTTTGTAGTCATGTGGGGTTAAGTAAATCAAATCATCTTCGTTTTCTTTAGGAAAATCTGTGATTTTGGCCACCACTTGTTGTTGAGCTGATATAGGCAATTGGATATCTGTTAAACATCTATCACAAGCTACATCAACGCTACCTTGAATTGAAAAATCGAGGGTAAACATATTAGTCGATTTTATCAATACCAAATGAAGCTGAATCGCTTTGGTTGTTAAAGAACTTTTAAAGGCTTCAAAAAACGAGTTGTCAATGTTCCAATCTAAAACATGTTCTCCATCTTTTAGTTTAATAAACTCAATGTCAAACGCTTTTAATGGATCCATTAGACAGAACGCGGTTTTTAAAACGGACTGCAAAGGTAGCGGATTATTAGGGATTTTCCAAAATAATTATCCGATTGGAAATCAAAGCCTTAGCCAAGCTTTTTAAAACTGTTGACCAATGAAGAAATGGAACTGTCCGGGCTTGGTTGTTAGACCTGGCGATAAGGTTTTCCAATCGAAACCATAGGCATAATCCAAACCGAGCAAGCCAAACATTGGCAAAAACACCCTCATGCCCACACCCGCACTGCGCTTCAAATCAAAAGGATTAAAGGTATTTTTAGCCATCCAAGCATTACCTGCCTCAACAAAGGTTTGTAAATAAATGGAGGCTGTAGGCGAATTGGTTACAGGGAATCTTAACTCACAGGTGAACTTATTGAACATGGCCGCACCGGAATTACCATCAGGTCCGACAGCATTTTGAGTGATGGTTCGATCAGGATACCCACGCATAGAAATGATTTCAGTACCTATATTACCAAAACTGTTCAAACCACTCCCCCCAACCATAAAACGCTCGAAAGGAGATAGGCCTATGTTTTTGTTGTAATACCCTAAAAATCCAAATCTAAGTTTTGTAGCAATAACAAACTTACCAAAAACCTTTTGGTACTGCTCAGCGTCGAATTTCCACTTATGGTATTCAATCCATTTGTACTTGTCTTCCAAAGAGATATTGCTATAGTCTTTACCTGACAAGGATGAGAAAGGCGGCGTTGCAGCTATACTCAAAGTGAAAGTCGATCCCCCTGTTGGGAAAATTGGCTCATTCACAGAATTTCTGGTCAAAACATATTTAAATTCAATGTTATTGCTTCTACCCGTATTTAATTGTAGACCATAAGCACCATTTGCATTTTGAAGCTGGTACTGTTGAAAGGTAAAGGAATAAAAATTAGAGAAATAATCATCAGGCCAACGTAAGCGCTTACTTAGTGATAATGACAAGCCTGTAATTTTAATGAATCGTTTTGCTGGGTCATTTTTGGTTCTTCCATCAAAAGATTGATTGGTTCTATATATACTTGAAGTAAATCCGTTTGGCTTTTTGCCCCCAAACCATGGTTCTGTAAAAGAGAAATTATAGGACTGGTAAAACAATCCATTAGACTGAGCTCTGATGCTTAACTTCTGACCATCACCAGAAGGCAATGGATTCCACATAGAAGGCTTTAATAATTTTCTGGTAGAGAAATTATTCAGACTCAAACCGAGTGTACCAACAAGCCCGCCATAACCATAAGCTTGGCCTAACATGGCATTATTTGCTCTGTTATTACCACCCCAACCGCCAGACAATTCGATTTGGTCATTGGCTTTTTCAGACACAGTGTATTCAATGTCTACTGTACCTGCTGCAGGATTAGGAATAGGCAACACACTGATGGCTTGAGGATCAAAATAGCCTAACTGAGACAATTCCCTTTGAGATCTGAGAATATCACTTCTTGAGAATCTTTGTCCTGGCCTTGTTCTAAGTTCTCTAAGCACCACATGATCAGACGTTTTGGTATTGCCTTTAACAATGATTTTGTTGTATACCGCTTGTGAGCGCTCAATAATACGTACTTCAATGTCTATACTATCATTCTCAACTTTAATCTCTACTGGGGTAACGCCAAAAAACAAATAGCCATCATCCATGTATAAACTAGATAAATCTGTTCCATTTGGACTGAATATCAAACGTTCATCGAGTATTGATTGATCGTAAATATCGCCTTTTTTGATGCCAACTACTTTACTAAGGTCTGCGCTAGAGTATTTGTTATTCCCTGTGAAAGTAATGTTTCTAAAATAGTATTTACGGCCTTCATTGACCCCTATCTTAATTACCAAACGGTCTTTACTAATTCTCACTACTGAATCATAAGCCAAACTGGCATCGCGATAGCCTTTGCTGTTGTATTTGGCAATGACCGATTTTAACTCCTCTTTATAGGTTTCCTCAACAAACTTAGAGGAAGCAAAAATATTGATTTTCTTATGCAGACGCTTAGTCTTTTTCAGGGCTTTTCTGAGGTCTTTGTCTGACAAATCTTGATTGCCTGCGAACTCAATATCGAGCACTTTTACTTTGCTGCCTTTGTCGATTGCAATGCGCAAAATATTTTTATTTGGCACTGAATCTGACTCTTGTTTAAAATCAATGGCAACACCATAATACCCTTTCTTGAAATAATGAGAACGGATTTCACGGCGCAATTTATTTAACATGTCTTCATTGATTACCATGCCTGATTTTACACTGAGCTCATCTCTTAATGTTTTGGCTTCTGACTTCCCTACCCCTCTGATTGAAAATTTGGAAAGCCTAGGTCTTTCTGACACTTCAAACACCAAATATATTTGATCGTTAACTATCTTTTTAGCATAAATCCTAACGGATGAAAAATAGCCTTGGGCCCATAAATTATCAATGGCCTGTGAGATTTCAGTTCCTGGGACTTTGATGGTTTGATTATAAGACAACCCAGAATTGAAGATGATGATGTTCTTGTCGACAAACTGATTGCCTTTAGTTTCCATTGAAACAATCACATACTCCTTTGGTTTATTATAATCCAACTGTAAATATTGTGAAGTAGTATCTTGTGCATTTGCAACAGCAAACAACAGCAAAATCCATAATTGGGCGATGTGTTTAAGCAATTTGTTCACTGGTTTTTCCGAATCTCCTTTCGCGTTTCTGGTAATCAATAATGGCCTTGTAAAACGCTTCTTCATCAAATTCTGGCCAATACATATCTGTAAAATAAAACTCACTGTAAGCCATTTCCCATAATAAGAAATTACTTATTCTGAACTCTCCACTGGTTCTGATCAACAATTCTGGTTCAGGTAAATTTCCTGTATTTAAAGCCTGACTGATGACTGTTTCATTGATTTGATCACTGTTTAAAACCCCTTGTTTAACTTGTTCTGCAATGGATTGTGTAGCTTGGACAATGTCCCATCTAGCACTGTAATTCAAAGCCAAAACCAAATCCATAGCGGTATTATTGGCTGTTAATGCCATGGCTTCTTGCAATTCATTATAGGCATCAACTGGCAAAGCTTTGATGTTGCCAATGGTACGCAAGCGAATATTATTTTTTTGAAGGGTAGCTACTTCTTTGCGAATGGTTTTGACCAAGAGGGCCATAATGGCTTTTACTTCTAAAGCAGGTCGATTCCAATTTTCTGTGCTAAAGGTATATAAAGTCAAAAACTTAACGCCCAACTTAGCGGCAGACTCGGCGATGGTTCTAACTGACTTAACCCCATATTCATGTCCTATTACCCTTGGGAGTGCACGCTTCTTGGCCCATCTTCCATTACCATCCATAATGATAGCAATATGCCTCGGCAATTTATTAGGATCTATTTGATTGCGAAGTTCTGGGTTTGACATGATTGAATTAACTGCAAAAGTAATTGATTATTACAAGATTTCTTGAGTCTTATTTAGGCATTTTAAACAGATCATAGACGGGCGCATGGATCCCCAATTACATTTCTAAAACTTATTGTTATGCCGGCAATGAAATACCAATCTTTAAAATTGGCATCCCCTCTATTCACACCTGCTCGAATTGGCTTAGCGCCTGTTAAAGTTTCTGGATGAGCGTATTCTGCCGTTCCAGCACCCTGCTTTGCAACAATAGTAGCATAGTCTGCATAGTCATTTTTAGTATCGTCCAAATAATCTGTAAAGGTTTTTCTAAACCCTATTTCAAGGCCAATGACGGTTTTACGTCTGACATTGAATTTATAACCTAAACCCAAGCTAATTGCAGGTTGGATTAATGAATACGTGCGTTTGCCATTAATCACTTGACCTTCTGTACCCAAATCTCTTAATGACAACTCATCGCCCTTGGGCAAGGTTACAGTTGGCTCAAATAAGAACATATTTACCCCACTAAAAACATAGGTTGTTCCGGTTTCCTCATGCTGATTGGCATTGATACCAAAGGGCTTAAAATTGAATTCCATAAAATAGCCCATTTCATAGATATTGGAATTGAATTGAATATTGCGGTAGGCTTGACCATTAAAGTATTTGTCTTTACCCGATATACTGGCATAAGAGAATTGATAGCGACTACTAAAGTAACGGCTGTGATGGTATTTGTAAAGTAAACCAAATGCAGGGTGCGATTCTCCCCAAACAATCTCTGGAGCGATATCGCCAAAATAATTGCTGATACCACCCATTAGTCCAAGTTCAGTTACCCCATTACGAAAACGTTGGGCATTAGCATGAACTGCAAACAATTGCAGGGTTAAAAACAATAACAGCCTAAGGGTTGACACAGTAAAATCTAGGCAATAGGCTTAGAAATTAAAACATTGTGTACGACCACCGTGAATTCGGTAAGTCAAAGTTAAACCGCCCATCATGTACCAGTCTTTAAGTGAAGCATTGCCTCTGCCTTCGTTGTTATCAAAAGCCGCTTGATTAACTTCATAACTTCTGTCTCTTAAAGCATTAGCCATAGGGCCACTTGCGCCACCTACAATGATTGGGTCTACATAAATTGTTGAAACATCATCCAAATAATCTGTAAAGGTTTTTCTTACACCAAATTCAAACCCAATTGCCCAATAATCACCCAATTGCCATTTGCATCCTGCTCCTAATGGAATACTGATTTGAGTCAATGAATAACGTTTTTTATCGTTGTATTTGGTGGTTTCCTGACCTTCTGTTCCCAATGGTTGCAATTCTATCCATTGATCATTTTGTGATTCTAAACTTGGATCAGAAACGCCTTGAATGTATTTGAATTGCGCTTTTGGATTAAAACGAAAAACTGAAATACCGCCAAATAAATAAGGGGACCAACCATATGAAGTTCTGGTGTTCTCGTAGCCGATGATATTCCATTCACCTTGAATTGAGAATTCAACAATATCAGATTTGAAGCTTAAATTTCTACGGGTGCGGTAAGCATCGTTTGAGAAATTTTTATCAGACCCTTGAATTTGACCATACAAAGCTGTGCCTTTGAAAGTTAAATAAGGGCCATAGTTATAACGGCAAATTAAACCACCCGCCAATTTGGTTTTGTTCCATAATGGTTGGTAATCTTCAGTTAAATCACCAAAGTAATTAGAGCCACCAATGTAAGGACCAAAATCGAGTGAACTGACTTTTTTAGCCTTTTCAGAGAAGCCTTGGAAAGGTATGGTGGCAATAGCCAATAGGGCAAATAGTGCTTTTAATTTCATCTTGATGTTTGAAGAAACAATTTACGAAAATAAGGATTTTAGCATAGAAAACGCAAATTGAGGCAATTTATTTTGACACTAGGCTAACGCAGCAAATAAAAATACCCCTTTTTGTATCGCCAAGGTGTTTTCTTTCCCTTGTACTTGATCAAATAGACATAGTAATCGGTTGCACAAGCTTGACCTTGGTATGTGCCGTCCCAACCTTGCCTGTAATCATCCGTTTCAAACAGGCGTTCTCCCCAACGGTTATAGATTTGAATATTGGCTTTAGTCACCGAGCCAGAATTGATTTTGAACACATCGTTACTGCCGTCATCATTAGGGGTAAAGGCATTTGGAATAAATAAAGTAATGGTATCAAGTACACAAATTCTAACTGAAAAACTATCTACACAATTGCCCTCATTTTTGATCCAGAGCGTAACGGTGTAACTGTCTGTATCGCCGGCGTATTGATGAGATGGATTGACCCCTTGCGTGTAAGGCACTTGCACATTATCGCCAAAATCCCAGAAACCAGATCGACCACCTTCACTTAAATCAATAATGCGCAACAAGGCGTTATTACTATACAAACACTGACCTGCAGGCGATGTTGCGAAGTAAGCTCTTATACGCGAATAGCCCGGTATATTGGCCGTTGTATCGTAGGTACATTGCGTTAAATCATTCTTAACATATACTTTGTAGGTTGTGCCTACCCCTGCGGCTATTTTTGGAGTAAATTGCTGAGGAATAGTATTCCATGTGTATGAGTATGGCCCTGTTCCGGTCATTTTAATGTCTGCAAACCCCAAATTGCCATAACATTGAATTGGACTGGTGGTAATTTGACCAAAAAACTTTGGATGCACATACACGGACAAAGACCTCATAACAGAGTCTGAACAACCATCTTTCACAATGGCCCAGTATTGTGTAGTGGCCTTAGGTAGCACATAAATATTCTGAACATTGCTTGCGCCATTGCTCCATTGCCATTGGTAATTCCCTGTTCCCCCTTTGATTTGCGAGGATAAGGTAACAGGCACTCCCGGACAAATCGTATCTTTATCTGAGCTGATTGAAAACTTCAGCGTATCTGCCACTTGAACGGCATATTGTTTACTATTAACACACTTGCCACTGCCTACTTTATAAGTAATGGTATGCGAACCAGTGCCCGCTTTGTAAGGATTAAAGCTGCTATCAGTAATGCCTGCACCGGTTAATGTGCCTCCACCTGGCATCAATACCAATTGTGTATTACTATCGCGCATACAGTAATTGGCCAATAAACCCAAAACATTCACTGTTGGCAATGGCCTAACAGTCACTCTAACGGTATCTTGGCATTTTCCTGGATAATTAAACAAAATTATATGGGTGCCTACGCCTGCGAGCAGAGGCGAAAACAAACCTGTTATCGCGTTGCTGATCCCTTTACCTGAGAAGGTCCCCTTGCCTGTGCCATTGAATAATTTAAATGGATCATCCGCTATGCAAACACTGGTGTCTTTTTGAATGGCCGCTCTTGGATGCACCATAATGATGAGGGTATCTTTACAACCATTGCCGTCGCCAATAATGGTATTGATACTGCCTCTACCGGCCAAAGCTGGGCTAAACTTTTGACTGTAAACAGTTGATCCGACTATACCTTTACTGCCAGTAAACAATAAATTCCAAGGGTCATTTTTGATGTATTGATAGCGCATAAAATACGCTGTATCAGACACACAATTCTTTACAGTATCGGTATAAAACCTTGAATACCTCAAGTAAATGATTTTAACATCTTTACAACCATTCAAAGCATGGTAAGTTAAATTGGTTTGGGTAAAGGTTGATTGACTTGGTACCTTAAAAGAATCAGGAGAGAATACCCCTGCTAATGAATCAATTATGCCTTTACCGGTCCAATAGCCACCTGAAGGCAAGCCCAGTGGTAAGACTTTATTACCCGCATCAGGACAAACAATTTCATCCCATCTGGCATCTACATCTGAAATATACCTTTGCAATGTATCTCTACAACCATTGATGGTATATATATAATTTTTAGTCCCCGCACCGGCTGCATTAGGGTTGTTAATACCCAAGCTTGCGTTGGTAACGGAAGGGCCAGTCCAGACGCCGCCTTTAGGGGTAAATTTAAAAGTATCAAGCGTGACTGATTTACAAACCGTATCAAACTGTTTAATGTTAATGCCATCGATGTTAATGGTTTTATTGCTGCTACAACCATTCC
>JBIPPH010000056.1:0-7806 GCA_044368575.1 Bacteroidia bacterium
TTAGCCGCGGTAATTTTTGGATCTTATTCAAACAAAAACAGAGAGCTGTTTTATATTTAAAGAGCATAGCGATTGGTATTCCTATTTGGTTCATGATTGGCGTGCTGATCAATTTGAGCCCGCGCTTTGTACACATTGAGGGCTTGAGTAATAAAGCCATGGTGGGCACAGCGGTAATGTTTGCCTATATAGGCTTGAGTGCTGGCGATGTTTTGAGCGGTTTGTTGAGCCAATGGTTAAAGAGCCGTAAGAAGGTGATTGGCTTGTATTTGTTTTTGTCTGCGGCTTTGGTGTGTTGGTATTTGTATGTGCCAGTGACTTCATTGGAGGCGTTTAAATGGATGTGTTTTTTACTGGGTTTTGGTACTGGTTACTGGGCCTTGTTTGTGCAAGTGGCTTCAGAGAATTTCGGCACCAATATTCGCAGTACGGTTACCAATACAGTGCCTAACTTTGTGAGGGGTTCTGTGGTGTTAAGTACTTTGGCGTTTAAGCGTTTGAGTGTTGGCATGCCGGTGGCAGAGGCTGCTGCTATAGTGGGTTTTTGTTGTTTGGGCTTGGCCTTGTGGGCTTTGCTGGGCATGCAAGAAACCTTTAGTAAAGATTTGAATTATCACGAGATAGATTGATGGAGACTGTTCAGAAAACCAAATTGGGCCTTGTGTTGGCCACTGACCCGCGCTGGGTGAATATTGCAGAAATGCAGTTGGAAGATATTTTGAGCGACCATGCTTGGTGCGAGCAGAAAGCGGCTACAACTTGTATTTCTTTGATTGTGAAGTTTGCCCATTACCCGGGTATTGTGGAGCAAGTGGCACCTGTGGTAGCCGAGGAGTGGGGCCATTTTAGGAGGGTTTTAAAAGAGTTGAATAAACGCGGCTTGAGGCTTTTGCCTCCGCGCAAAGATGAATACGTTAATCAGTTGTTTGCTTGCGAAAAACGCGGCCTTACCCCTGTGCAAATTGTAGTAGAGAAACTGTTGTTGAGTGCCATGATTGAGGCGCGTAGTTGCGAGCGTTTTAGGTTGTTGAGTTTGCATATTTCTGATATTGAGCTTCAGGGTTTTTACCGTGAGTTTATGGAGAGCGAGGCTGGCCATTACCATATGTTTATTCATTTGGCGAAGTCTGTGGCAGATCCTGCCTATGTGATGGCGCGCTGGGATGAATTGCTGCTGCAAGAGGCAGAGATTTTAAAGGGTTTGGAATTGAGAGGCGATAGAATGCACTAATGGAGATTGATGCAACTTTTTCGCCAGATTTGGTAGAGGAGATGGAGTCTACTTTTAATGCGTTTTTGCCGAATGATTTGAGGCGTTTAGCGTCTGTGCATTTTACCCCTTCTGATAAGATTATATTAGCGGCTAAGTGGTTTGAAGCGGCTGGCGTGGAGCGGGTTTTAGACCTTGGCGCAGGGGTGGGTAAGTTTTGTGTGTTAGCGGCTTTGAATAGCCCGGGTGTGCACTATACTGGCGTAGAGCAGAGGCCGAGTTTGTGGCGTTTGTCTGAGACTTTGAGCCAGACCTACAAGGTGGACAATGCGCAATTGATTTTGGGCAATATTCTGGATACAGATTTTAAGCCGTTTAATGGGTTTTATTTGTTTAATCCGTTTTATGAGCAGATAGCAGAGGAGGAGGGTTTAACAGATGAGGTGGCCTTTGATGCCCAACAGCATGAACTTTACCAGGCCTATACTTTACAACAATTCAAACAAATGCCGGTTGGCACGGTGGTGATTGCCTACCACGGCGAACAACATGAAATTCCCTACACATACGAATTGCTGAAACAAAGCCCCGATGGCCTACTCAAAATGTGGGTGAAGAAGTGGATTGTGTAGGGGTGAAAGACCACTATTACTCGACAAAAGTGATCATTATTACCTTGTTTAACAGGCTATTATCGCATAATTTTGTGCCAAACTAGGCTACACTCTTTTACACCGGATTTAGGGTTGATTTTTCAGTTTGTTATTTTGCGTTATTGGTGTAAAAATGGGGGTGAGATTGGCGAAGCCGTTTATATTTCGAACTAATTCAATTAAAATTTAAATAAAATTTTATGTTTAAAATTAAAATAGTCATCTTGTTGCTAATTTGTACAGCATTAAATGTATATGCTCAAGATCAAGTTACTGCTAGAATGATGCTAAAAACTGAACTTGACAAAAGAGGACTTTCTGAAGAGGAAGCCAATGCTGCACTTATAGCAAAGGGTATAGATGTTAGTCAATTGTCTTTAGAACAACAATTGTTGAAGAAAAACGAAATTGTTGCCGTTCTTGACGAAGCAGCAAAATCAAAGACGCCAGTTGAAATACCTAAAGTTGAGCCAGTCGATACGCTCAAATTAGTCAAAGAAGTAATCAAAGAGGCAATTGTTAATGAATCGGTTAGTAAAGTGTCTATATACGGCCATTCTGTTTTTACAGATGGTGGTATTCAAGTTCAAACGGTTACAGATGGGGCTAATGCACCTGAAAATTATGTGTTGGGTTCAGGCGATCAAATAAGAATTACCATATTTGGTATATCTCAAGCAGATTTGCTTTTAACCATAAATGAAGCAGGGTTTGTTACACCTTCGGGTTTAGCTCAAATTTATTTGAAAGGCGTTACACTTAAAGAAGCGCGTAAGATTATTCGCAACCGTTTTGCTGTAGCCTACAGATTTCAATCAGATGAGTTTGCTGTTACCTTGCAAAAAGCTCGCTTATTGTCAGTAAGCGTTTTTGGTGAGGTTAGAAAATCTGGGAGTATTCAAATTTCTGCCCTAAATTCTGCTTTAAATGCATTGGTGTTTGTTGGTGGCGTTAATGAGATTGCGTCTGTCAGAAACATTGATCTTTTGAGGGGGGATAAAAGACGAAAAATTGATTTATATGCTTTTCTCAATAATCCTAGTGTGCAATTTAATTTTGATTTGCAGTACAATGATATTGTATATGTGCCTGTAGCCAATAAAATTATCAGTGTTGAGGGTGCTGTAAAGCGACCAATGAAGTATGAACTGATTGAGAAAGAGGGGTTGAAAGAATTAATTCAGTTTGCAGGAGGTATTCAGTTTAATACCAATATTGAATTTATTCAAATTGAAAGAGCTATGGGTGCTAAGCCTCAATTGATTGAATATGCTTTGAATGATGTGCTATCTGGTAAAACAATTGTAGAATTAAAAGATGGAGATATTGTAAGGGTTAAATCAAGTTCAGAGCCATTAGATGATTTTATTGTTGTTGATGGTGCCGTATTTTATCCTGGTAAATATGCATGGAAGGCCAATATGACACTTAATGAAGCTTTACTTAAATCTAAATTAAAGCCTCAAACACATACTGATTTTTATTTTGTAGAAAGAACTTTAAATGATAACACAGTTAAAATCCTTAAAGTAACAAAAGAGCAAGCATTGGTGTTTGTGTTGAACCCTAAAGACAAACTGTTGATTTTTGACAAATCAGTTTATGCTAATCAATTGCAAATTGAAATTCAAGGTGCAGTAAGGGCCCCTTTTAAGAAGAATTTAGAATACTCAGATCATTTAAAATTGTCAGAAGTAATTGCATTAGCTAAAGGCACTTTGCCTACTACTTCAGAATGGGCGTATTTGCGCCGTCAAAGTTTATTTGAGCCGAATAAGTTCGAATATTATCGAATCAATTTACTACAAGATTCTGCTTTTGTAGTTGGCGCAGGCGATTTATTAATGGTTTACGATAAAAGTATTTACACACATTCTGCCAATGTTACTGTAAGTGGTGCTGTTCATCAAGTCGTTAAAACCCCTTTTTCGCCTAATTTAACTCTAGCTAATTTGTTGAATTTAGCTGGCAGAACCAATGAAAAAGCGGATATCAAAAGAGTTGATTTATTTAGATTGAAATATAGCAATAAATATGGATCTGGATATGAATTGATTCAATTGGAATTGGATTCAAATTATACGATTTTAAATCAGACGAAAGCATTAGCCATTTTGCCTTTTGACCATATTGTTGTGAGAGAACTTATGAAGTTTGAAACAAATAAACTGGTTGCCATTAATGGTGAAGTTAAATACCCAGGTCAATATGCATTGCCTTACAATAAATATAGGTTAACTGATCTGATCCAAGATGCAGGTGGTTTAACCGTATTTGCCGATAAGTATAATGCCCAATTACTTAGGTCTACTAATAATATTGGTCCAATGGGTTTAAATATTCGAAAGGCGTTTAAACATAAACATTCTGATAAATATAATCCTCTACTATTGCCTGGCGATGACTTAACCTTGTTTACATTCAATAACGCGATAAGCATTAAAACAGAGGGCACAAATTATCCAATGTTTGAGGGTAAAAGAACTGATGAGGTGAGTTTCTTTTACAATGGTAAACATTCTGCGTTGTGGTATTTTAAAAAATATGCAGGTGGCCTGCATGAAGATGCCGATAAAAACACAGTTACAGTTTTGTATCCCAATGGAAAAGTTATAGGTGTTAAACGCACTATACTGATGGTTAAAAAATATCCGCGTGTGCAACCCGGTTGTAAAGTCAATGTTGGTCGAAAGGCTCAAAAGCAATCTCAAGAAAAAAAGAAGCTTGATTCTGATGCAATCTTTACAAGAACCTATCAAGCAATAACTTCATTTTTGACACTAATGCTATTGTTAAAACAGCTTTAATTTATGATGGATTCAAACAATATCCCTTCCAATCAGAGCGAAGAAATTTCCCTTAAAGACTTGGTGTTAAAAACCAAAGCTTGGTTGAAGTATTTCAAAGCACATGTTTTTTTGATCATTTTAATTTCAGTTTTAGGTGCTGTAATTGGTGGTGTTTATGCAAAATTCATCAAGAAAACCATCTACTCAGCTCAATTAACGTTTACCCTAGAGCAAAAAGGTAAAAGCATGAATGGACTAGGCGGTATTGCTAGTTCTTTAGGTTTGGGCGACATTAGTGGTGGTGGTAGTGGTATGTTTGGAGGCGATAATATTTTGGTCTTAATGAAATCCAATCGCATCATTCATCAAGCACTAAAAGAACCGATTGCAGGTTTGGAAGGTGGTAACTTGCTCAATAATTACATTATCAATCATTATTCTAAAGCATACACAGACCATAAAATCTCTTTGTTTCCAGTAAATTACGAAAAAGCATACACGAGAGCTCAGGATAGTCTATTGATAGGGATAACTAATTCAATAAAAAAAACACAATTAACTGCAGAACGTACCGATAAAAAAACCACCATTATAGCCATTGATGTCAAAGATCAAAATGAGTTGTGGGCATATCAATTTTCTCAGATGTTGGTAAAGCATGCTATTGATTTGTATATGGATATTAAAGTTGGGAAATTAATGGCAACAGAAAAAGAATTAAGCAAAAAACAGGATTCAATTAGATCAATATTAGATGGTTCAATTTCTAAATTGGCTTATGAAACCGATTTAAACAGCCATGCTCCGTTACTAAGACACAAAACCAATCAAGTAAAAAAACAAATTGATGTAGAAGTCTTAAAAGAGATTTATGCTAATATAAGTCAGAATTTAGAGTTAACCAAATACCAAAGAAGCCAAGAGGAGCCTATTATTGAGATCATTGATCAGCCTATGTTGCCGCTTTCTAGTGAAAGATTAGGTTTAATAAAAGGTACGATTATTGGAGGTTTTGTATTCTTTTTATTGATTTTTGTTTTCTTAATTTTAAAAAGACTAGTCTTAATGGTTAAATTATAGTGTTGTCGAGAATGATGAGGGGTATTTTTTTATTTAGTTTAAATTATTAAGGCGTTGATAATGAGTACGATTCTTGATTACAAGTTTCCTTCAAATCTTAAAAATCAACCAAAATCACGATGGTTAGCGAGCATTTTGGTATTCAATAAATTAAAAAATTATTAGTGAAAGTAGCAGTAGTAGGAACCGGTTATGTAGGTTTGGTCAGCGGAACTTGTTTCGCAGAAACCGGCAACGATGTCATTTGTGTTGACATCGATCAGCGCAAGGTTGACATGTTAACAGGCGGACAAATAACCATCTTTGAACCCGGTTTGGAGATACTTTTCAAGCGCAATTTGAAGGAAGGCCGTTTGACATTCACCACCCGTTTGGAGGATGCTGTGAAGGATGTGCAAGTGATCTTTTTGGCATTGCCAACCCCTCCCGGTGAAGGCGGTGCGGCTGATTTGAAATACGTCTTGGGTGTGGCTGACCATTTGGGTAAAATCATGACAGGCTATAAGGTGATTGTAGATAAGAGCACGGTTCCTGTGGGCACAGCTGACAAAGTAGAGGCCGCCATTCGCGCCAACTACAGCGGAGAGTTTGACGTGGTAAGTAACCCCGAATTTTTGCGTGAAGGTGTGGCGGTAGATGATTTCATGAAGCCTGATCGCGTTGTGATTGGTGCCAAGAGCAAACGTGCTTTTGAAGTGATGGATGAGTTGTACGCGCCATATGTGCGTCAGGGCAACCCGATGATGCACATGGATACCCGCAGTGCGGAGTTGACCAAATACGCTGCCAATAGTTTCTTGGCTACCAAGATTTCTTTCATGAACGAGATTGCTCGTTTATGTGAATTGTTGTGTGCAGATGTTGACATGGTGCGCAAGGGTGTGGGTAGCGATGACCGCATTGGAAAGCGCTTTTTATTCCCTGGTATTGGATACGGCGGAAGTTGCTTCCCCAAGGATGTTCAAGCGTTGGTGCATAGCGCAGCTGAAGTGAATTACGATTTCAAAATCTTGAAAGCCGTAGAAGAAGTAAACTATGATCAGAAGAAGGCCTTGTTGCCCAAGATCGATGCGCATTATGGCAGCATTGCTGGGAAAACAGTGGCGATGTGGGGATTGGCCTTTAAACCCAATACCGATGATATTCGTGATGCACCTGCATTGGAGATGATCGATGCATTTTTGGAGCGCGGAGCGAAAGTTCAGTGCTTTGATCCCGAGGCGATGAACAACGTGCAGCGCATTTTGGGTAATAAGGTGGTCTTTGCTGATAAAATGTATGCCGCCATAGAAGGCGCTGATTTCTTGGTTATCGCCACAGAATGGCCCGAATTTAGAACACCTGATTTTGCAAAAATTGAGTCATTATTAAAAGAAAAAGTGATATTCGACGGACGGAACGTCTTCGAAATGGATACTATGCGCAAGTATGGATATACGTATTATAGCATTGGTCGTAAAGACATCAAATGAGTAAATAACGAGTATTGATTTCAGGCGTAGCCGGCTTCTTGCGAAGTCACTTGTGTGAGCGATTCTGAGCGATTGTACGAAGAATCACATCACCGTGATTTTGATAAAATTATACAGGTCAATTATTTTAAACCACATAATATGTTAACATTAAATCAAAAACTTAATTACATTTTGGATTCAACAATAAGGTTCTTTGATGAATCAATATGCCCTCATTGTAAATCAAAGAAATATAAAAAGGTTGATAGTAAATTTTTTGTGACCAGATTACATGAATGTTCTGAATGTAAATTGTTGTATAGATTTCCAATTGACACGATTTCGTCAAATAAATCATTTTATCAAAGTGATTATATTGAAGGGGATTTACTAACTACCAAACTTCCATCGTCAGTTGAGTTAGAAAAGTTTAAGGCTGATAAATTTCGAGAAGGCGATAAAAATGCCGGCAGATACATAGAGCTTTTTAAAGAACTTTGTCCTGAAGTTGAATCTGGAATAAAAATTATTGATTATGGTTGTAGTTGGGGATATATTAGTTACCAATTAAAGGAACAAGGATTTGACGTTAAATCATTTGAAATTTCGGTACCTAGAAA
>JBIPPH010000006.1:0-72262 GCA_044368575.1 Bacteroidia bacterium
AAGCCAATGCCAGCGTGAGGCATGGCTGAACTTGTTTGCTGTCCGTTCAATCTATAAGTTTGGTAATTATTACAACCAAAACGCACAAAAAAAGAGTTGACATCGTTGATGTGTTTAGCGATTTCCAAACCCAAACTCGGGTCTGTGCTAAAGGCTTTATTGTGAATTAATGTATTGCGTTCACCATCAAAAGTGGTACATAAATTGGCTTCCACTAGAAAATCCCAATCGTTTTTTTGCCATGTTTTAGCGTAGGCCAAAAACAATCTTGGCAAAGTGATTTCTATGGATTGTTTTGGTATAACATTATTAGTGCTAGCCAATATATACTTTTGGTTCTCCGTAAAGTTGTATCGCCAACTATTGTATGTTGATGTGGCATCTCTTAAGACCACACCAAAATCCCAAAGCTTCTTTTTGTTGTGAACATGATAAGCTAAATCAACTCCAAAACCACTGCCTTTAGCAAATGGTCCAATACTGCGTTTGATGAATTTGACATTGCCGCCTAAGCTGGCTTCTAAAGCTTTTTTGCCTCGAATGGTAATGGGTTTGGCGTAACTGATTAATGCGGCAAAATCTGTGGTATTAAAGGAGCTTACCCTGGAATAATCAATCTCCCCGTTTTTAATTAAATCATAAGTATTGGCGATGCCATCTATGCCAAAGCGGATGAATTGTATGCCAATCGTCGATGATTTGCCCGAAGGGCTTGCCCATGCGCCATAATCGTAATTGGCAATACCAGCAAAATAAGCGGCATGCATTAAAGCGACTGATTTGCTTTTACAGTGGGTTAATGCCGCAGGATTCCAATAACCAGCGTATATGTTTTTACTCGATGCAACAGTTGATCCACCCATGGCCATGGCTCTAGCACCAACTCCGATTTGCAAGAATTCGTTGCTGTATTTGCTGCTTTGAGCCATTGATGCTTCAAATGCAGAACAGGTTAATATAATTAGCCAAATACTTTTCATTGAATTCAAATGCGAATATCGCTTATTTGAGCTAGCTCTTTTACAATGGGGCTTAAATTTTCTTCCACAATGGCTTGCAAGCTGTTTAATTCCTCGTGAATGATGTGTTTGTCTTTATCAGTGAATTCATATGGTATGCCTGCGCGTTTGTATAGGTTTTGAAGGCTGATACTAATGCCAAATGGTGAAGCGTATTGCTTTATGAATGCTGCGGCTATAAAGCGTTCAAATACAGGTAAGAATATATCGGGGTTTGCTTTTATTGATATTAAAAATTCGCTCAAACGGATAGGTTCAATCCTTCGCAAAGCTGCATACATTTCTTCGGCTTCATTAGGCGCTTTTAAAAGGATGATTCTATCAATCAACATCTCTGCTAAGACATGGTTAAAAAACCATTTGCGCGGCCAGTCGACTTTATGATTTAATTGTGTTTTAAAGCGAGTTAAAAGTGATTTAAAATGAAGTGAGTTATGAAAGTACTTGTCTGTCAATAAATGGGTCTTGCAGCCTTTATGAAACCCTTCGAATGTATTTGATTTTTCTATTAAATGATGAGGGTAATGTTGTTGGCAAAAATGGTGTAACAAATCAGGCAAAATCAGCCCTAAATTATGTTCGTTATCCGTTGTTTTAAAGAAGTGGTAATGGGCTAAAAAATTCATTCAAAGAACAAACATACTGTTTTATTTAGGATTGTAAATAAATCAGTATTGAGTAAGCACATTTTGGATTATCTTTGCGCAACTCAAGATTCTAGCATGTCACCCAAATATAATTTTGTTGAAGAACTCCGTTGGAGAAATATGATCCAAGACATTACGCCTGGTACTGAAGCTTTGTTAAACAGTCAGATGGTGAAAGGCTACATTGGATTTGATCCGACAGCGGATTCACTTGGGGTGGGCAATATGGTACAGATCATGACCTTGTTGCATTTTCAGAATGCTGGGCATAAGCCAATTGCCTTAGTTGGAGGCGCTACTGGAATGGTAGGCGATCCAAGTGGTAAAAGCGCAGAACGCAATTTGTTAAGCGAAGACATCTTGATGCATAATTTGGCTTGTCAAAAGGCTCAACTCGAAAAGTTCTTGGACTTTGATTGTGGCGCAAATAGTGCTGAAATAGTTAACAATTACGATTGGTTTAAAGACTTTTCGTTTCTAGATTTCATTAGAGATGTAGGTAAGCACATCACCGTGAATTACATGATGTCTAAAGACAGTGTTAAAATGCGTTTGGCCAATGGTATGTCATTTACCGAATTTAGCTATCAATTGGTGCAAGGCTATGATTTTTATTATTTGAACAAACACCAAGGCGTGCAATTGCAAATGGGCGGTAGCGACCAATGGGGAAATATCGTTACTGGCACTGAGTTGATTAGAAAAATTGGCGATGGTGAAGCATTTGCACTTACCACGCCTCTGATTAAGAAAGCCGATGGAACTAAGTTTGGTAAAACGGAGGGCGGAAATATTTGGTTAGATCCTAAACGTACCTCGCCCTATGCTTTTTACCAATTTTGGTTAAGGGCTTCAGACGAAGATGTAAAACAATTCATTCGTATTTTTAGTTTAAAATCTAAAGCTGAAATTGAAGCTATTGAGTCAAGGCTTTTACAAAAAGAATTGGCGAAAGAAGTGACCATTCGTGTTCACGGTGAGCAGGCCTATAACAATGCTGTGAGAGCCAGTGAGATTTTATTTGGTAAAGGCACGAAAGAAGAATTGCAAACCCTTGATGAAGCAACCTTGTTAGAAGCCATGGAAGGCGTCCCTCAAGCCAGCATAGCCAAGTCGGAGTTAATGGCTGGTATTAATATTGTGGATTTTTTAAGTGAGAAAATACAATTGTTACCAAGTAAAACAGAAGCCAGAAAAATGTTGCAAGCCAATGGCATCAGCATTAATAAAAATAAGGTCAACGAAGTAGACCATATCGTCAATGAAAATGATTTAATCAACGGACAATACATCTTAGCTCAAAAGGGTAAAAAAGAGTATTGTTTAGTAAAAATAGCATAGTGCAAAATGAAATTCGTAACAGCAATTAACAAACTCAAAACCAATCAAGCTTTAATTGTATTGGTGAAATCGCAAGCTAAAAGTTCGCCGTTTTTAAACGCCGATGAACTTAAAATGCTGCATGAAGCTCAAAAAGACAAAAGACAACACTTGTATTTGAACAATGGCAAACAAATCAAAATTGTCGTGATTGTATCGGATTCAATGTCTTGGGAACTGTCTGAAAAACTTAGAAAACAAGGAGCTAAATGTTGCCAGATTTTAAACGAGCACAAAATAGAAGAAGTTACTATTGCCTCTTTTGATGACAGCTTGTCTTTGGCTTTGGCTGAAGGATTGGTTTTGGCCAACTACCAGTTCATTAAATATTTTAGTGCACCAGATAAGCAAGCCAATGCTTTGCAACATGTGAACATACTTGGCAATGACATTTCAGACAAACAAATTCAATATTTGAACACTGTGATTGATGCCACTTACATGGCTAGAAACTTAGTGAATGAACCTCAAAGTCATTTGAATGCGGTTCAATTGTCTGAGGCATTCAAAAAAATTGGCAAACAAGCTGGTTTCGATGTTGAAGTATGGAATGAATCGAAAATCAATGCTCAAAAAATGGGCGGATTAATGGCCGTTAACAAAGGCAGTAAAACCCCTCCAACTTTTAACATTATGGAATACAAGCCTAAGCAGGCTAAGAATAAAAAACCTATTGTTTTGGTGGGCAAAGGTGTTGTGTATGATACTGGTGGTTTGAGCTTAAAGCCCACCCCAATGAGTATGGATCACATGAAATGCGATATGGCAGGTGCTGCCATCGTTGTGGCGGTGATGCACGCAGTTGCTAGTTTAAAAATGAATCTCCATGTGATTGGTTTAGTGCCAGCCACAGATAATTGGATAGGCGAAAACAGTTACGCACCTGGCGACGTGATTACCATGTACGATGGTACGACTGTTGAAGTGCTGAACACCGATGCAGAAGGTCGATTGATTTTAGCAGATGCCTTGCATTATGCTAAGAAATTGAATCCAGAACTGGTTTGTGATTTTGCTACACTAACAGGTGCTGCCGTGAGAGCCATTGGTCCTTATGCAACTGCATTTATGTGCAAGGCCAATGACAATCTAAAAAACAAAGTATTTGAGAGCAGTTACTCTGTGTTTGAGCGATTGGTTGAGTTCCCATTATGGCAAGAATATGCAGATGAACTTAAATCTAATATTGCTGATATGACCAATTTAGGTAAAGGCGAGGGCGGACAAATCAGTGCAGCCAAATTCTTGGAACATTTTACCGACTATCCTTGGATGCATTTTGATATTGCAGGGCCTGCCTTTAATCATGCTGTTGATGCCTATAAACCAAAAGGTGGAACAGGCGTTGGTGTCAGATTAATGATTGATTTTTTAACCCAGTTAAGTCAAAAATAATTGAACATGAAAAAACCAATAATTGGTATAACACAAGGTGACCCAAATGGGGTAGGGATGGAAGTGATTTTGAAAGCCTTTACCACGCCCTTATTGTTCGACTATTGTGTGCCGGTCTTGTATGCAAATCCTAAAACCTTTGCATTTCATAAAAAAGCTTTGAATTTGGAACAACCCATGTACCAAATGATCAAAGATATTTCTGAAGCCAAACCCAATCAACTCAATTTGATTGCAAGCAATCAAGAGGCCGTTGAAATACAACTTGGAAAACCATCTCCTTTAGCTGGCGCAGAGGCTTTAAAAGCCATTGATAGACTATTACTTGATGCTAACCACAAGCATTTAGATGCAATGGTTACAGCACCAATTGACAAATCTAGCATAGAAACGGTTGCTAATTTTACAGGGCACACAGGTTACATTCAAAAAGCCACAGGTGCCAATGATGTATTAATGGTCTTGTTTAATGATGATATTCGCGTAGGACTTATCACTGAACATTTGCCTATTAGTCAAATTGCTGCAGCCATCACTAAAGAAAAGATAATCTCTAAATTGAGAATAGCGCATCAAACCCTCAAGCGTGATTTTGGTATCAATAAACCAAAGATTGCAGTTTTAGGATTGAATCCTCATAGTGGGGATAATGGCAAATTGGGTAAAGAAGAATTGGATATCATTCAACCTGCTATAGAGGCCGCTAAACAAGAACAAATTTTTTGCTTAGGCCCATACAGTGCAGATGGTTTCTTTGGCATGAAACAATACCAACAATTTGATTTGGTAATGGCTATGTACCACGACCAAGGGCTTATACCGTTTAAGTCAATGGCCTTTGATGATGGTGTTAATTACACAGCCGGTTTAAGTGTGCCAAGAACCAGTCCTGACCATGGAACTGCCTATGATATTACTGGTAAAGGCATTGCTTCACCTTTGAGTTTTGTAAATGCCATGTTTGAAGCCATTAACATTTACCACCAAAGAAACAATGAAGATGAATTAAGAGCTAATCCTTTGCCATACGCAGAATTTAAGCGTGAAAGGTTTAGATTGGAGCAAGCCTAATCATTGTCAAATTTTGAATTAATAGCGCCTTTTGTACCAACAGGTGATCAGCCACAAGCCATTGATCTTTTGGTAAAAGGTTTGAATCAAGGCATACGCGCTCAAACGCTTTTAGGGGTTACTGGAAGTGGTAAAACATTTACCATTGCCAATGTGGTCAAAGAGGTTAACAGGCCAGTATTGGTATTGAGTCACAACAAAACATTGGTAGCTCAATTGTACAGTGAATTCAAACATTTTTTTCCGAATAATGCCGTAGAGTATTTTGTTAGTTATTACGATTACTATCAGCCGGAAGCCTTTATTCCGACTACTGGTACTTATATTGAAAAAGACCTCAGCATCAATGATGAAATTGAAAAGATGCGGCTTAAAACCATCTCCACTTTATTGAGTGGAAGACGCGATGTGATCATTGTTGCCTCTGTGAGTTGTATTTATGGCGCAGGTAATCCTTCGGACTATAAAGACAGTATCATTCGTGTAAGTAAAGGAGAAGTGATTGCAAGAAATGCCTTCTTGCATCAATTGGTAAACAGCCTATATTCTCGAACCACTCAAGATTTTAATCGCGGTAATTTTAGGGTTAAAGGTGATACGGTTGACATCTTCTTAGCCTATAATGATTATGCTTACAGAGTCTCGTTTTTTGGCAACGAAATAGAGGAAATACAATCTTTTGATCCCGTTACAGGACAAACCATTGCTGAGCACCAAGACATTGCTATTTATCCTGCTAATATTTATGTGTCTCCAAAGGAGCAATTGCATCAAGCCATACATCAAATTCAAGATGATTTGGTGGCGCAAATTGCTTTTTTTAAAGAGCAAGGCAAACACTTAGAAGCTAAACGACTTGAAGAGCGTGTTAATTTTGATTTAGAAATGATGCGCGAGCTGGGCTATTGTAGTGGCATAGAAAACTATAGCCGCTATATGGACAGAAGGCAAGCTGGTGAACGCCCGTTTTGCTTGTTAGACTATTTCCCTGATGATTTTTTGTTGGTCGTAGATGAAAGCCATGTGAGTATGCCGCAAATCAAAGCCATGTATGGTGGAGATAGGGCTAGGAAAATCAACTTGGTCGATTATGGTTTCAGATTGCCTGCAGCTATGGATAATCGTCCGCTTAAATGGGAAGAATTTCAACAAATCATTAATCAAGTTATTTATGTAAGTGCTACTCCTGCAGATTTTGAAATTCAAGCATCAGAGGGTGTGGTGGTAGAACAACTCATTAGGCCTACAGGGCTATTGGATCCAATAATAGAAGTGAGACCATGTTCTACTCAAGTAGATGATTTACTGGAAGAGGTTGATGAAAGGGTCAAAAAAGGCGAAAGGGTTTTGGTGACCACATTAACCAAACGCATGAGCGAAGAATTGGCCAAATACATGGGCAATTTGGGCATTAAATGCCAGTACATTCATAGTGAAGTTAAAACCTTAGACCGCGTTGAAATTCTTAGGAATTTGCGTTTAGGGGTGATAGATGTTTTGATAGGTATTAATTTGCTTAGAGAAGGCTTAGACTTACCAGAAGTGAGTTTTGTAGCCATTCTTGATGCGGATAAAGAAGGCTTTTTACGCAGCGTCACCAGTTTGGTGCAAACCATAGGCAGAGCAGCCAGAAATGAAAATGGCAAAGTGATCATGTATGCAGATAGAATTACTGACAGCATGAAAAAAACCATTGAAGAGACCGAACGCAGGCGCCAGGTGCAAATGGCCTACAATTCCCAACATGGTATTACGCCAACATCAGTCTTAAAGTCTAAAGAGCAAATTTTAAAGGAAACCAGCGTTGCAGACGCCAAAAAACATACAGAACAATTGGCCTATGACCAAGCCATGGCTGATATGGCTGTAGCCGATCCTGTATTTGAGTACATGGGCAAATCGGAACTTGAAAAAGCCATCAAAGAAACCGAACGCTCAATGCAAAGAGCAGCTAAGGAAATGGAATTTATTGAAGCGGCTCGATACAGAGATCAAATTGAGCAACTCAAACTACAGCTCAAAAAGTTAAAGTAAAACGCTAATTTTGTAATCGTTGGCCTTGGCATGATTTCTGATAAACTTAAAGTATGAAAGCGATTGTATTATTCCTTACTAGTCTTTTTGCAGCCCAATTAATGGCGCATAGCACTGATGTATCAGCTCAGTTAATTTCAGCGTTTCAAAATGGCAACAGTTCTGACATTGCCAACAAATTTGCTTCAACAGTATATGTTGCTCTGCCAAATATAACAGGTAGTAAAAGCAAGGAAGAAGCAAAAACGGCCTTAGAACAATTTTTCAAGCAAAATGCTCCTAGCGCCGCAAGCCTTGTACACCAAGTGCTTGGAACTAACAAATCTTTATACATCATCAGTCTACAAACAAAAACTAAAACGTTTCGTGTGTCTGTTTCAATGACCTCAGTCAATAACGTTTCAAGTATTTCTGATTTAAAGATTGAATAATTCATATTTCAAATGCCTCTAGTTTTTCCAGATATCAGTCAAACGCCAGAAGTCATGGCCATTATTGTGGCAGCCTTAAAAGAAGACCTTGGTGATGGTGATCATTCATCTTTGTCAAGTATAGCTCCCGATAGAACCACAACAGCTAAGTTGTTATTCAAAGACCATGGTATAGTGGCGGGTTTGTCAATTGCTTATCAAATTTTAAAACTTAATGACCCACATTGTCAAATTAGCATTTTCAAGCAAGATGGCGAGGCTGTAAAACCGGGCGAAATAGGATTTGAAGTCATTGGCAATGCGCAAGCCTTGTTAAAAAGTGAACGATTGCTGTTAAACATTATGCAACGTTTAAGTGGTATTGCAACGACTACTCATGAAGCGGTAAAGTTAGTTGAAGGCACCAAATGTAAGATTCTTGATACCAGAAAAACTACCCCAAATTTAAGGATCATGGAAAAATGGGCCGTATTGGTAGGAGGGGGAAGCAACCACCGTTTTGGTTTATACGATATGATCATGTTAAAAGACAATCATATTGATGTTGCGGGTGGCATCAGACCAGCCATTCATAACGCAAAAACATATTTGCAAAATAAAGGCCTATCATTGGGGATAGAGGTAGAAGCACGTTCAATTGAAGACGTCGAACTGGCCTTAATGGAATTGCCAATACAGCGTATTATGCTTGATAATTTTAGTCCTGAATTGTGTAAAACCGCAGTAGCATTGATTGCCAATCGCTGTGAAACTGAAGCATCTGGTGGAATTACATTAGCTAATTTAAGAGCTTATGCAGAGGCAGGCGTTGATTTCATCTCATTGGGCATGTTGACTCATTCGGTAAAGAGTTTAGACATCAGTTTTAAAATCAAATAAATTAAACTTAAATTTGTAATATGATAAAACGTTTAATGATTATCGCTTGCTTGATCTTTGGTGTTCAAGCTCAGGCCCAGTTTACTATTGATGAAGATACTTTGTATGCCTATGGTTATGCTGCCAAAACCAGTAATGGTTTTGCTGACATCAATGCCCACACAATTATCCGAAGCAAGAGCATGGGAATTGATACCTTTGTTTGGAAACGTTTGAATGTGGTTAAAGCTAATCCTAGCTGGGAAACAGCAGTATGTGATATCAATGCATGTAAACCACCAACAACAGACCAAGATACTTGTGCATTTACCAATGTTGGAGATACAGGCGTTTTCTCCTTTCATTTATACCCAAAAGATAAAGCAGGAGATGGTTCTATGACAGTTAGAATTTACAACAAAAGAACCCCTTTGAATTTTGTAGATGTGGTGATATTCTTTGAAGCATGGGCCGAAGGCAGTGTGCGTTCAAATTTATACCAATCTATGAAAGTATTTCCAAATCCTGTAAAATCCATATTGAGCATTAATAATGCAATGGTTCAAGAAGGTACAATCACTGTTATCAATGCTGTTGGTCAAGCAATACATACTCAAGTTTTCAATGGTCAATTAGACCTTGATTGTCAAGCCTTCCAAGCTGGTGTGTATACCATCATGATTCAAAGCCAAACAGGTAATACTGCCTATAGCTTTGTTAAGGAATAAGCCTTTTTATTTGACTGACTTATGACCTTAAGTCATAAAAAAAGCGCAATCTACATTGCGCTTTTTTTATTCATTATTGCCATTCTTCTTTACCGTGTTTGATTTTTTCCCAAAGCTTGTCTTTGAGTTCTTGTAAGTTGAAACCAGAAACAGATGATACAAATACTGGCTTCAAGGCTTTAAGGTCTTTCTTCATTAAACTTAATAATTCCTCATCAAGCATATCGCATTTGGTGATAGCCACTAAGCGTTCTTTTTCGAGTAATTCTGGGTTGAAAGCCTTTAATTCGTTCAACAAGATTTTATACTCTTTTTTGATGTCAGCAGAGTCTGCCGGAATCAGAAATAATAATAGCGCATTGCGCTCTATGTGTTTTAAAAAGCGAATACCTAATCCTTTGCCTTCGTGAGCGCCTTCAATGATACCGGGAATATCTGCCATTACAAATGATCGGTAGTCTCTGTATTCAACCATACCCAAATTGGGTACTAAAGTGGTGAAGGGATAATTAGCAATTTTAGGTTTTGCGGCAGACATCACAGAAAGTAAAGTTGATTTGCCCGCATTCGGGAAGCCAACTAAACCAACATCTGCTAATACTTTTAGCTCTAATACTTTCCAACCTTCAATACCATCTTCGCCAGGTTGAGCATAGGTTGGAGCTTGTTTGGTTGGCGTTTTAAAATGGGCATTGCCTAAGCCGCCTCTTCCGCCTTTGAGCAATACTTTTTCTTCACCATCTTTGGTGATTTCAAAAAGGACTTCTCCTGTTTCCTCATCTTTAGCAATGGTACCAAGAGGTACCTCAATGATTTCATTTTTACCAGAAGCGCCAGTACATAAAGCTGAACTGCCAGGTTGGCCGTCTTCAGCGTGTATGTGTTTTCTGTACTTTAGATGGAGTAGCGTCCACAATTGAGCATTGCCTCGCAATCTAACATCGCCTCCTTTGCCGCCATCACCACCATCAGGTCCGCCTTTAGGCAAGCCTTTAGCTCTGTGAAAATGTGCACTGCCCTTTCCGCCTTTACCACTGCGAAAAAATATCTTTACATAGTCAATAAAATTGGAATCCATGGGCTGATTATTATATGGCTTGGCTGTGATGATTGATAGCCTTTTGTATACGTAAGTAAATATCTTCTATGCTGCCAATGCCATCAACTTTGTAGTACTTTTTTTGTTCGTTATAATACTCTGCCGCAACAGCCGTTTGTTCGTTGTAAACTGATATTCTATTGCGAATAATGGCTTCGTCGCTGTCATCAGCTCTGCCACTGTCTTTACCTCTCAACAACAAACGTTTGATCAATTCGTCTTCGCTTACTGCCAATGCCAACATCATACTAATGCTGGTGTTTTTTGAACTCATAAAGGCATCTAAAGCAACGGCCTGAGCAGTGGTTCTTGGAAAACCATCAAAAATAAATCCTTTGGCTTCAGGATGTTTGTCTACTTCAGCTTGCAACATATTAATGGTTACTTCATCAGGCACTAAGTTGCCCTTATCCATAAAGGACTTAGCTAATTGGCCAAGCTCTGTGTTGTTTTTGATATTGTATCTGAAAATATCGCCAGTTGATAAATGCACCAATTGGTAGTCTTTAACAAGCTTTTCTGATTGAGTGCCTTTGCCGGCACCAGGAGGGCCAAATAATACGATGTTCAACATAATTTTATTGGGTATGTAAGAGAGCAAAGGTACTGAAAAACTCATAAATGTGAATTAAAGTTAGATTTATCTTAATTTCGCAAGACTTAATCGCAGATAACATTTTGAAAAAAATCCTCATTGTAGTTGGCACCAGGCCTAATTTCATCAAAGTAACACGCTTTAAAAAAGTCATTGCTAATCATCCTAGTTTGGACGTTAAGTTTGTTCATACAGGGCAACATTTTGACGAGAAAATGAGTCAGGTGTTTTTTGATCAATTTGACTTAAGACCAGACTTTATGTTGAATATTGGTCAAGGAACCCCTAACCATCAAATGGCTCAAGTAATGTTGGGTTTAGAGCAAGTTTGCAGCAGCTATCAACCTGATTTGTTAGTAGTGGTTGGAGATGTTAACAGTACATTTGCAGCAGCACTTACAGGTAATAAAATGGGCATAAAAGTAGCACATTTGGAAAGTGGTTTAAGAAGTTTTGACAGAACCATGCCAGAAGAGATTAACCGCTTGTTAACCGATGAAATTTCAGATTACTATTTTGTAACGGAACAGAGCGGACTAGACCATTTAAAAGCAGAGGGTAAAGCCTCAGAAAAAGTGTTTTTTGTAGGCAATACCATGATTGATAGTTTGGTGGAATTCCAAAGTGAAGTAGAGCAAAGTCCAATACTTGAAAACCTTGGCCTTGAGGCTCAAAAGTATGTCTTAATGACTATGCACAGGCCTTCAAATGTTGATACTAAGGAAGGCTTGATGGTGCTGATTGACATGATACACTTAATCTGTCAAAAATATCAACTGGTATTTCCAATTCATCCAAGAACAGTTAGCAGGCTTAAACAATTTGATTTATGGGCTTCAATTGAACATTTGGATGGTTTGAAATTTACAGAACCCTTAGACTATTTTGCCTTTCAGAAATTAACCGCTCATTGCAAATTTGTAGTTACAGATAGCGGTGGTATACAGGAGGAAACAACCTTCAGACAAGTGCCATGTTTAACCTTACGCAACAATACAGAAAGACCAAGCACTATTGATATTGGAAGCAATGTTTTAGTGCCATATACAGTGAAGGATCTCCAACATTACATGGATGCAATTGTTTCAGGGCAATTCAAAAAAGGACAAATTCCACCATTGTGGGATGGTAAAAGCACTGAACGCATTGCAGAAGTTATGCTAAGTATTTTGTCATAACACAAGCTCAGTAAATGATGTCATGGCATTTTTGACACAATTTTTTGTAGCCTATGATAATGTTGCTAATGCTGCCATCTGCGGCAGAAAGTAAACACTTTTTATTGTTGCAATGGGGTAGTCCGAAATTATGTCCTAATTCGTGTCTTACTACGTTGTTCATACAAAGGAATGCTGTGGCGTAATTCCTTACTTGTTTTGATCTTTTGATTCTGCAATCAGATGCAACTGCACATAAACCTGGTTGATAGCCTAATCCGAATATGCCATAATCTTTAATCTTGCCCCTTTGATGGCCTATATCAACGTGGCATAAACCCAATACATAATTCGACTTTAATGTGTAGACTTTTAGATACTTTAGAATGGAGTCAGCGAGGTAGCGACTTCGTGGTTTATAGAAGGTAAATGCAGGCAATTTATCTTGTTTGATACTGTCTACTACAATGCCGTAATAGGCGGTCAATTCACGGCCTAATTTCTTTGCTTCTGTCATTTCATAACCATTAAAACAGACAATGGTTAAATGCGGCTTGGCTTTAGGCTTACCCTTTAAAGGGCTTGGATTATTCTGACAAGAAGTCAGCGATAAAATTGAAACAGCGATAAAATAAAACAGACCTCTCATGGAGGTCTGCAATATCGGGAAAAAATTAAATAATTTTTTAAGCTGTGAAGGCTTTTAACATCATTTTAACGATGGCATTTTTCTTATTGTTGTAGGCTTCAAGTGCATTGCCATGAACATTGATTTTTTTCACTAGGAAAGCAGATAAACCCATTGAATTAACTAGGTCTAAAATGAGTTCAGCAAAAGCTTCAATTTCGTTATCAGATTTTTGAGCATTCAATTGAGCTAAAATGCTTTTAATGAAGGTAATTTCTCCCTTTTTATATGGCAGATAAATTTCTTCAAAAGTTGAATTTAAGTCAAGAATGTTTTCATTGGATAAGCTGGTTAAGCGAATCAAATTGGCATACAATTCAGTTCTTGTTCTTAAGTAACTTAAGAGTTTTTCTTCAGGAATTTGAATGTTATTGATGTCGTTTTTAACTTTGTCGAGGCCAATGCTTAATTGGTTATGAACTACTTGAACAAATAATTCTTCTTTGTTTTTGAAGTAGTAGTACAAGGCCGCTTTGTTGAATCCAATCGCCTCACCAATTTCATCTAATGTGGTTTTATTAAAACCAAACTGAATAAAACAATCCGTCGCTTTTTCTAAAATTTCTTTTCTTCTTGAGGCATTTGTTGAAGGCCTTCCTGGCTTTCTTTTAACAATTTGAGATTCTATTTGGGTTTCCATTTCGATTCTCTATTTAGCAAAATTTATGCCATGTTTGAATTAGTGAAAGATTTAATTTTAAAAAAAAGTTGTAAAAAAAAGTGAAGTTTGTTGATTTTGTTTTTATTTTGCAGGTCTAATAACTTTCAATTCAATAAGATGGGATGGTTTAATTTTTTTACTCAGGAATTGGCAATCGATTTAGGTACTGCCAACACCCTGATCATTCACAAAGACCAAGTGGTAGTAGACGAACCCTCTATTATTGCTATGGAAAGAAGCACCGGTAAGGTGATAGCCATAGGTCATGAAGCCATGCAGATGTATGGTAAAGAGAATGACAACATCAAAACCATTCGCCCTTTAAAGGATGGTGTAATTGCAGATTTCCAAGCTGCAGAACACATGATCCGTGGCATGATTAAAAAAATCAACAAATCAGGCGGCGCTTTTTCGCCTCAATTGAGAATGGTAATTTGTATTCCATCTGGTATTACTGAAGTTGAAAAACGCGCAGTTAAAGACAGCGCAGACAGAGCAGGCGGAAAAGAAGTGTACATGATTCACGAACCAATGGCAGCAGCTGTTGGTATAGGTATAGACGTGACTGAGCCTATGGGTAACATGGTCATTGATATCGGGGGTGGTACCAGTGAAATCGCTGTTATCGCTCTAGGTGGTATTGTATGTGACCAATCTATCAGAGTAGCTGGAGATGAATTCAATATGGATATTTCAGAATACATGAAACGCCAACACAATTTGTTGTGTGGTGAACGTACAGCTGAAAAAATCAAAATTCATGTTGGTTCTGCTTTAACTGAATTGGACAATCCACCAGAAGATTATGCTGTTTACGGTCGTGACTTAATGACTGGTATTCCTAAACAAGTCTATGTGTCCTATTCTGAAATTGCGTTGTCATTAGACAAATCAATTGTAAAGCTTGAAGAAGCTATTCTAAAAGCGCTTGAAAATACACCACCTGAATTGGCGGCTGATATCTATCAAACTGGTATCCACTTAACAGGTGGAGGTGCTTTGTTAAGAGGCCTTGACAAACGTTTAGCCGCTAAAACCAAATTGCCTGTACACGTTGCAGAAGATCCTTTGAGAGCTGTTGTTAGAGGCACTGGTATTGCACTTAAAAACATTGGTAAATTCAAATTCTTAATGAATTCTTGATAAATGAATTCCGTATTCAAGTACCTCAAAAGCAAGTTGCATGTTTTGTTGTTTTTGTTGCTTGAGTTATTGAGCCTTATTGCCATTATTCGTTTCAATGTCTATCAGACAGCGTTTTATTATTCTAATACGCGCAAACTCAGCATGGCCATTCACGAGTGGAACAGCTCAGTCTTTGATTATTTTGGATTAATGTCCAAGAACGAAGCCCTTTACAATGAGAATTTGGAGCTGCGCAGAAAATTGAAAACCAATTACGTAGTTGAATCAAAGAAGATTTTTGAAGTCCATGATACGGTTTTCAAACAGCGTTACAAATATTTTCCAGCCCAAGTTATTACCAATTCAACCAATCGTCAGAATAATTACATTACCCTAAATAGAGGTACAAGTTCAGGCATTGAAAAGGGTATGGGTGTGTTTTCGCCAGAAGGAGTAGTAGGCACTATTGTTGAGGTATCAGATAACTACTCGGTTGCGGTATCGGTTTTAAATACACAAGGTTTCAAAATCGTTCCTAAAATCAAAGAAATGAATGACACCAAGGGAACAGTTGTTTGGGATGGAAAAGACCCCAACTACTTAAACCTTGAAAACATTAATAAATATGAAGCGCTTAAGGTGGGTTATCACATTGTTACCAGCCCTTATTCAAAGAATTTTCCTGAAAATATTCCTATTGGTGTAATCGAAAGTTTAAAGACCAAGCCAAGTGAAACTTTTTATCAAGCTAAGATTAAATCATCTGTTAACTTTGGTAAAATTCAAACCGTCTACATCGTGATCGATTTGTTTAAACATGAAATTGAAAAATTAGAATCCGAATTGAATAAAAAAACCACTGAACATCCATGATATTTTCTGTCTTAAGATTCTTGGCTTTATATGTGCTGATTGTGATCATTCAGTTGTTTTTGCTTAATAATATTTTTATTGGCAATACATGGGCTTTCTTGTTTCAACCGCAGTTGATCATTATGTTTCTTTTGTTTTTACCGCCATCCATGTCTCATAGTTGGATGATAGTTGTATCATTTGCTGCGGGCTTTTTATTCGATGTGTTTTTTCAATCTTGGGGCGAACACGCTGCTGTCAGTACTTTGATTGGATTTGTTAGACATTACTCAACCCGAGATATCGATAATGCGATTGGCGCCAGAATAGAAGACAATCAAATTTGGACATCCAAGAAGGGTAGTTCTTGGAAGTGGGTTTATTTCTTAGTGTTTATTGGGCTTTATCATTTGCTGTTTTTGTGGATCAATGGTTTAGGTCACAACTTTTTCACCCGCATCATTCCTGCTACTATTAGCAGTACACTTATTACTTTTGCTATCATCCTGTTGCTCGAAAACCTCATTTACAAACCCTCTAGAAATTAATAATGGATAAAAGTAGAAGACTATTTGTGCTCTTGGCCATGTTGGTGGCAGTGGGTTTAGTTTTCATTATCCGACTTTTTTTCTTACAAATTGTAGACACTAGTAATTACTATAAAGCGCAGGCTTATGGTTCAAACGACATTACCATTTACCCTGCTCGAGGCACCATTGTTGATCGCTATGGTAAATTGATGGTATACAACGATGCTGTTTATGACTTAATGGTAGTGCCTCAAAAGGCAAAGGATTTTGACAAAGTGGCTTTGTGTCATGAATTGATGTTAGACACTACTGAGTTTAACAAACGCCTGAAAAAAGCCTCTAAATACAACCCGCGTGAACCATCGGTTATATTTAAAAATCTGCCATTTCATTTGTATACCCGTTTACAAGAAGTCTTATACCAATACCCGGCTTTCTACATTGAAACAAAAATTGACAGACGTTATAATATCAATGGCGCAGCCCACTTGCTTGGTTATATGGGAGAGGTCACGGAAAAGCAATTGGAGCAAGACAAATACTACAAACCTGGCGATACCAAGGGAATAACTGGTCTTGAAAAATCTTATGAAGTATACTTAAGAGGTCATAAAGGAAAAAAGGTTGTTCTAGTAGATAAATTCAGTAAAACCCAAGGGAGTTTTGCCGGCGGTAAATTTGATAGTTTGCCTTTTGCGGGAGACAACATCATTTCTTCAATTGATTTGGATTTACAGGTGTTTGGCGAGAAATTATTGGCGAATAAAATTGGTTCAATTGTAGCCATTGAGCCCTCTACAGGTGAAGTGTTAAGCATAGTCAACAGCCCTAATTATGATCCTAATTTATTAGTAGGCCAACGACGAAACAAGAACTTTGCAGCTTTGTTACTTGACCCACGTAAACCCTTGTTCAATCGCGCATTGAAAGCACCGTATCCGCCGGGTTCCACTTTCAAAACCATACAAGCTTTAATTGGTATGCAAGAAGGGGTTTTAACACCAGATACCAAATACCCATGTTCAGGGGGCTACCATATGGGATCAATCACCGTAGGCTGCCATGCTCACGGTTCTCCATTAGACTTAAAAAACAGTATTACAAAAAGTTGTAATGCATACTATTGCTTTGTTTACAGAAGCATATTAGACAATCCTAAATACCCATCAGTTCAAGATGCTTATGTGAAATGGACCCAGTATTTGAACAGTTTTGGAATTGGTGTTTTGACTGGAATTGATTTACCAGAAGAGTCTAAAGGTATCGTTAAAAAACCGAGTTATTTTGAGCGAGAATTTGGTAAAAATTGGCGCTCATCTAACGTTATTTCTATGTCAATTGGTCAAGGTCAAATTGGCTTAACACCACTGCAAATGGCTAATATGGCTTGTATCATTGGCAATAGAGGGTATTTTTACACTCCTCATGTAGTTCGATCAATTGGTGATAAACACATCGTTCCACCTGCGTTTTCTCAACGTCATTATTGCATGGTCAACAAAATGTATTTTGATACGGTTGTTGCGGGTATGGCCAATGTTTGTGTACCTGGAGGAACAGCAGGACATACAGGTATTCCTGGTATTACGATCTGTGCTAAAACTGGTACAGCACAAAATCCGCATGGTAAAGACCATTCTATTTTTATTGCTTTTGCCCCGCGCGATAATCCTCAAATCGCTATTTGTGTGATTGTTGAGAATGGTGGTTTTGGAGCTGATTATGCAGCACCAATAGCCAACCTGATGATTGAACGCTATTTGTCAAAAAACAGAGGGCTGCCAAGTGCCAAACCCGATATGTTGAACCGTATGATGAAGGCCAATTTAATTGGTTCAACGGCAAAAGATTCTCTTAATGCAAAACTAAGCGACTAATGGAAGAAAAATTACATATCGATTGGTTGACAGTGATTTTGTATATTTTGATTGTGCTGTTTGGTGCAATCAATATTTATTCAGCCAACTCAGGGGTTGATGAAGCCCTTAGATTGGATTTTTCAAAAGAATATGGCAAACAGGTTTTATTTATTGGGGTAAGTGCCATCATTGTGTTTTTAATACTTTTAACCGACTATAAATTCTTCAACTTTTCTGCCTATGGCATCTATGTAGTCATTATAGGGTTATTGATGGTATTGTTGGCTACAGGTTCCTTTAACAAAGGGGCGCAAGCCTGGTTTAAAATAGGCTCCTTCAAATTACAACCTTCAGAATTTGCTAAGTACGCAACAGCATTGGCCTTGTCCAAATTCCTTGGGACCTTTGATATTAAATTTGAAGGACGCCGCAACATCATGATTGCACTTGGAATTATAGGTTTTCCAATGTTGTTAACGCTTTTACAGAACGATACAGGTTCTGCATTAGTGTTTACTTGCTTTATTTTGGTATTGTTCAGAGAAGGCCTTTCAGGTTGGTGGTTGGTCTTGGTGATGTATATGGTAACCTTATTTGTGCTGACCATACTACTGCCTTCCATTAGCATCATCATCAGTTTAGCTGTTTTATCTGCGCTGGTAGTTTATTTAGCCCGTAAAAAACAACAATTGTTTTGGTTAGCAATCATTGTGTTTGTGAGCTCATCTGTTTACATACTTAGTTTGGATTATGTGTTTGCAAGAATTCTTAAACCCCACCAACAACAAAGGATTTTGGTGACTTTGAACCAAGATGTTGACGAATACTATGTTAAAAAATCTAAAAGCTTTAGCATATTCAAATTCAAGAAAGCTGAAGTCACTGACAAAAAAGAGTCTAAAAGGGATTACAGTTACAATGTGCGTCAATCTAAAATCAGTATAGGTGCAGGTAGATGGTTAGGCAATGGTTTTAACAACGGTACTCAAACCAAAGCTAAACTGGTGCCAGAACAACACACTGACTTTATTTTTTGTACTGTGGGCGAAGAATACGGCTTCCTTGGTTCTACCTTATTTGTATTGGTCTATCTATTACTAATAGGTAGGATATTTTATCTGGCTGAGCGCCAAAAAAATGAATTCAGTAGGGTGTTTGGTTACAGCACCGCTTCCATTTTGTTTTTTCATTTCTTTATCAATATTGGTATGGCTATAGGCTTGTTGCCAGTTATTGGTATTCCACTGCCATTCATGAGTTATGGCGGTTCTTCTCTCATCAGTTTTAGTATGCTTTTGTTTACTTTCCTAAAACTAGATGCCAATAGAGTCAATGAAATATCAAGATTGTATTGAGCTTAAATGAGCTGTAGAATTGGCTTTTGTCACTTCAAATTTATGGCCATCAAATACCAATTCATAAAGGCATAAATTACTGTGTTCCCATTGTTCCATTAAATGTAAAGGGGTATGAGTCAATAAACACAAAAAACTGCGAATGGCTCTGCCATGCATACAAATAAGTATTTTATCTTGTTCGCTTTGAGACAGGACCCATTCTATACCTTGGGCTTGACGTTGAAACATATCATAAGGTGTTTCTCCCATTTCAACAGCGTGATGTATATTCCCTCTTTGCCATTCTGAAACAGTTGCTGCAAATAACGCTGCAGTGGCTTCAGAACTCTCTCTGCCTTCCATGATTCCCCAATTGATTTCATTAAATTCAGCCAAAGTAGTATGCGGTATACCTGCATCAATAAACCCTTGAACACTTTGAATGGCACGCTTAAGTTTAGAGGTGTATACATGGTCATAATCATGGGCCTTAAAACCTTCAAAAAAAGCCTTAGCTTGAGCTTGGCCTTCGCTGTTTAAATCACTATTGATGCCGCTGCCTTGTATGATGTTGCGTTTGTTGAAATCCGTTTGGCCATGCCTAATCAAATGGATGGTTTTGCCTATCTTCGCGTTGAATTGTTTATTTATGAGATCCATTTTTTTTAATCCTGCAAATATAAAGCTTGAAGAGCTGAATGCCTATTGCAAGAATACCATGGTGGAATACCTCGATATTGAATTTATTGAGTTTGGCCCAGACTTTCTGAAAGCCCAAATGCCGGTTACACCTAAAACGGTTCAACCCTTGCGCATGTTAAATGGGGGCGCTAGTTTAGCATTGGCTGAATGTGTGGGTTCAATGGCTGCTAATTTGGTCTTTGATCGTCAGCAATGGGTTGCGCTTGGATTAGACCTCAACGGCAACCATTTGCGTCCGGTAATGGAAGGCGAAATGGTATATGCCATAGCCAAGCCACATCATATAGGCAATACCACACAAGTATGGGAAATTAAAATTGAAAATGAAGCAGGCAAATTGGTGCATATTAGCCGTTTAACTATGGCGGTTGTCCCAAGACAAAAATAGTTGACATTTGGAACCAACAGTTGTTTTTTTTAGCCCACCTCAGACTAATCAACTTTATGTTTTTAAAGAGGGAGAAGGTCAGACTTATTTTCATTTGAAGGCCTTTAAAAAAGCTTCAGATTTGATAGTTGTAAAAGGTTCGATTTCGCCTTGTGAAATATCATATGCCAAAAACTATTTAAACCAAATGACTCTGCCTCAAGCAAATGCTAATTTTACCTCTACTCAAGCAGATTATATGGAAATGGTTAGCAGAGCAGTAGAATCCATACAACAAGGGAAGTTTGATAAGGTCGTTTTATCAGCCCAAAAAAGTGTTGCCACTGCTGTAAACTTAGGCGATGCTTTTGAAAATATGCTGCAATATACTTCAGCTTTTGTATACGTTTTTAATTACAAAGGGCAGGTGATGATTGGCGCAAGTCCGGAATTGTTAATGTCACTTAAGCACAATGAATTAAAAACGGTTGCTTTGGGCGCCACCTCTGTTACTGATCAATTTTCAGCTAAAGAAGATTTAGAACACGAGCAAATAACTGCCTATATAGATGCACAATTAATTCAAAGTGGTTATGTGTATGAAAAAGCAAAGCGGCAAGCGGTCAAAGCTGCTCACTTGTTTCATCTGCAAACGCCTTACACAATACAATCAAAAGGTATGAATAGCGACTTGTTAATGGCTATGCAATTGCATCCAACTTCTGCAGTTTGTGGATGGCCATTTGAGCCAGCGCTTGATTTTATTGCTCAAAATGAGTCATATGATAGACAATGGTATACAGGGTTTTTAGGCTTAAAAACAGACACTTCATTTGAGTATTATGTCAACTTAAGATGTGCCGATGTTTATGAGCATCAAATTGTATTGTATGCAGGTGCTGGCATTAACGCTTTTTCAAACCCTGAAGCTGAGTGGCATGAAATTCAAAATAAAATGAAAACAGTATTAGATTGTTTTTAAAGAGAGTACTAATTTTGCAAGACCAACGTGTTAAAATTTCTATTTAATATCCTTTTGATTTATGCCATTTTTAAAGTGGTGAAGTTTTTGAGCAGCATTAACAAAATGACTCAACATAATTTGAATGAAATCAAAGATATGCGCAGTAAAATGGCAAAAGAACAGCCTCAAACAAAGGCGCAAAAAAAGCCCCAGTCCATGGACCAGGGCGAATATGTTGATTATGAAGAATTACCCTGACTAGAATTCGTCTTGGTCTAAAACAATAGGATCTTTCATTACCTTGCCCAACTCTTTTACAAGGTCTTTAACCATGCGGTCAACGGCCAATAAAATTTGGTCTGTGCCTTTGAACCCACGATTGTTGTTGGCGTAGTATTCGATATAGGTTTTGATTTGTTTTTCGCTGCCTTTTTCTACTGTGTTATGAACGAATTTAGAGAACTTGTACTTGTACTTATCCTCTTTAACTCTGATTTCAAAATTAAAGGTAACAGTACCTGCAGGCGTATTAGAAAAACTATTATTTCTGATGTATAAAGGTACAGTTGGCCTTACGATTATTCTGCCGTTTTCGCCATCTGGTTTCATGTCTTCAACCAACAATTCTTTAGGAACAATGAGCGGCTTGCCTTTTTGAGCCTTAAAATCTTTAATGTATTTGGTCATTAAATACAATTTGGCTCTTAGGTATAAAGAGTCAATGGTACCTCCATCATAAATATCAGTAATGTTTGGTGCAAATGGCACAACACCCAAATAAGTAATTAAATTGGTAATGGTATCCATCGGCGGGGTAAAACGCACGTATTGTTTATAAGTTGGTGCTGTCAATTCTTGATTTTGAGCACCTTGAGGAATGCTGGTAGTGTATGCAGAGTCGTTGCTGAAATTGGTGGTGTCGTAATTAGTACTTGCACCATTAGGATCCGGTTCAGTTTGCGCCATTAAACCTAAAGTCACGCAGGCGAAAATTGTCGTTAAAATGGATTTCTTGTTCATTTATGTGTCTGTATGAATGGGTCTCTTTTTTTTTAAGAATGGGCAAATGTAGTAAAAATGAAAGTATTATTTATATGTTTTTATTGACATATACTATCTTTGAGCATTCCATGAAATTAACGCCGATTTACTGTTTGATGTTGTTGCTGTCTGCTACATTTGGGCTCTCTTCTTGTTCTAACCATGAGTTGTCTAAACTGCCGAAATTAATTGTCAAGCACCATAGTTATAGCAAGCCTGATAGCATTCAGTTGACCCATATGGATTTAGACCTTACTGTGTCATTTGAAAAGAAACAATTGGAAGGAAAGGTAATTGTACATTTTAAAAATCCTTATCAGTTACCGTTTTTAATTTTAGATACCAGGCAATTGGCCATTGAAAAAGTATTGCTTCAGGATTCTATAGAAACCTCTTGGAGCCTTGGTGAAGACAGACCTGTGCTTGGGCAAGCCTTGGTAATAGAACTGCCTAAAAATGCAAAATCTGTTGCGGTCTATTATCATACAACCGCAGCATCAGAAGCTTTAATGTGGTTATCACCAGAACAAACATCTGGCAAAAAGCATCCTTTTTTATTTACTCAAAGTCAGGCAGTTTTAGCCAGAACATGGGTGCCTTGTATGGATGTGCCAGCTGTGCGTTACACCTATTCAGCTAATATTCATTGTGACCCACAATACATGGCCCTCATGAGTGCTAGCAATCCTCAACAAAAATCAGCCACTGGCCACTATCATTTTGAAATGAATCAACCCATTCCAAGTTATTTGATGGCCTTAGCGGTGGGAGATATTGCCTTTAAACCTTTGGGCAAAAGCTGTGGAGTATATGCTGAAGTCAATGTCTTAGAAAAAGCCTACAATGAGTTTACAGATCTGCCAAAGATGATTGATCAAGCATCTGAATTGTATGGTCCATATGCTTGGGGTCGTTATGATGTGTTGGTTTTGCCGCCAAGTTTCCCATTTGGAGGAATGGAAAATCCGCGTCTAACTTTTGCAACGCCTACCATTATTGCAGGCGATAAAAGTTTAGTGTCATTAATTGCCCATGAATTAGCGCACAGTTGGAGTGGCAATTTAGTAACCAATTCCAATTGGGATGATTTTTGGTTGAATGAAGGTTTCACAGTGTATTTTGAAGAGCGCATAATGGAAAAGATATACGGAAAGTCCTACGCAGATATGTTAGCCAGTATTAGTTTTGGAGAGTTACAAGCCACCCTCAAGGATTTAATGGCGAATGCCCCAGGCAATACCAAATTAAAACTTAATTTAAATGGCAGAAACCCAGATGATGCCGTGAGTGATATTGCTTATATCAAAGGCTCTTTGTTTTTGAAATTGTTAGAAGAGAAAGTAGGAAGAGCTAAATGGGATGCCTTCTTGAACAAATATTTTAATCAATTTAAGTGGCAAAGTATTACAACAGAAAACTTTTTAGATTACTTGCAAAACAATCTGTTAAAGGCTCAAAAAGATACAGTTAACATCAATGAATGGGTCTATCAAATAGGCTTGCCAAGTAATTGTCCAAAGGTCCATAGCCAAGAATTTGAACGCGTTGAAAAAACTGCATTGGCCATCAACAATGACAGCAGTCTGATTCGAATAGATACCACAGGTTTTACAACCCATCATTGGTTGCATTTGTTCAGACAATTAGACCCCTCTAAAATCGTTTCAAGAATGCCTGTATTTGATTCTCTCTATCATTTAACACAGAGTGGCAATGCAGAAATACAATGTGATTGGTATTTGTTGTGCATTCAAAATGATTATGCAGCAGCTTATCCTGCCATCGAAAACTATTTACTAAATGTTGGTAGAAGAAAGTTTTTAAGGCCTTTGTATGACGCAATGATTCAAACACCTGAGGGTTTAATAAGAGCGAAATCTATTTTTGACAAAGCCTCAGCTGCGTATCATGCGGTATCAAGAAATACCATTCAAGAGATGATTGCTAATGCAAAGCCTTAGGCTTTCTTGATCAGTAAAGCCACTGATTCAACGTGGTGGGTATGCGGAAACATGTCAACCGTTTTGAGGCAATCTACTTCGTAGTGTTCAGACAATAAGGCAATGTCTCTGGCTTGTGTAGAGGTATTGCAACTCACATACACTATTCTATTTGGGCCTAATTCAATTATTTTTTGAACGACTGAAGGGTGCATGCCATCTCGTGGAGGGTCAGTGATCACAACATCAGCTTTGCCGTGTTTTTGGATCAAGTCATCATTGAGCACCAATTTCATGTCGCCCGCATAAAAATGCGTATTGTCTATTTGGTTGAGTTGCGCATTGTTTTTGGCATCAATGATAGCGGCTTCAACGTATTCAATGCCAATCACCTGCTTGGCTTGTTTGGCAACAAATAAGGCAATAGTCCCTGTGCCGGTATACAAATCATACACCGTTTCATGTTGCTGAATGTTGGCAAAATCTCTTGTTATTTGATATAAAGCCAATGCTTGTTTGGTGTTGGTTTGAAAGAATGACTGAGGACGAATGGTAAAGGTTAAGTCTTCCAGTTGCTCTATTAAATGGCCTTGTCCTTTGTAGGTTTCAACAGGCAGGTCACTCCAGGTATCATTGGCTTTGGTGTTGATGACATAACACCATTCGCTGACCATATTGAGTTCTGGCATAACAGCATCAAATAGTGCTTCAATCAGTTGCGTTTTATGTTGAGCGACCACTAAAACCAGTAACCATTCGCCTTTGTGATTAGAGCGCAACATGAGGTTTCTCAAAAAGCCAGTTTGTTGTCTGATGTCAAAAAATTCCAGACCCATTTCAATGGCCTTGGCTTTAATAGTTTGTCTGATGGTATTGGCTGCTTCTGGCGCTAATTGACAATGTTCTAAATCAAGTACCTTGTCGAACATGCCTGGAATATGAAAACCAAGCGCCGGTATTCTACCTGGATTGTTTTTGTCAAAATTAGCCTCCCAAGCCTTGTTGCTAAAGGTGAATTCTAATTTATTGCGGTATTGATAAATGGGGTCACTGCCTAAAATGTCTTGATAGTTTTTGACTTCCACTTTGGCAATTCTCTGCATATCATTTTCAGCTTGTGCAGCCTTGAATTTTAATTGTTCAGGATATTGCACATGTTGCCATTTACAGCCGCCACATATGCCAAAATGGACACATTGAGGGGTAGTTCTTATGGCAGATGCCTCATGGATGTGGGTGATCTTTGCCTCTGCGTATGATTTTTTTTGTTTGTCAACTAGAAGATCAACTACATCGCCAGGAGCAGCAAATGGAACAAATATGACTTTACCATCGTGTTTGGCGATCGCTTTGCCTTCGGCGGCAGCGGCATCAATACTTATGTTTTGTAAAGAGAAAGGTTTGAAATGGTGGCGTTTAGACAAAGTGATTATTCTTGAATATAGCGGTTTAAAACAGAATTGAAAATAGTGGTATCAAGGTAACCTGAGTAAGGGGCAATTTGAGTTTGATCACCAAGGGATTTCCAAATGAAAGTCATAGGGTAACCTGGCATTCTGCCACCTTTGTTAAGGTAAGTAGCCAATTGATCAGAGCTTAGTGTTTCACCATTAACGGTATGATTACCTTCAACTTCTGGGTTGAATTTTACGCCAATACAATATTTATTCATCTTTTTAATGACGTTCTTGTTGCCATAGGTTTGCAGGTCCATCACCTTGCACCAGTAACACCAGTCCGTATAGACATCAACAATAAGCACCTTGTTTTCTTTGCTTGCTTTACTATAACCTTCGGTCATAGAATACCATTGAATGCCATCTGAGCTTTGTGAAGCTTCTATTGGTTTTTTAACAGGTACTTTTTTTTGAGTAGCTTGATTCATAAAGGCCATAATAGCAAAACTGCAGATGCATAAGGCGATTAGACTTAGTAATGATGTTTTAAATTTCATGTTGTGATGGAATATGTACAAATATAATCCAAAATAGTGCCAAAAAAAATACCTTGCTGTTGCTTATTGATCAAGCATACATGGTGTGCTTAAAAAGGTTATTTTTGTGTAAGCAAAATTGTTATTAGGACTTCTATGACCGCCAATCCTTTGCATAATAAATTGAATGAATTCATTCATAAATACTACCTCAACCGAGGTTTGCGAGGGCTGTTGTTGGGTTTGAGTATATTGTTGGCTTATTTTCTTTTGGCCACAGTCATCGAATACTTTGGTCATTTCAATACTGGGTTTAGAACGGTGTTGTTTTATCTGTTTGTGGCCCTATTGCTTTGGGTTATTTTTAAAGGAGTCATTGATCCATATTTGAGAATTAAGGGCCTGTTGAAAGCCATTTCTCAAGAAGATGCGGCTAGAATGATTGGGCAACATTTTCCTGAAATTCAAGACAAACTTTTAAATACTTTACAACTTCAAGCCCAAGATCAACCTAACGAGTTGTTATTGGCCAGTATTGATCAAAGGATAAAAGCCTTACAACCCTTTGTGTTTGTAAAAGTGATTGATTTGCCAGCTTCAATTAAGCGCTATGGTAGATTAACCTTATTGCCACTTGTTGCAATCGCTTTGCTCTTGGTTTTTCAAAGTCATATTATCACCAAATCTACAGAAAGATTATTGGCTCATGATCAGTATTTTGCCAAAGAGGCACCTTATTCATTTGAATTGTTATCATCGGACTTAACAATATTGAAACATCAAGATTTTGAAATCAAGGTTGAGTTAAAGGGTAAGTCTTTGCCCTCACTTTTGTATGTTGTTATTGATGGTCATTTAATTAAAATGGAGCAGTTAGGGCTTGCCACATACAGTTATAAATTATTGAATGTAACAGCTCCGCATGACTTTGAATTTTCAGATGGTGAATTCAGTTCAGAACGCTACCATTTACAAGTGATGCCTAATCCAACAGTCCAATCATTTGAAGTGGTTTTGGATTACCCATCGTATACCCTTAAAACTGACGAAGCGCTTAAAAACATTGGCGATTTAACCTTGCCTAAAGGCACTAAAGTAAGCTGGAGAATCAACGCAGTAGACGCAGAAGGCATTAAATGGTTTGGTTTTGGTCCTGCCAAACAATTAAGTGTTCAAAACAACCAAATTGTTCATACTGAAACTGTTCTTAAATCTACACATTACACGTGGCTTTTAACCAATGCTCAAAGTCAATCTAAAGACAGTGTCCATTATCAAATTCAAGTCATTGAAGACCGTCATCCAGGAATAGTTGCGGAGCAAACTCAAGATTCCATCAACCCCTTTTTGTATTATTTTTATGGTAAGGCAGATGATGACTATGGTTTGAGTCATTTGTATTTCGTTTACCAATCTAAATCGCAACCCATCAAGCAATATTTGCCTGTAAAAATGGGGCATTCAAGCGATGAGATTTTCTATTATTTCGTAGATTTCAAAACCTTGAAATCTCAATTAGACTCCGATTTGGACAACTATGAATACTATTTTGAAGTGTGGGATAATGATGCTGTGAATGGTAAAAAATCAAGTAAAAGCAAGGTGTTTACCATGTCGACACCAAGTCAAGAGGAGTTAAGAGCTGATGCAGAAAATGGTCATAAGGCCCTTAAGAAATCAATTCAAAACACTTTGCAAGAGTTAAAAAATCAACAAAAACAAAGTGCTGAATTGCAGAAAGAACTTTCAGAAAATCAGCAATTGAATTGGCAACAAGAACAAAAATTAAAAGCCTTTATTGAGCAGCAAAAACAGCTCGAAAAGCAAATTGAGGCGATCAAAAAAGAGCAAAAACAATTGAATGACAAACAGAATCAATTGTCGCCTTTAGACCAAGAATTGTTGGATAAACAAAAAGCGCTTGAAAAATTAATGAACGAGGTATTAAGTCCTGAAATGAAGCAGATGTTGAAGAAACTTGAGGACTTAATCAAACAACAAAACAAAGACGCCATTCAACAAGAGTTGAATAAAATGAATCAAGCCAATGAGGACCTCAAAAAACAATTGGATAGAAACCTCGAGCAATTCAAACAATTTGAACTAGAAAAGCGCATGAATGAACATGTTGATGCCTTAAAACAATTATCTGAACAACAAAAAGCATTGCAGCAGAAAACAGTTGAAAAATCTGCTGATAAATCTGCATTAGCAGAAGAACAAAAAAAGATCAATGATGCCTTTGAATCATTAAAGCAAGAGATTCAAAAAACCATGGAGAAAAATCTGAATTTGGAATCGCCATTGCCATTAGATGCCACCCAGAAGGACCAGGAATCCATACAAAACGAGCTTAAAGAGAGCGCTGAGGGCATAGATAAAAAACAAAATAAAAAAGCTGCCCAACATCAACAATCAGCTGCAGATCAGATGGATCAATTGGCTCAAAAAATGAAGAAGAATTTGGAGCAATCTAAAGATCAGCAGGATGCTGAAGACTACTATACACTCAGACAATTACTTGAGAATTTAATAGAGTTGAGTCAAGAGCAAGAAGCCTTGATGGATCAAATAAAAAGTTTGGGTGGTTACAGCCCTAAGTTTGTTGAATTGAGTGCCAAACAAAGACAACTAAAAGACATTGCAGAATCAGTTGAAGATTCATTGATCACTTTGAGTAAACGACAAGTTCAGATTAAGAGTGTTGTCACTAAAGAGATGTCTCAGATCAATTACAATATGGATGAAGCCATTGCCCAATTTGCTAAAGTGCAAATTCCTCTGGGGTTGGCCAAACAACAGTATGTAATGACTGGCTTTAATAACCTTGCAGTGATGTTAAGTGAGTCGCTAAAGCGCATGCAAGAAGACAAGAAGAAAAATCAATCTAAGAGCGATAAGCAATGCCAAAAGCCGGGCCAAAAACCGGGTAAACCAGGCGAAGGTAAACCTAAAATGGGAGGTATTAAATCGCTTCAAGATCAGATTAATCAGCAGATGCAACAAATGCAGAAGGCACAGCAACAAGGCCAACAACCAGGCAGCGAACAATTTGCCAAAATAGCTGCCCAACAAGAAGCATTAAGAAGGGAAGTAGAAAGGCTACAAAAGCAATTAAAAGAAGAAGGTAATGGCTCAGCATTGGGAGACTTAGATCAAACCAAAAAGTTAATGGAGCAACAGGAAAAAGATTTGGTCAATAAACAACTCAGTACTGAAACCATGCGTCGCGTTAAAGACATAGAATCAAGGCTGTTGGAGCATGAAAAAGCGGAACGCGAAAAAGATACAGATAATCAAAGAGAGGCAGAGCAAGCCGAAGCCATAGATAACCAAATGCCGCCCGCAATGAAAGCGTATTTGGAGAAGAAGGCTAAAGAAATGGAACTCATTAAAAGTGTTCCAGTACAATTGAATCCATATTACAAAGACCGAGTTAGAGCCTATTTTAATCAACTAGGAATATGAACATAGAGGCTGAATACATATTGTGTTTAGAAACATCAGCGAGTAATTGTTCAGTGGCGCTTACACATCCAAAGGGTGATTTGGTGTTAACCGGTTCTGCCGATAACAACCATGCAGAGGCCTTAATGCCTATGATTGAACAAATCCTACTTCAAGCTGAAATAAATATCAAAGCCATTCAAGCTATTGCCATTAGTGCAGGCCCTGGCTCATATACCGGTTTGCGCATAGGAGCCAGCACCGCTAAAGGGCTTTGCTTTGGCTTAAATGTTCCACTCATTGCCATCAATACATTAGAGGCATTAGCGCATGCAGCCATAGAGTCTACAGATGGAACCTATGACATGTATTGGCCTATGATTGATGCGCGTCGTATGGAAGTGTATGAGGCCCTTTACAACAATGATTTAAGTATACAAAGGCCCATGAATAATTTAATTCTAACAGAGCCTATGGACTTAAATGCACTCATGGATAAAAGGGTTTTGATATGCGGCGATGCGGCTGTTAAGGCTCAAACACTTTTGCCATTTGATGCCAACACAGACATCAAACAACACGCACGCTATTTATTGCCATTGAGCAAGCTGTATTTTGAGCGTTCTCAATTTGCAGATCTAACAGCATTCGAACCTGATTACTTGAAGTTCGCTAATATCACCTCCTCCAAAAAACGTTTCTAAAGGACAAAAAAAAACCCTCCGCAAGCGAAGGGTTTTGAGTATTTGTTGTTAGAATTATTGAATCTTCAATTCAATAGTGTTTCTGCTTTCAGTACCAGCGTTGTAGTTGGTAATGATTCTGTCTCTAGAGATACCAAATTTCTCAATTAAGAATTTGATCATTTCGTCCATGCAACGGGTGTTTGTAGAAGCATTGTATTTAGAGCTCTTACCACCTGGGCCATTCATGACTAACTTCTTATCAGGACATTGTTTCATTTTGTCAACCACTTGGTATAATAAAGTTTTAACTTCTTTAGTTAAGCAATTAGCACTGATGCTTACAGGAGGGAAAGTAACGTTGTCGCAATTGCAACACATTTTAATTTCGATACCGTTAGCGTCAACTAATGCACCAGGAGCAGAATTTAATTCTCTGTCTTTGTGGTCAGAAATGCCATCACCATCGCTATCAACTGCAACACCAGTTACAGGGTCTACAGTAGCACCTTTGTCTGTGAATGGCTCTTTATCTTGGCAATCTGGCACACCGTCCATATCTGTATCAACCGCCATACCGTTACCATACACCATACAAGAGTCTGGCGTGTTGTTGTCTTGGTCAAAGCAGTTCGTTACATGGTCTTTGTCATCATCAACACCTAGGCAATCTGTTTTCTTTTTAACATCAGCCATTTGTTCGTAGATTGAAGCAACTGGGCTTAACCAATCGTAATGCTGAGGGTTTTTAGAACCGAATTTGTAACCAATGCTTGCACGCAAGTATGAATAAGAATCAAAAGATCTATTTTCAAACACTGGAGCGTTGAATAAATCCAATTCATCTGTTCTCAAATAAGTGTGTCTGTATTCAATTCCTAAATCAAAGTTTTTGTTTAAGTAATGTTTGAAACCAAAACCGAAAACACCATTCATTTTTTTAGCTTGGAAATTTTCTGTAGTAGCTTTACCTAAATTTGGATTTGGGCTTGGTGAAGGGACGTTAGGGTTTAATGACGTTCTTTGATCAATAAAGTTCGAAGTCGTGTTAAAGCTTGTTTGACCGATACCAGCTGAGAAATACATTTGGGTTTTACGCAATGGACGTAAGAAAGAAATATTACCCAATGTAGCTTGAGCCACTAAAGCCCAATCATTCACTTTACTCGTAAATGTGTAGTAGTCTTTGTAGTTGGTTGGAGATTGAAAATCTCTTTGACCTTTCAAATTTGAAAAGTTATACTCAGCTCTGATAGCAAAAGTTTGAGAAATAGAATATTTCAAGAAAGGGGCAATGTTTGATCCAGTTTGGATTTTGTCTGCATCACCAAACATAAATGCAGTACCGAACATTAATCCAGCTGTGAATTTTTTAGCTCTTCTGTCTTGGAAGTAGGCAGCTTGTAAACCTTGTCCTGAATCGGTGGTTTTGCCATAAGCCCATTTAGACTTAGCTGTTGGATGATTTTTCCAAGTTGAATCTGCAGTGTTGGTAGCTTGAGAAACAAAACTTAATCCGCACAAAACAGATAATAAAGTCAATTTAAAGATTTTCATTACAAATGATTTAGTTTAATTGTAGCGCAAAAGTAAGCATTATTAGGGCAAAAAACAATAAAAACCTAAGTTAATTCATTGTAAAGCTTTTTTTGACAAACGCAAAAATCTGTTAATCAGCTTATTAGGCGCTAAATAAGTAGGCATTATTAGGCGATAAATCGCTTCCTTTTATAGCCAAAATCGCTGAAATTGAGTAGTTTAACAGAAATTCTAAAACAGATAAATGCCTTTCTTGAGGAGCTTTAGAATTGAAATATTTTTGTTGAAGATCTTGAAGTTTTTTTAAATCAGAATCGATGCGTTTATCCATTTCAGTTTGAATGGATTGTTCAAGTTTTTGGAGTTGTTTGTCGTATTGTTTACCCAAATCAACCAATTCTTTAAGCCCTTGAATACTGTATTTTGTTGCTTGATTTTGAGCCTCTTTTTTGATGGCTTCAAACTGATTTTTAAGCAAAGTTAAAGGATTCTCTGTGCCACCTAATTTGATTTTTAGACTATCAACAGGACTGTTTTGGATCAATTCTAAGGGGTCAATTTGTCTTTGATCAAGCCAATCCAAAGTTTTGATAGGGCAGAACCAAACACTCGGTCTTAACATTAAACAGGGCGCTTCAACCTTATTGAGTTTAAACAAGCCTGATAATTGAATCCAGTAATGGATTTCAGCATTGCCACCTAGATAGACCACATTGGGAAGTATGCTTTCTTGGTACAAAGGTCTCAAAACTGCATTAGGGCTAAAGCGTTCAGGATGTTGCTCGATTTCATTTGCTATTTCAGATGCTGTCCAATGTTTAGATTGATCTGAAGTGCTATAGCCATCATTTGTTTTTTCGATGCGTTCACGACTTTGCTCCTGCAAATAAAAACAGTTGATTGCTCGTGCGTGCAATTGTTTGCTAAACCCTAAATCTAATAGGGATTGTGTGGTGTTATTGAAAACTGTTTTGTTTTTTTGTTCGAGGATATCGGTTTTAAATAACGGTATGGCCTGGGTTTTTAAACAGGTCTGATCGGCATCTAAACACAATAAACCATCGTGTTCAAATACATGTAATATGCATTTAAAGGTGGCTTCAGATAAGGTTTTTGAATGGCTGTAAATGGTTTTAAAAGCCTTTACCCAATGCTTTTGTTGATCACTTAATTGATAAGTATCTAATAGCGTTTGGTACAATTCATCAATCCCTTCAACAGAAAGTCTACCTGTAGCACCTTTTTGTTGGGTTGCCCATGTATGGGTTTTACCAAACAGATTGGTATGTCTTATTTCTTCAATGTCGTGGTCTTCTGATGCCATCCAATACAGAGGTACAAAACGTTTGTCTGGATATTGATTTTGAAGTGATTTGCAAAGTTGTATGGTGGCGATAATCTTGTATAAAACAAAGACTGGTCCAATGCCAATATGCAATTGTTGACCGGTTGTGACAGTGAAAGTATTGGGGTCGTTGAGGGTTTCAATGAGGGCTTTTTGTTCCGCCTTGAATGAAGTGCCCAAGTAATTACTGTATTGATCTTTTAAAGCATTAACTAATACCGCTCTTTTCTTAGGCTCAAAGCTTTGCTTATTGGCAATGGCTTTTTCAACTGAAAAGTAGGTATGGTCATACCCTATTAAGGCCTTGAGCTTATCGTTTTGTTCAACAAAAGCTTGAGTACAAGAAGATAAAATCCCTGTGTCAATTAAAGCACTTTTCATGGAGCTAAGTGGCCAAATAAATCAAACGATTCAGCACTGTCTATTACAATATTAGCAAAATCGCCAATACGAACAAATTGATCTTGTGCTTTCACTAAGACTTCATTATCCACTTCAGGTGAATCAGCTTCTGTTCTGCCAACAAAGTACTCGCCTTCTTTTCGATCAAAAAGGACTTTGAGTGTTTGTCCGATTTTTTTCTGATTTTTCTTAAAAGAAATTTCTTCTTGAAGTGCCATCAACGCTTCTGCTCTTTGTTGTTTAACTTCAGCAGGAATATTGTCTTCAAGCGTATAGGCATGCGTATTTTCCTCATGAGAATACGTGAAAACCCCTAAGCGGTCAAATTCAAAGTCTTGAATGAATTGTTTTAGCGCCTCAAAATCTTCCTCTGTTTCGCCCGGATGACCAACCAAAATGGTGGTTCTTAAACTGATGCCAGGCACCTGTTCCTTGATGGTATTTAATAACTCATAGGTTTTGCGACGAGTAATACCGCGGCGCATGGCTTTTAACACATTGTCTGAAATGTGCTGAACAGGAATATCAAGGTATTTACAAATATTGGCTTTGTTGGCCATTACTGGTAAAATATCTTCAGGGAATTGAGAAGGGTAGGCGTAATGTAAGCGAATCCATTCCAAGCCTTTTACTTCAGATAAGGCTTCCAACAAGTCTTTCAATTTGCGTTCGCCGTATAAATCAATGCCATAGTAAGTGCTTTCTTGAGCAATGAGCATGATTTCTTTTGTGCCATGTTTGACTAGGTTCTCGGCTTCAAGAACAATTTGTTCAATGGGTTTACTTACATGTCCACCACGCATTAAAGGAATAGCACAAAAGGCACATGGTCTATTACAACCTTCGCTGATTTTTAAATAGGCATAATGCGTAGGCGTGGTCGTCAATCGTTCGCCAATTAATTCATGTTTGTAGTCTGCCCCTAAAGTTTTTAATAAATTAGGCAATTCTAAAGTACCAAAAAAAGCATCCACTTGAGGGATTTCATTTTCTAGTTCGTCTTTGTAACGGTGCGATAAACAACCAGTCACAAATACTTTATCAATACGTCCAGCTTCTTTTTCATCAACATAAGCCAGAATGGTATCAATGCTTTCTTGTTTGGCATTGTCTATAAACCCACAAGTATTGATGACTACAATATTGGCATCGTTCTTTTGGGATTCATGAGTGGCTTCAATAGCATTGCCTTTCAGCTGACTCAATAACACCTCACTGTCTACTAAATTCTTGCTGCAACCTAGGGTTACAATGTTGATTTTGTTGGGTTTAAGGGTTTTTGTTTTCATGAAATTTACACCTCAAAAAGTGAATTAACAAAGGCTTTTGGTTCAAATATCTGAATGTCTTCAATGCCTTCTCCTACACCAATATAACGCACTGGAATTTTAAATTGATCACTCACGCCAAGCACCACACCACCTTTGGCTGTGCCGTCTAATTTTGTTAAGGCTAATGAACTGACTTCAGTGGCTGCAGTAAAATGTTTAGCTTGTTCAAAAGCATTCTGACCAGTTGAAGCATCTAATACCAACATCACATCATTTGGTGCTGACTCAATTACTTTGGCCATAACCCTTTTGATTTTACTCAACTCATTCATGAGGTTGATTTTATTGTGCAAACGTCCGGCAGTATCAATAATTACGATGTCGAAGCCTTCGTTTTTGGCTTTCTCTAGAGCTTCATAGGCTACAGCAGACGGATCCGCTTGCATGCCTTTAGAGAAAAAACTACAATTAACCCTTTGGCTCCATATCTCTAATTGATCAACAGCACCTGCTCTGAAGGTATCGCCAGCCGCCAATAATACTTTCTGACCATGTTTTACAAATTGGTTGGCCAATTTACCAATCGTAGTGGTTTTGCCCACACCATTAACACCTACTACCATTAGCACATAAGGTTTTTTCTGACCCTTTAAGTCAAAGGTAATATCCTCGGTGGTTTTATTCTCTGTAAGTAAGGTTGTGATTTCGTCTCTTAACAGTGTGTGAAGCTCATTGGCATTAATGTACTTGTCGCGTTTAACACGGGCTTCAATTCTATCAATGATCTTAAAAGTGGTTTGAGTGCCAACGTCGCTGCTGATTAGGATTTCTTCAAGTTCATCTAAGAACGCTTCGTCAACAGTTGATTTACCCGCCAGGGCTTTGCCTAATTTTTCGAAAAAAGAGGTCTTGGTCTTTTCAATGCCTGAAGATGGAGTCGTTGGGCTCTCTTGAGTTTTATTCTTTTTAAAAAAATCAAAAATCGACATGCTTGTGGCTTATGAATAAAAAAGCCCCCGTTTCCGGAGGCTAACTTTTATATATGTTTTAATTATTTAAAATAGGTCTTAGCCTCTTCACCACTGATGATCTCTTCTTTAAAAGAGTATGCACCGTTTTTAGATTTGATGGCTTTAAACACTTTTACGAAGTCTTTACCTTCACCTTCTTTTTTTAATGTTGCAACTACCTTCTTTGCCATAATTCAATTATTTAATTTCTTTGTGTAAAGTTACCTTCTTCATGAATGGGTTGTATTTTTTCAACTCGATTCTTTCAGTCGTGTTCTTTTTGTTTTTGGTTGTGATGTATCTGCTCATGCCAGGAACATTGGTGTTCTTTTGTTCAGTACATTCCAAAATAACTTGTATGCGGTTACCTTTCTTTGCCATGATTATATACTTCCTTTTTTGAATACTCTGTTAATTGCTTCAGTGATACCAATTTTGTTAATGGTTCTGATAGCTGAAGTTGATACCCTTAAGGTGATCCATTCACCTGTTTCTGGGATATAGAAACGCTTATCTTGAAGATTCGCGTGGAATCTACGTTTAGTTTTTCTATTACTGTGAGAAACATTGTTTCCTACCAGCGCTTTTTTTCCTGTAAGATCACAAACTCTTGACATGATTCTAAAATTGGGAGTGCAAAGGTAGGGGCAAAGGGCCTTAAAATCCAAATGTTTTTCAAAAAAAATACAAAAACCCAATAAAATGTAGCTTCTTCACGGATAGAGTAAGTAAGCTTTTCGCATGTTATTGTAGGTTTTTAGCTCATTTTGCCAACTGTTTCTTATGGATTCTGCAGTTTGCCCAGCAATGATTTGTTGCCTGAGTTTTGAGGTCCCAGCTAGTTTGTCTAAAAAATCATTGAAAAAGGCAGGTTTGTTTTTACTCAGTTGGTAAGACATGATCAACCAATCTAAGTTGATTTTATTGGCCAAATAGGCTTTGTTAAAGCCATAATCCGTTAAATCAAAACCAGTACAAGGCAGTCCTTGAAATTTTGGTTTTTCAGCCACACCTGGAATGCTAACTGGTGTGAATTGCCAATTGCCCCAGTCCATTGCCGGCGAACCGAAACATTGATAGGGTTTATTGGTGCCTTGCCCAATGCTCATTACAGTGCCCTCAAACAGCCCTAGTGAGGGGTATAAATATATGGCACTTTGAGTTTGGAGATTGGGAGAAGGTTTAATCGGCAAAACATAGGGTGTTTGATGGGTGTAATTCGCACAAGGAATGACTTTTAAGTCACAGATTTTGCCGCCCTTTAACCAGCCTTGACCATTGATCATTTTAGCCAATTCACCCACTGTGCAACCATGTACCAATGGAATAGGGTGCATTCCCACAAAACTGCGGAATAAGGTGTCTAATACGGGACCATCTACATAATGCCCATTTGGGTTGGGTCTGTCTAAAACCATTACTGGAATATGGTTTTCTGCCCCAGCTTCCATCATGTAATGCATGGTACTGATATAGGTGTAGTATCTTACTCCTACATCTTGAATGTCAAATACAATGAGGTCTATATTGCTCAAATCGGCAGCAGTTGGTTTCTTATGCGAACCGTATAATGAGATGATTTTTAAACCTGTTTTTTCATCTACGCCATTCTGAACGGTTGTGCCAGCACTTGCATGCCCTCTGAAGCCGTGTTCAGGCGCAAACAAAACGCCAATATTTACCTTTAAACGCAGAAGAGAGTCAACCAAATGTGTAGAGCCAATGGTGCTGGTCTGATTGACGACTAAGGCTATGCGTTTGTTCTGTAATTCAGGTAAATACAATTGACTACGCTCTGCCCCAGTCTGAATTTGGGCATTGGCCAAAGTGGCGCCAAATAGTAAACATAAAAAAAAGCAGTATACCTTTTGGGGCATACTGCAATGATAATGATTTTTTAGGAGTCTAAGCACTAATAGTCTAAATGGCCGTAGTCAATTTTTTCCCCTTTAATTTTGAGGATCAACTGAAGCACTAAGACTAAGAATGGCACATAAACTAAGGCAGTTGATAGACCAAAATGCTCAAGTACTTTGATTGATTTGCGTTTTAAACGTTCAGTAATTAAGTACATTGATGGAATCAACAACAAGGTTAAAACAGTGGCAAACAATAAGCCAAAAATCATTGTCCAACTTAATGGTCCAAAAAACATTACACTGTCTCCACCAAAATAAATTTTAGGATCTAAATGGGTAAACAAGGTTTCAAAGTTGATATTCAAACCCACTGCTAATGGAATTAATCCCAATATGGCGGCGGTTGCTGTTAAAATTACTGGGGTCATTCTGGTTTTACCAGCTTCTACAGTAGCATCAAATAAATTGGCTCCTGAAGCTCTTGAGAATTCAGCAAATTCAACCAATAAGATACCATTTCTAACCACAATACCTCCTAGTGCTACAATACCTATACCCGTCATTACAATACTCATGTCCATTTTAAAGATAGAAACCCCTAAAATAACACCAATGATACTGAATATGATTTCCGATAAGATAATGATTGGTTTGCCTATAGAGTTGAATAAACCAACTAATACCAATAACATTAAGCCTACAGCAATCAACATGGCATTGCCTAAAAAGGCCATAGTGCTTTGTTGTTCCTCTTTATCGCCAGAAAATTTAATGCTTACACTGCCTTTTGCTTGGAATTGGTCCATTATCCCTTGAACCTTATTCACTACTTCATTTGGATTAAAGCCCTCTTTCACATCAGAAGATAAAGTAATTACACGCTTGTCGTTTTTACGTTTGATGCCTGCATATGTATAGTCGTAACGGATGTTACAAACAGATGAAATTGGCACGCTTCTTACCATACCGCCCATGTTCATATCTCTGTATGTGATTTTTAAGTTACGAATGGTTTCAATGTCGCCACGTTGATCGGCTTGAAGTCTTAATTGAATAGGATATTCATCGTCAACATCTCTGAATTTAGAAGCTTCAGCACCATACACTGATCCACGAATTTCCATTGCCAATTGTGCCGCAGAAATACCTTCTCGCATGGCGCGTTCTCTGTCAATGTCAAAAACTATCTCAGGCTTATTGCTCACAAAGTCTGACTTTAAATTAGCAACACCAGGCACATTTGCATCAGAAATAAATTTCTTTAAACGATTGGCATTGTCCACTAATTCATCGAAGTCTTCGCCAATAATTTCAATTGACACCGGTTTAGGTGTGGGCGGCCCACTTTGCTCTTTGTTGACAACGATATCGGCAGATGGTATATTCCATTTAAGGGCTTGTAATTGTTTTAAAATATCATTGGTTGAAGCCCCATTACGCTTTGAAAACTCTACAAAAGCTATTGCAATTTTACCTTTGTTTGGATAGGCGTTTTGATCGCCATCTTGAGGGTCAGTTACACCTATAGTCACATTGCTAATCATAGATTCTACCATAGGGTTGTTTTTGCCAACTACGGTATATACCTTTTCCTCTACTTGGCGCATGACTTGATTGGTAATATCAGGATTTGTACCCTCAGGTAGTTTTACATAAACATAAATATTGTTTGGGTCTCCATTAGGGAAGAAAACCACATTGGGTTGTCTGATTTTAAATAATGCAATAGAGGCAATGAATAAGACCAATACATAGGCCAATGGTCTCCAAGGTTTTTTTAGACACCACAACAAAACTTTAGTATAGCGTTCAATGAAGTTAGGCCATATTCTTTCTTGCCAAGCATCAATTAATTTGTACAACCACAAACGGTTCAATAACAAGAATGCGGCTAAGAAAACAATAAAATTACCAATGCCCACATGGCCACTTAGGTAGGCTATTAAAGCCACAACAGCGTACAATACCAAACGCATTTTTGTCTTTTTGTTGAGTTTGCCATGGTTTTGATTTTCAACTTCTTTGGTAGTCATAAAATCAACAGCAAATACAGGGTTGATGATATAAGCTACAAATAAGGAGGCCAATAATGAAATAATAAGCGTTACCGGTAGGAAGTACATAAACTTACCAATAATACCAGTCCAGAAGGCCAATGGAATAAATGGCGCAAGTGTAGTTATCGTTCCAGAAAGCACTGGCATAAATACTTCACCAACAGCCATTTTTGCTGCGGTTTTAATGTCGCGTTTGCCATCACCAAATAGTCTGTGTGTATTTTCAATTACAACGATAGCATCATCCACAACAATCCCCAAAGCCAAAATAAATGAGAACAACACAATCATGTTGAATGAAAAATCAATGCTAGGCATAATCAAGAAGGCAATAAACATTGATAATGGCACAGATAAAGCAACGAACAAAGCGTTGGTTACACCCATAAAGAACATAAGCACCAAGGTTACTAAAATGAAACCAATGATGATGGTGTTAATGAGGTCATGTAACATGGTTTTGGTTTTGGTACTTTGATCACCTGTAACATTGATATCGACTCCTTGAGGAAAATCAGTGGCCTTCATATCTTTGATGATGGCATCAATTTTTTCCGAGGCTTCAATGAGATTTTCTCCAGATCGCTTAATAATATTTAAGGTGATTACATTCTTACCACTTGAACTTGAATAGCTTTCTTTTTCTTTAAAACCATCAACTACTTGCGCAAAATCTTTCACAAATAATTTAGCCCCACCTTGAGAATTAACAACTATGTTTTCGATTTCTTTTGGTGTTTTAAATTCACTCTTAATACTCAGGGTAGGTTTCATGCCTTCAATTGGCACTGTGCCACCTGTAATGGTTAAGTTTTCATTTGCAATTGCCCTTTGAATATCTCCAATGCTTAATTGTGCAGCTTGTAATTTATAGGCATCAATATTCACTTGGATTTCGCGTTCAGGTGCGCCAATCATTTTTACCTCATTGATCTCACTCAAACCTTCAATTCTGTCACTTAAATCTTCGGCATATTGCTTTAATTGTTTGAGGTCATATTTACCAGAAACATTAACATACATGATGGGTATTTCAGAGAAGGCTATCTCTTTAATCATCGGCTCGCGGGTTAAGGTTGGTGGCATTTCACCTCGCGCTTCATCAACCGCATCTTTTACTTTTTGTTTAGCAACTGCTACATCAATTGTTGTGTGAAACTCCACTACAATAACAGATACGTCTTGCATTGAGGTAGAGTTGAATTTTTTAATACCAGAAATGGATTTTAAGCGCTTTTCTATAGGCTTAGTAATTGTGTTTTCAATGTTGGTAGGAGAGTTGCCGCCATTGACTGTACTGATGTAAATTGTTGGCACAGTAATGTCTGGGAAGTTCTCTTTTGGTAAAGCCTTATAGGCCATTATACCAGTTATGGTCAAGATGATGGTGATCAAGTAAATCGTGATCTTATTATCTATGGCCCAACTAGAGGGTTTAAATTCTTTGAATGGATGATTCATGCTTTTAAGTCAATAATTAGTACTTGATTTATTTTAAGCTGATAGGGTCGCCATCATTGATTAAGTCATAGCCTTCAATAATGAGTAAATCGCCATCTGTTACACCATTTTCTGTGCCTGAAATAATTTCAGCCAACCCATTATACTCTTTGCCTACTAGCACTTTTTTCTTAACTGCTTTACCATTTTTAGCAATCAATACATAGCTTTCCTCAACCCCTTTTTGTATGAATTTAACTGGTATAACAATAGTTGGTTTTATTGAAACATAATCCTTAATTTTTAGTTTAGCCACCATGTTTGGTCTAAGGTTTTTGTTATTTGCTAAAGGCACTTCAACAGTAAATGTTCTTGACATTGGGTTGATAGACTTAGAAGCATAACTTACTTTGGCCGAAATAGAGTCATTAATATCAGGGAAAAAGATTTGAACTGTATTGCCTTCCTTAATGCGGTTTGAGTAGGTCTCAGCTAATTCGGCTTTAACTTTTAAATGAGAGAAGTTGACCACATTAATGGCTGCCAATCCTGGCGCAACAGTTTGACCCACTTTTACATTAACCGCATCTACAGTGCCGTTAATAGGTGAAATGATTTTAGTCATTCTGATTTGCTCACGCATTAAACCAACCTTTTTTTCTAAACTTAATTTATTGGTTTTAGCTTGTAAAAATTGCAATTCTGTACCAATGTTTTGGTTCCATAAATTTTGTTGCTTAATGAAAATTTGAGTCACTAAGTTTAAGTTTGTTTCTAAATCAGATAATTGTTGCAACATGGTGCTGGCATCTGTTTCAGCTAATACTTGACCTTTGCTCACTTCATCGCCTGGTTTTACTCTAATTTGGGTAATCATGCCTGGCATTTGAGAAGACACTGCTACAGATTGATCAGCATCTACTTTGCCTTGTATATCAATATAAGTTTCAAAGGTTGAGCTGGCAATTGCTTGAGTTTTAATATCAATAGCCTCTATGCTGGTTTTCTTGCTGGTATCTAATTTTGCAATTTCCAGTTCGAGCGCTTTAATTTTTTCTTCAAGTTTGCTTTGTTCTTTTTTAAGTTCCTCAAGCGATTTCTTCTTTGATTCAAGAGAAGAAGCGTTACAAGCAACCAATAAAATGGCAATGAACGTAGTTTGGATAATGGTCTTCATGTGAAGTGTATTTGTAATGGGTTATGGTTATAATTTGATGGTTTGTCCTATGGCTACTTGGTAATCAATTTTAGCGACCAATAAATCGTATACTGCGCTTAAATAATTGGTTTGAGTGGTTTTGAGTTCTTGTGATGCGGTTATCAATTCTAAATTACTGCCTACACCTTCATTGTATTTGATAGTAGTTGTATTTAGTATTTTGTTTGCCAAATCAAGGTTTTCTTTTTGTTGCAAAACATAATCCATAGCTCTGAAATATTTTAATTGGGTTTGCTTGGCTTCCAATTGTATCATGTTTTCAACCTTGTTAATGGTCGTTTCAGTTTTTAGTTGTTGAATTTTAGCTTTTTGAATTTTTGCATCATTACTAAAGCCTGAAAACAAAGGCACATTCATTTGCATGGCTAAGAAATAGTTGTTATACCATTTGCTGTAATCAAGCTTTTCGCCAAAGTTGCTTTGTTGGTAGGTAAAAGCACCACCAAGGTTTGGTAGCTTGCCATATTGATAGCGTTTAACATCCATTTTGTTGAGCACTAATTGTTGTTGTAGAATCTGAAAATCTGTTCTCGCTTTGAAGTTAACTTGAGAGCTCGTGTCTTGAATGGCAAAACGGCTGTTGAGCTCGTCGATTTTGTCAGTTAATTCAATGTTCTGACTAGGATCCATACCCATTTTAATTTTCAGTAAACCCATAACAATTTGCAGTTGATCATTGAGTTTCTGACGGGTAATGCTGATGTTGTTGAGTTGAAGTTTTAAACGGTCCACATCAAGGGCTTCAGTAAAACCCTCTTTATTCATCGCCTTAACTTGATTGTAGGTTTTTTCAATGGTGTTGTATGAAGTATTCAGTAACAATACATTTTCTTTAGCAATAAGAACTGTTAGATAGGTTTTTGCCACATCAATTTTCACATCTGTTTCAGTTTTACTGGCCAACCTTCTTGATAAATCAGTGAATTGTTTAGCCGCTTTTAGACCTAAAAAATAAGTGCCATCTAACAATAACCAAGTGGCATTGATTGAAGCCTGCGTTGTATACTTGTTACCAACCCTTATTGGAGTGGCAATGCCATTAATAGGGAATACAAATACTTGTTTTTGAATAGCGTCTTGAAAGCCTATTTGACCTCTAATTTGAGGAATCCCAATGGCTTGAACTTCCTTTACTGTCTGATTGGCAATGGCTAAGTCAGCATAGGCGTTTTTTAAATCCGGATTGTGAGTAATGGCGAATTCAACTGCAGCGGATAAAGACATTTTAAGGGTGTCTTGTGCTTTTGTTTGTGCCATAGCTGAAAAGCTCAACTGCATCATAATGATTAGCAAAGTGCTTTTGTGTATATTGTTTAGTTGTAACATATAGTCTACTATGAAATTTGAATTAAATCTGGGTGGGCATTGATGTATTCAATTCCCTTAGGCGTACACAATGAATGCATATTGTAGCGCACCAATTCTGCATATTTAGTGGCAAATGGCATGCTGCCTAGTAATTTGTGTTCGCTTGATACACACTCCATCACCAAAGCGATGTAAAAACCTGCAGTAATATCTACATTGATGTTTTGTCTGTATAAGCCCTGTTGTATGCCTAAATTTAGGTTTTTTACCACTTGTATTTGAATAGCATTTTCTTTGTGCTCTGTAAAGAATTGATAAGTCTCTGTATGGTATTTTTTGAGGTCGAATAAGGCCCCTGGATTGACCTCTTGGTGCATGTCATTCATCATTTTGGCAATCTTTAACATTTGCAAAATGGCGTTGCTTTCTGACGAAAATACTTGTTCACATAAGGCATCCATCTCGGTTAAATGATGGGTTATGGTTTGTTTAACCAAATCATTTTTGTCTTGTACATATACGTAAAGCGTCTTTTTAGACATGCCTAGAGCTTTGGCAACATCATCCATGGTGATGCTTTTAATGCCATATCGCATAAATAATTCTTCAGCTTTAGCTAAAATTTTTTGATGCATGCTCTCTAAAGTTGGCGCGAAATAAATTAAAAAAACCATGGAAACAAAAAATATATCCAAAGTTTCCATCAAATCTGTTAAAACAAATGTTTTTGACGATAAATGAGGCCTTATGTCAATTTTACATGAACTAAAACATTTCCATAAATTAATAACACATGTAAATACTGCCTTGAATTACTCTATTATTGTGTAATTAATACTTATGGCCATTAAAATTTCAAACAGCGTTAAAATTGAAGTGCGACCAAAGTTCAACGAGTTGCAAAGCGATATTGAGCAAAACGAATTCTTTTTTACATACTATGTACACATCTCTAATTTAGGGAATGAAACCATTCAGCTTATGCATAGAAAATGGGATATAGTAGATAGTGTTGGAGAACATAAATTTGTAAGCGGCGAGGGAGTTGTTGGTGAACAACCTGTTTTGTTGCCTGGAGACACCTATGAATATTATTCAGGTTGTTTATTAAAAACAGGTTTCGGCAAAATGTCTGGAGCATATGTGTTCAAAGTGCTTCAATCTGGTGCTTTGTTTGAATCTGAAATTCCTGAATTTACCTTACAATTGCCATGGGTCTTAAACTAGTATTTCAATTTCGACTAGTATTAATAGTCCTGTTTTTTAGTTTCAGCGCTTGTCAACCTAAGGATCAATCAAATGGTGCTTCTAATGCTAACACCGACTCTTCAGTCAATGTTGCTGCGCAACGTCCAGTTTTCAACGCTGATTCGGCTTACTTAAGGGTTAAAGCACAAGTGGATTTTGGACCACGCGTGCCAGGAACAGCTGGTCATTCTGCTTGTTATAATTACATTAGTAAAATGCTTGCTGCCTCAGCAGATACTATGTATTATCAAAATACAACTGCCATTACTTTTGACAAAAAAGTTATTCCAGTTAAAAATATCATAGCCAGCTTTAATCCCAAAGCAGAGCGCAGAATACTCCTGTGTGCCCATTGGGATACACGCCCATTTGCAGATCAAGACCAAGTGGACAAAGACAAGCCAATTCTTGGTGCCAATGATGGGGCTAGCGGTGTTGGCGTTTTATTAGAGATTGCCCGACTGCTTCGTGCCCAACCTTTGTCAATCGGTGTCGATATTGTTTGTTTTGATGCAGAAGATTGGGGTGATAATTCTGGTAAAATTGAAAATAGTTATTGTTTAGGTTCTCAGTATTGGGCCAGAAATTTACATCAACCTAATTACAAAGCAGAATTTGGTATTTTACTCGATATGGTAGGGGCGCCTAATGCGATTTTTGGCTTTGAGGGCTTCAGTTTGTCATCTGCACAAAATATAGTTTCTAAAGTTTGGGGAGCTGCAGATGCCGCTGGTTATCAGCAATACTTCAGACATTTTGAACGCGGTTATGTTACCGATGATCATTATTACGTGATGAAATTTGCTCAATTTCCTGTGATTGATATTATTGATTCTGATCCTAACACCATTAGTCATTTTGGTAAATACTGGCATACTCATCAAGACAATATGAATGCCATTGACCGCAATACTTTAAAAGCCGTAGGTCAGACTGTGATCAATGTGCTTTACGGTTTATAATCTTTGGCTAATTGAGGCAAGCCGCCTGTGTGTATACACAAGATTTTATCTGTGGTTTTAAATTGTCCTTGCCGGATTAAGTCCATAATGGCCATAAACATTTTTCCCGTGTATACATGTTCTAGTTGTATGCCACTTTTACTTTTGAACCAATCCATAAATGCCATGAGTTCCGAGTCAGATTGGGCATATTTGCCTCTGTGATAATCATGTAATATTTGCCAATGTTTTTGAGGATAATCCTGCATTTGTCTGTCAAGGTCAAAGTTGTTCTTTAAACTGCTTATACCAATGACTTTACTGGGCAATTGTCTTTGAATACAACCTTGAACAAGTCCTTCCAAAGTGGTACCTGTTCCTACAGACAATACAATGTAGTCATATGTTTTTTTTAGTTCGTCAAGTATCTTAGAACAGCCAATAAATGATTTGGGGTGTCTGCCACCCTCGTCCACCATAATGGCATTCGCAGCAGATCCGAAATAGTGTTCAAATAGTGCTTGCTTTTGTCTGTATTGGCCTCTGTTAACATGAATCAATTGCATGCCGTGGTCTTGGCAACAGATCTCATATGCATTTGAATCCCTTATTTCGTCGCCTCTGACAAAGCCTGTGGTTTGGATACCCAATAATTTGCCAGCTACAGCAGTCGCCACTAAATGGTTACTGTATGCCCCACCAAAAGTAACAATATGGGCTTGTTCAAGGGTTTTAGCCCATTCAATTATACCACTTAATTTTCGCCATTTGTTGCCTGCAATTAATGGATGAATGAGGTCATCTCTTAACACATCTATGTCATACCCCTGGCTAATGGCATAGGGAAGGGCTTCGATTTTAGATGGTTTTAAATCTGGATGCACCTTTCAAAATTACTGGCTTATTGCTGTTATTACAAAAATAGCATTTGAATTTGTCTGCTATTGAAATTTTAACTTGGTTTGCAAGTATGATCATTTATAACGTGACTTGCAATATTCCAGAGACCATTGAAACAGAATGGGTGCACTGGATGAAACACGAACACATTCCTGAAGTCATTGCGACAGAAAAGTTTACTGGGTTTAAAATGCTTAAACTATTGACCAATGTACAAGACAATGAGGGGGTGAATTATGCTATCCAATATTTTTGCCATAGCATAGATGATTATAATGCTTATGCTGAGTTATATGCCCCAGCATTAAAAGCTAAAACCTATGCCAAATATGGCGATCAAGTTTTAGCCTTTAGAACGCTTTTGGAAGAGGTTTAATTACAGATTCTCCATTAGGTATTCTGTAATCTTTTGCATGAGATGCACACGGTCTTTGCCCATTACATTGTGCTTGTGACCAGGATAAACAAAATAATCTAAGTAAGTATTGCCGGCATCAACTGCTGCTTTGCAATACAATAAACTGTGTTGCCATAAAACAACATCGTCATCACAACCATGAATCATTAGAAGTTTGTCTTGCAAACCATTGATGTGGGTTAACAAATTTGCTTGTTTGTATCCTTCTGGATTTTCAGAAGGTTGGTCCATGTAACGCTCTGTGTACATGATTTCATAGATTGACCAATCAATCACTGGGCCACCAGCTACACCAACTTTAAATACACCTGGTTGTCTGCTCATAAGACAGGTGGTCATAAATCCACCAAAGCTCCAACCATGTACACCAATTCTGTTGGCGTCTACATAACTCAAGTTTTTAAGGTAATTAATGCCTGCTAATTGGTCCGCCATTTCAAGCGTGCCTAATTGTCTGTGAGTAGCGCTTTCAAAAGCATGGCCTCTGTTTGAAGAGCCTCTGTTGTCGAGGGTAAATACGATATAACCTTTTTGAGCCATTAACTGCATCCAGTAATTACTGCCCCCTAAGAAGCTATTGGTTACCATTTGGGCATGAGGACCACCATACACATAAACGACAACAGGGTATTTTTTGTTTTTGTCGAAATGTGGTGGTGTAATCATTCGGCAATGCAATACTGTGCCATCATTGATGATAGGGAATAAAGTGGTTTCGCCTAAGTCATAATTCGCTAACGGATTGCTTGCAGTTAAAAGGTTTTTAACCAAGTCGCCATTTTGACTTCTTAAATCAATTTTACGCGGCACATTAAGGCTTGAATACACATCAAAAAATTGGTTCATCTGCTGATTGAATGAGGCCATATGAGTGCCAGCTGCATCACTCAGTTTTTTAAGCTCAAGTGAATTGACATGCACACTGTAGGTGTGTCTTTCTAATGGACTTTCTTTAGTTGATTCAAAGTAGATGTATTTGCCATCTGAGTCAGCGCCAATCAAACGCGTGATCATCCAATTGCCTTGGGTTAATGTTTTAAGTAGTTTGCCTTTAGTAGAATATAAATACAAATGGTTAAATCCGCTGCGTTCACTCTGCCATATAAATTTCTCTGGGTCATTTGGCATAAAGTAAAAGCCGTGTTGAGGTTCAACATAACGCTCGTCGGTTTCTTCAAACAAAGTTTTATTGAGCTCACCTGAATTGGCATTGTAACTATTGATCCAAGCATGGTTTTGCCCTCTGTTCACAATGGCCATGAAAATATTTTCAGAACTCGGATCCCATGCGATATTGGTAAGGTATTGTTCTGCTGGTTCACCTGTTTTTAAATAAGTAGTGGTCTTCGTTTCTATGTTAAAGATACCAACGGTTACATGGTGGCTTTTTGCCCCAGCGGTCGGGTATTTGATGTTGTTGCTTTGAGCAGGAATTTTAGAGTTGTCGTAAATGGCATAATCACTCACCATGCTTTCATCCATTCTGTAGAAAGCAATTTTCTTGCCATCTGGGCTCCAGAATAAACCTTTGTCAATGCCAAATTCATTGCGGTGAACAGATTGGCCATACACTATGCCTTTGCCGCCATCATTAGTAATTTGAATGGTTTCATTCGCATTGATGAGGTAGAGGTTCTCATTTTCAGTAACAATGACTTGATTGCTTTTAGCATGGTAGTCGTTGCTGCTGCCTTGGCCTTTAATGGTCAATAGGTTTCTGAAGGCTTGAGCTGGTAAATTGTAATTCACATATTGCTGGTCTTTAAAGATCACGATGTTGTCGTTATCGGTCCATTCAAATGCCGGAAAACTTTTAAATTGCCAACCTTCTTTGTACTGAGCTGCTGCTTGATTAAGGGCTTCAAGTGTTTGGCTGCTATCTTCTTGAAAAGTCAAGGCATCAACGATGATTAACTTTTGTGGTTTACTGGTTTTGATGTAGGCGTATTTGCTACCTCCTGGTAACCATTGAAGTCCTGTGATGTTTTGAATTTTTAAAGACAAATTATTGGGTTTGTCAACTTGTAAAATGGCTTCTTCCATGCTCAAGTATTTTTGTCCTTGGGCGTTTGCAGAAAAGGTTTGAAATAGACCTATAAGCGCAATGGCTATTACTGATTTTAAACTCATTTTTTTCATTGCTACAAAAGTGCAAAAAAAAGTTGATAATATGTCACAAATACGCTTCAAAAGTGTTTCAGCATTGTTGGATTTTAACGTATTTTGCAGGTTCAAAATCCATGGATCTTATAGCCTTAAAACAAACCATTGAAACTGCGTGGGAAAACCGTGCAATGCTTAAAGAATCTGCAGTGCAAGACCAGATCAGGCAGCTCATAGAATTGCTTGATAAAGGTCAAGTGCGTGTGGCAGAACCAAGTGCTGAAGCTGGTAAATGGCAGGTGAATGAATGGGTTAAAAAAGGGGTTATTCTGTATTTCCCAATTCAAGACATCAGCACAGAAAAAATTGGTCCGTATGAAATTTGTGACAAGATTCCATTAAAGCAAGACTATGCCCAACAAGGTGTAAGAGCGGTTATGGGGTCTGTTGCCAGATATGGTGCCTTCATCAACAAAGGGGTCATTTTGATGCCAAGTTTTGTCAATATTGGTGCTTATGTCGATTCAGGAACCATGGTTGATACTTGGGCAACTGTTGGATCATGCGCTCAAATAGGCAAGAACGTGCATCTGAGCGGAGGTGTTGGAATAGGAGGCGTTTTAGAGCCTGTTCAAGCTGCACCAGTGATCATAGAAGACGATTGTTTTATTGGTTCTAGAAGCATAATTGTTGAAGGTGCTCATATTGCTAAAGAAGCGGTTATCGGTGCAGGTGTTACCATAACACAGTCAACCAAAATTATAGATGTTACCCAATCAGAGCCAATTATCTATAATGGTTATGTGCCTGAGCGTTCAGTGGTTATTCCTGGCAGTTATGAAAAGGTGTTCGCGGCGGGTAAATACCAAGTGCCATGTGCCCTGATAATCGGTCAAAGAAAACCTAGTACGGATTTAAAAACATCACTCAATGACGCGCTCAGAGATTTTAATGTAGCTGTATAATGAATATTGGATTCGACGCAAAACGCTATTTTCACAACCGCTCGGGTTTAGGTAATTACAGCCGAGACCTAGTGGATCATTTTATTGCGTCTTATCCTGCTAATAAATACTACTTGTTTGATGATCAACCAAGTACATTGAATTTGCCGGCCAATACCATTGCTGCAGCTCCACAAAAGGCATCTCCTTTATGGCGTGTGAAGGGTATTTTAAAAGATTTACAACTGCATAAAATTGACCTTTACCATGGCTTAAGCAATGAATTGCCGTTTGGTAAATGGCCCGAAAATATTAAAAAAGTAGTGACAATACACGATGTTATTTTTAAAATGTTTCCAAGTCATTACCGTTTCTTAGACCGTGCCATATACGATATAAAGACTAAGCATGCACTTGAAATTGCAGACAAGGTGATTGCCACCAGTCATGCTTGTGCGCAAGACATACAAAGACATTACAATGTAGACAGTAGAAAAATACAAGTGGTATATCAAACATGTGGTGATTTGCATTGGAAAGAGTACTCTCAAAAACAACTTGAGCGTTTGTCAATGATTCACGGTTTACCCGATCAGTTCTTGTTGTATGTGTCAAGTTTTCAAACCAGAAAAAATCACTTAACTTTATTAGAGGCCTTAAAACGCACTAAGCGCAAAGACATTCATTTAGTATTGGTGGGTAAGAGAGGTCCAACTCTAAAAGCTTGTATTAAGTTCATCAAGCAGAACGAATTAAAACAACAGGTCATGATCATAACTGATTTAGAAGATTACGATCTGCCAATGATGTACAGAAGAGCCAGTGGATTTGTATACCCAAGCATGATGGAAGGGTTTGGTATACCGCTAATAGAAGCCGCATGCGCTGGTTTGCCTATGGCGGTAAATGATATTCCTGTGTTTAGGGAATTGGCGCCAAAATCAACGCTTAAATTTGATTCCGCCATTATTGATAAACTCACCAGAAGTTTATTGGATTTAGTGCAAATGCCTAAAACCAATTATGGGTCGTATTTAGATCCTTTCAAACCCAATTACGCCGCTCAACAAGTTTTTAAAGTATACAGCAGTCTCTAGGCTTTCAATTGCAATTGCCATTGCCACGCGGATTGAACCATTTCATTTAAGCCCAATTCTGCTTTCCAACCCAATTGGGTTTCAGCTTTCTGCGCGTCAGCCCATACTTTTTCTACATCACCTGCGCGTCTGTTGCCAATCTGATAAGGCAATTGAATCTGATTAACTGTCTCAAATGCTTTGATGATTTCAAGTACAGTATAACCATTGCCAGTGCCAATATTGAAGACTTCGAAATGGTTATTAGGATTCTGTGCTATAAATTGGAGTGCTTTAACGTGGGCCTTGGCTAAATCAACAACATGTATGTAATCGCGAATACAGGTGCCGTCTTTGGTGTTGTAATCGTTGCCGAAAACAGTAAGCGAAGGTCTAATGCCCGCAGCAGTTTGAGTTATGAAGGGCATTAAATTATTGGGTACACCAATGGGCAATTCGCCAATTAAGGCAGATGCATGCGCACCTATTGGATTAAAATACCGAAGAGCTACGGTGTTAAGTCCCAAGCAATCCATCAATATATCTTCACCCATTTGCTTGGTACGCCCATAAGGCGAGTTGGCACGTTTAATAGGGGCTAACTCATTAACCGGAGAATGATCTGGTTCACCATAAACAGTACATGAAGAGCTAAACACAAGGTTGTTTATGCCTTGATTTTGCATGGCTTCTAATAATGAGGTCATGCCGCCAATATTGTTCTTGTAATATTTTATGGGCGCTTGAACAGATTCACCAACCGCTTTAAAGGCGGCAAAATGAATAATACCGTGGATGTCTTCAGTTTTTAAGATGTTTGTCAGCGCAAGGGTATTGCATACATCTTCATTGTAAAATGAAAACGAATGCTCACAAATTTGCTCTAACCTTTTTAATACCTCTATATTGGTATTGCTTAGATTGTCAATGATTATGGGCTTATAGCCGTTATTGAATAACTCAACAACAGTATGAGCGCCAATATAGCCTAAGCCACCTGTAACCAATATGTTTTTCATAGCGTTTTTATGACTTGATGGTTTTGCAATAGATAATGTTCGCCACTTTCTGGGCACTCAGCTTTGCCTTGTTCATCAAAATGCAATCGGTTCCCATAGGCTGATACCCATCCAATTTGTTTAGAGGGATTGCCCACTACTAATGCGAAATCAGGTACAGATTTAGTGACCACTGTGCCAGCGCCAATCATAGCGTATTGACCAATGGTATTGCCACATATAATGGTGGCATTTGCACCTATGCTGGCTCCTTTTTGAATCAAGGTAGATTTGAATTCGTTTTGTCTGTTAATGGCGCTTCTAGGATTAATAACATTGGTAAAAACAGCACTAGGGCCAATGAATACATCGTCTTCACAAATAACACCTGTATACACAGAAACATTGTTTTGGATTTTAACCCCATTGCCAATAATGACTTTTGGGGAGATGACTACATTCTGACCAATATTGCAATTGTTGCCAATTTCAGAATGCGACATGATATGGGTAAAATGCCAAATTTTGCTGCCCGCTCCAATCTTGCAATGGTCGTCAATAACGGCACTTGGATGAGCAAAAAAATCTGACATAGGCTTATAAACCAAGCACTTTTTCTGAAGGCGCTTTGCCGTCAAACAACATTTCTGGGTTTTCCAATAATTGTTTAACCCTTACCAAAAAGCTAACGCTTTCTCTGCCATCAATAATTCTATGATCGTAAGATAAGGCTACGTACATCATTGGTCTGATAACCACTTGGCCATTTTCAGCTACTGGTCTTTCAACAATATTGTGCATGCCTAAAATGGCTGATTGAGGCGGATTTATGATGGGCGTACTCATCATACTGCCAAATACACCACCGTTGGTAATGGTAAATGTACCTCCGCTCATTTCTTCCATTGACAATTTGTTCTCTCTGGCTTTTCCGGCCAAACGTTTAACTTCTTTTTCAATGTCAGCTAGGCTCATGCCTTCTGCATTTCTGATAACTGGTACCACCAAGCCTCTAGGACCTGATACGGCAATAGAGATATCACAATAGTCATTGAATTGAATTGAATCGCCATCGATAAAGGCATTCACCGCTGGCCAATCCAATAGGGCAATGCAGCAAGCTCTGGTAAAGAAACTCATAAAGCCAAGACCTACTTCGTGTTTTTCAGCAAAAGCATTTTTGTATTTGTTTCTTAAATCCATGATAGGCTTCATGTTGACTTCGTTGAAAGTCGTCAACATAGCGGTTTCATTTTTTGCAGCCACTAAGCGTTTAGCAACTGTTTTACGTAAGTTGCTCATTTTTTCAACGCGGTTAACGCGTTCGCCATTGCCATTGTATTTGTTGCTGCTTGAAGCGCCAATACCTTTCGCAACAATAGCTTCTAAAACATCGGTTTTGTTGATTTTGCCGTTAGGGCCAGTGCCTTTTACTTGATTGGGTTTTAAGCCATAGGCCAACATTAATTCTTTTGCCAATGGGGCAATGTGCACAGCACTATCAAAGTCTTCTGCTGGAGCAGGACTAGCGGCAACTGGTTTGTCTGCGGCTTTCTCTGCAGGTTTTTTATCTTCTTTAACAGCGGCTGTTTCTTTTTTGGCTTCAGCTTTAGGGGCGTTGGCCGGAGCTTTAGCTTTGTCGTCGATTTCAACGATAACAGCACCTACTTTAATTTCATCGCCGTCTTTAGCCAATTGTTTGGTGATTACACCAGCGGCTTCAGCATTGACTTCAAAAGTGGCTTTTTCACTTTCAAGTTCTACTAGTGGTTCATCGAGTTGAACATAGTCTCCAACTTGTTTTAACCATTTTGATACGGTTACTTCGCTAATCGATTCACCTGGGCTAGGAACTTTGATTTCAATTGACATATTCAGAATGTATATACTCTGCAAAAATAGTCAATTTATCAAGAAGCACAAATCTACGGGCAGATAAAGTGCAAATTGTGGCTTACCAAGTGTGAGAATGTTCACTCCACCATTTGCCATGGAGTTTAAGCGTCATTTCAATGAGGTCTCTTACACAACCTTTTCCGCCATTAATAGGGGAAATGTATTGACATATGGATTTGATGTCTTTGGCAGCATCATTTGGGCAAGCGGATAAGCCTACTTGCTTGAGTAACTCATAATCTGGTAAATCATCGCCCATGTAGGCAATTTCAGAGGCATGTAAACCGTGTTTGTTTTTAAACAAATCAAAGGCGGCTTGTTTGTGTTGTTGACCCGTGAAAATATCTTTCAAGCCCAATTGCTGAAAGCGTCTTTCTATGCCCATGGATTGACCACCAGAAATAATGGCAATGGGGTAATGCATTTTGATGGCATGTTGAAGTGCGTAGCCATCTTTGATGTTAAAACTCCTTAAAAATTCGCCTTGTTCAGTTGCCAAAACTTGGCCATCGGTCATAACACCATCAACATCAAAAATAAACGCTTTAATAGCATGCAGTTGTTCGTGAATAAGCGGCATTAGTGTATGATTTTTTTAGAAGTAATTTCGTCGTGAAGGATTTCTGCGCACATGTCTGCGCCATCAATGGTAAAATGATAGCCATCGTAAAAGAATCTAGAGTCTTTTGGCAAGCGGGCGTTCAAATTGATAAATGGTAAATTTAATTCATTGGCCACATCAAATGTAACCTTGTTGTACATTTTTAAAATGTAAGATCTTGTTTTGCCATTCATTTGCCCTGTTTTTAAATCACCAAGATAAATGTTCGTGTAGAGGTCATTTTCGTCAGAGAACAATATGCTCTGACCAATGAAAACAAGTTGAATATTATTGTCTTTACAGAGTTTAGCGAACTCAGTTATGCGTTGTTTGTAAGCAGCCAAATAAGTTTGTTCTTTTTGCATTCTGGCCATCATTTCATCGTCTGTCATTTTGAGCTTAGGCAATTGACTTAAATTGGTGTACACTTGGTGGTTTAAACCCACTTGTTTGGCTTTGCCTGCTCTAATGATATTGACAATTGTGGAGGGTAATTCAAGGAAATTATAGGCGCGCTTTATTGGTGAAACATTCACATCAAAATGACTAGGGGTATCCAACTCCATATCATTTAAACCTGCCATTAAAAAAATGTAATTGGGTTTTAACTTTAAGATGTATTGTTTCAGCATTTGCAAGTTGCCATAGCTTGATTGACCATCCATACCAGCATTGTTTAACCATAAGTCTGGAAACTCAACTTTTAATTTATCTCCCAACACATTAGGCCAATCTTTACCATCTGTCAAATACATGCATTCACTGGTGCTGCCTCCCATACAAATGACTTTAATTTTTGCTGAATCATTGGGTTCTGGCCCTCTCAGACCAATGCTGTTTTTGCTGTGGATTACCTTTTGATCCATACCGTCGTAGGCCGGCAAGTCTATGGTGTATTTGGTGTTTTTAGGCAGCACTATGCTACCGTTTTTAACGCGAGCAGTAAATGGGTTGTAAAGGTGTAGTGCAATCTCGAGGCATATCAAGACAAGGCCAACATATGCACTAATCTTCCAAAACTTTTTCATTGGAACAAAGGTAATTAAAATTGATATTGGTCAATGCGCCATACCATTAAAAAACATAAATTTGTGGTATGCAAAACATGTCTTCAGTTTTAAAACAATTGGGCGTTCGCTCTGTAAGTGAAAGCGTCTGTACCGGTGTCAATTGGATTACAGCCGTGGGTAGTCAAAAGAAAACCATTCAATCTCCTGTTGATGGCAAAGCCATTGGCAGCGTGGTGTATGCCACAGAAACAGAATACGAAGCCGTAATGAAACGCGCTCAAGATGCGTTTTTGATTTGGCGCAATATGCCAGCCCCCAAGCGTGGAGAAATTGTAAGACAATACGGCAATGTGTTAAGAGAAAACAAAGATGCATTAGGCGCTTTGGTGAGTTATGAAATGGGTAAAAGTCTGCAAGAAGGCAAGGGTGAAGTGCAAGAAATGATAGACATCTGTGATTTTGCAGTCGGCTTGAGTAGACAACTTTATGGCTTAAACATACAAAGTGAAAGACCAGAACATCGCATGATGGAACAATGGCACCCATTGGGTATAGTAGGCGTTATTTCTGCCTTTAATTTTCCTGTGGCTGTTTGGAGTTGGAATGCCATGATAGCCGCTGTTTGTGGCAATGTGTGTATATGGAAACCTTCTGAGAAAACACCATTATCGGCTGTGGCATGTATGAATTTATTAAAAAGCGTTTTGCAAGCCAATCAATTGTCTGAGGGTATTTTTACTTTGATCAATGGCGATGCCGATATGGGCAAAAGAATGGCTGAAGATAACAGAATCGCTTTGGTGTCAGCAACTGGCAGTACCCGCATGGGTAAATCAGTGGCACAAACTGTAGCGGCTAGATTGGGCAAATCTTTGTTAGAATTAGGCGGTAATAATGCCATCATTATCAGTGAACATGCTGATCTTAAAATGGCTTTGAGAGCAGTTGTGTTTGGAGCGGTTGGAACAGCTGGTCAACGTTGTACAACTACCAGACGTTTAATCGTTCATGCTTCAGTTTATGATCAATTTTTAAAACAATTGGTGAAGGCCTATAAACAGCTTAAAATTGGCAATCCTCTTTTAGAAGAGAATCATGTGGGCCCTTTGATTGATAAAGCGGCCGTTGATCAATTCAGTTCTGCATTGACTCAACTTAAACAAGCAGGCGGTAAAGTATTATATGGTGGCAAGGTATTGTCTGGAGCAGGCTATGAAAGTGGCTGTTATGTGCAACCTGCTATTTGTGAAGCCATGAATACTTATAGCATAGTGCAACACGAAACCTTTGCACCTATTTTATATGTTATGAAATATCAGCATTTGAGCGAAGCCTTGGCCATGCAAAATGATGTTAAACAAGGTTTGAGTTCAGCGATCTTTACCAATGCTATTCAAGAGGCAGAGCGCTTTATTAGTGCAGCTGGTTCTGATTGCGGTATTGCCAATGTGAATATTGGTACCTCTGGGGCTGAAATAGGGGGTGCATTTGGTGGTGAAAAAGAAACTGGTGGTGGCAGAGAAAGTGGTAGCGACAGTTGGAAAGCCTACATGCGCAGGCAAACCAATACCATTAATTATGGTACTACCATTCCTTTGGCTCAAGGTATCAAATTTGACCTCTGATCGGGTATTGTTTTTTTAGTTTAAATGTCTTAACTTCGGTTAAACTAAATTTAAACTATGAAAATTGTGATCATTGAAAAAGATGCACGGGTTGCATCTGAACTCGAATCGGTGCTAACGGCACAAAATCAAGTATTGTATTTAATTGGAAAGGTACAAGGCAAAAAGGCCTTGCAAGTGCATCTCAAACACATGGTGCCAGATGCGTTTTTCATCAACAGCAATCAATTGAATAAGCTGCCAGAGGATTTCTTTTCTAATGTTAATGAATTAAAAGCACATGTGGTCTTGTATGGTAAATCCAAGAAACATGCTTTAGAAGTGATTCGACGCAATTTGGTAGACTATTTGAGTATTCCATTTGAATCTGTTGCAATCAATAGCGCATTGCAAAGAATTCTTGATCGCATGAAAATGCAGATGATCATACAAAATACTTATAAAAAGGCCAGTCAAAATGGGGCGGCGCCATTAGGTAATACCATTATGGTGTATGACAATGAGCGTTTAAATCCTATTGACATCAATAAAATCATCAAAATAAAAGCGCAAGGGGCCTATTCTGAAATCTATGTTCAAGGCGCCAAGAAAATACTTACTTCAAAACATTTAGCTGTATATGAAAGGGCATTGAATGATAAATCATTTATTCGTATTCACGACGCCTGCTTAATCAATGCAGAACATGTTACGGCCTATAAACCCGGAGTGAATGCTAAGGTTCAATTAAAAGACAATACTTACGAATCTGTCTCTAAGCGCAAGAAGAAAGTGTTCTTAAATTATTTCAGAGCTTAAAATATGGATAGACCTTTACCATTGTGCTGACACAAAACAGCATAAGCATTGGGCTTAATTTTTTTGTACGGACTTAATGATACAATTAAGTTCTTTAATTTTTGAGTGAGGCGTTTGAGTGGTTGATGTTTGAATTGGAAATCAATTTGTGCATGATTGGTGAACAAGAAACGTTCGTCAATCACTTCAAATCCCTCACTTTTCAATAAAAATTTAAATAAAGCTGGTGTGTAAATATTGATGTGACCATAGTCCAAATAATGTTGGATTTTTTGATCTACATAAAAGCTAAAATCAATAGGCACTTCAAAGTAATGGTAGTTCGCTACTCTAGCGATTTCTCTCAACAATAACCTTGGGTGTTCAACATGTTCAATTACGTGGCTGCAAAGTGAAAGTTCGAAGGATTTGTTGTCAAATGGTATTTTATAACCATCAAATTTTTGAACTGATTTAAGCGACTTTAATTGGCGCTCTTGAATGGCAGCAATGCCAGAATCTGAAATTTCTAAACTACTTAACTCATCTGTAAAGTTTGCTTTATCTAATTCTGCAATCACAGCGCCATTGCCTGAGCCAATATCAATGGTTTTTGCTGATTTGAATCTGCTGCATAAGTCCAAAATATTTTTGGCTTTTTGTTGGCCACCCAATTGACGCCATTCATTGTTCTCAGAATGGTATTGTTGGTTGTAAGTGTCTTGCACTTGAGTTGACGCATTGCTCATCTTAGGGCAAATTTAACATAAACCATATAATTACCAAGCATTCGCTTAGTAGTTCACAATGTATTTGCCTTTAGGGTCAACCGCAATTTTTGGCGGGCAATGCATGAGTTCAAAGTAATTATAACCCTCTTGTAAATTTTTCCAAAACTCTTGACGAATAGGGTCAAAGTTGTAATAAGATTTTAAATATTTCAGATTGCTGGTATGCATTCTGCAAGGGTAAATATGAACAGGAATATGGTAATTGGTGTCTCGGTTGTTTTGAGCTTGTACATTACACCAATACAAAGTTTTGATAACATCATCGTTCATGGGTAAGCAGCCAATAGTAACAGAATCTCCATGCACAAATATTTGTCCGCCGTAACTGCCTTTTTTGCCCAAAATACTATCGCTTTTGTTGGGGTAGGAGATCTTATAGCTTAAATAAAAATTACTGTAGGGATTGTATTGATTGATGTAATAATAACCCTCAGGAACTTGATAATCACCTTCCATGCGCTTAGGGCCTAAATTGCCAGACAACGCCATGATATTGTAAGTTTCAATCAGTCGGTAGGCATGGTGAGCGCTGTCTGCACCCCAAAGTTCCATTTGTTTTTCTTTTTTAAACACTCGCCAATAAATGAACTTAGGTGGGTAGCTTAACTGGGCTTCATAAAACACCTTTTTAAGGTGTTCGTCACTGCTCATGCGGGCATTCCAAACCCTTTGATTACCCAATTGTTTTTCCGTAATGACCTGAGGTTGTGCCCAAGCCAAGCTGCAGCTAAAAAAGGTAATATACAGAACAATTCTGCCTAACATGGTTTATTCTACCACAGAAATTTTTATGCTATTGGCCATTGACTTTTGCTTGATTGGCATGCTAGCGGTATGGATAACTATATCATCTTTACTCACCAATTGATTGGCTTTTAATACATCAATTACATCCGTAAAAGTTTGATCTGTACTTTCGTATTTATCGTAATAAAATCCTCTTACTCCCCAGACTAAACTCATGGTTTTTAACAAAGGTTTATTGTTGGTGAAAATGAAAATATTAGCCATTGGTCTGTAAGAAGAAATTTCAAGCGCAGAATAACCTGAACGGGTCATACCAACAATTGATTTGGCTTTTAGGTGGTCACTCATTCGCACAGCTGTAAAGCAAATTTCATCAGAAATAAAGGTGTCTGATTGGGCAGTTGGCTTAACCCCTTTGAAGTAGACTCTGCGGTCTTTTTCAACGTCTCTTATAATCTTCTCCATGGTCTCAACCACTTTGATAGGGAAGGCGCCTACACTGGTTTCCGCACTTAACATTACCGCGTCAGCACCATCGATTACGGCATTGGCAACATCGCTCACTTCAGCTCTTGTTGGTGTAGAATTCACAATCATTGATTCCATCATTTGAGTGGCCACAATCACTGGTTTTGCAGATCGTATGCATTTTTCGATGATATTTTTCTGAATGATTGGTACGTCTTGAAGGGGTACTTCAACACCAAGGTCTCCACGAGCAACCATTATGCCATCAGTAACAGCAATGATTTCATCAATGTTTTGAACCGCTTCAGGCTTTTCAATTTTAGCGATGACTTTTGCTTCTTTGCCTGCGGCTTTGATTCTGTTTTTAAGGTCAATGATATCAGACGCTTTTCTAACGAAAGATAAGCCAATCCATTCCACATTGTTCTCGAGTCCAAACTGAAGATCTTCAATGTCTTTTTCAGTTAAGCTAGGGAAGGAAACATTGGTATGTGGGAGGTTGAATCCTTTTTTAGATTTTAATATACCACCAGTAATAACGGTTGCTTTAACATCTGTTTCGTTCAATACTTCATCGATGCGGATTTCAATTTTCCCATCATCAATCAAAATGAATTCACCAGGTTTCATGTCTTTGGCTAAATCTCTGTATCGGATACAGACCATTTCAGCCGTACTGATCATTTCTTTGCTGGTTAAGATTAAAGTTTGACCATTGCTGATGTTAACGCCATCATTCTCAACCATGCCTAATCTGAGTTTAGGGCCTTGTAAATCTTGAAGTATGCATACATCAGAATTTAATTCCTCATTGATGCTTCTGATGTGTTGTATTACTTCAAGGTGGTCTTCATGTGAACCATGAGAAGAATTGATGCGGCATACATCTACACCCGCTAAGATCAATGATTTTAGCATTTCTCTTGAGGACGTAGCAGGACCAATGGTGGCCACTATTTTGGTTTTGTTAAAATCGTTTTTATACATACTGGGCTTCTAGGAATTTTTTGGTGTTTAGAAAGTTGTCAAAGAATAAATTTTGACCGTTAATTTTTTGGAAAGGAATATTGAAAATGTATTCTATGCTAGAGTTAGTTTGAATACTTTGAACCGCTCTGTCAAAATAATTGTAGAGGTCTTCACCTTGGCAAATTAACAGGTAGTCAAACAAAGGGTTGGATTGAAAAAAATACGCTTGGTCGCCTTTGTTTTTAATTAAATGCCAATGCAGTTCAACATCTTCAAAATAACAATAGTAATGTCTGTGTAAACTGGTTTTTTTCTCAGGCAATGGTCTAACCCATTCTAAGTTTAATCCCATGTTGATGTCAAAGCTTTTATTGATTTGCCACGCCACTTGATGTTCAGGCAATGCCGATTTAATCCCCGCTACTTTTGGGAAAAACACATCGTTATGAGGATTACTTGCCGGCATAAAGCAAGGCAAATATACTTCATTTTGGAGATTAAAATGGGAATTTAATGGGTTACTTTTTTGTGAAGTTTACAAGGCAATCACCCTTTGAACAGCGGCTTCAACTTTATCAACTGGTAGATCTTTCATACAGCTGTTGCCCAACTTACAAGAACCGCGATAAAAACACTCACAAGCTTTATCAGGCATAACAATTTCCCCATTGCCAAATAAATCAAATTCATGTGGATTAAAGATATTGTTCATCAATACGATTTTCTTTTGAAGACCTAATGTCAAATGCATGCCCATAGTTACTTGAGTTACTACAAGGTTGCATTGGTCAATAAGGTTAATGAATTGAGGCAATGGGAAATACCCTAAATACATTGCATTGCTTTTGGCTTGAATGCGTTTGTTGCGGGCATCTTCTTGCTCACCACCCAATAAGATTACCTGATAACCTTTTGCCATCAAACGTGTTGCTAAATCGGCAAAATAGTCTTCAGGCCATAAGCGTGTGGTCCATCTATCACCACAACCTGTGTTGAGGCCAATTATGGTTTTGCTTTTATCTAATTGCGGCCATTCAAAACCTTTATTGGCATGGTTGTCTAACAAATAAGGTTCGCCCTTGTAGGTTAAGCCACACATTTGGTAAATTTCTGTACAGTAATTTAAGGTATTGGCTTGGCTCACATCGTCGAATAAACCAGTGTGGTACTTGTGAAAAGCTAAATCATTGATGGGTTGGGTCACATTGTCTTTGAGAATATAACCGTATTTTTCTTTTGCCTGAACCACTTTTAACAAAGCAGAAGCTTCTTTTTCCTTATCTAAATTAATGGCTATATCGAATTCAGCATTTTGTAAATACAAGGCTGATGCGTAATCGAATTTTAAAATTTCATGAATTTGTCCGCTAGGTAAAATAGCAGGGGTCATGGTTAACCAAGTGATTTTACAATTTGGATAGAGCGCTTTATAGGTGCTGATTAGAGGTGTGGTTCTGATCACATCGCCTATAGCGCCTAGCTTAATGATGAGTATACGTTTGCTGATGGCTTGATAAGCCTTGCAATCATTGCAATGGTAACCGTGTTCTTTATGAGGTAAACAAGGCAAATCACCTCTAAAATGCAAACAGTCAGAATGGTATTGTTCCATGGTCATCAGTCTGCAAAATAAGAGTTTTTGTCATGAAATAAAAAATGCAGCCCATGCAAACCAACTTTTTTATCGAAACTTACGTCTAATAACACAATAATTTGCATGAAATTTGTTTAATTTTGTATAGGCTTGAATGGTTTTAGAAAACATATAGCTGCTTTGTGTTTTGTTTTTGCTTTAGTGCTCAAACTCAATGCAACCCATTTAGTGGGCGGCTTTATTAGTTATGAATATGTTGGTACTTCAAGTTTTGGTGCGCGTTATACCATTACTATTACCTCTTATCGAGATTGCAAAACAGGAGCCATTCCATATGCTAAGAACATTGATGTTTGTGTGTATCAACGCAGTGATTTAAAACTCTATAAGACTTTCAATTTTACCTTGCAGACTACTGAATTGGTTAAACCAGTCGGAAGAACAGACTGTCCGGAAGCCACTCAAGTATGCTTGGAGAAAGGTGTTTACCGCAATCAAATTGATTTGCCCACCAGCAGTTATGGCTATTTTGTAAAATGGGAAGTCTGTTGCAGAAATACGCAAGTCAATTTAAAGAACGACATGTCTGGTGTGCCCTTTATTGGTCAAACCTATCAAACCATTATTCCGCCAACTAATGTTAAGAACAGTTCCCCATATTTTACAGATGTGCCTGTGCCTTTCATTTGCATTAACGATACCGCTGAACTGAGTAATTATGCCGTAGATCCAGATGGTGATTCATTGGTGTATAAATTAGCAACGCCATGGTATGGCGCCAGTTATGCGACTAATTATCCTGGTTGTACGCCAACATACAATGCCCCTGTGCCCATCAGTCCTATAGATTATGAGCCAGGTTACAATGGTAACATTCCTTTTGGGGTGACGGGTATTTCACAAATTAATTCCAGTTCTGGTGTAGCCACTTTTAAAGCTACAAAAACAGGCAACTATGCTGTTGCTCTTGATTTGCTTGAATACCGCGGAGGGGTATTGTTGAGCTCAACCCGTTTAGATCTTCAGATATTAGTCATTAATTGTAGCCCAAATACCAAACCATATATCAGTACCAGCAGTAAAAATTATACTGTGATGGCAGGAGATAAACTTTGTTTCAATGTGGTGGGTTCTGATAAAGATAAACAGAATTTAACGCTTAATGGTTTTGGTGATTTGCTTACCGGAGCGAATGGGTTCATCGGTAATAAAGCCACCTTTTCACCGGCCTTTGCCAATACCACTGTTACATCTCAATTCTGTTGGCAAACCAGTTGCAATCAAGCAAGAACCCAACCCTATGTATTTACCGCAAGAGTGGTGGATGATGGCTGTCCATCTAAATTTACAATGTTAACGGTTAACATTACAGTTCAACCGTTCACTGGAAAATCCACATTAACCGGCCCTTTAACTGCCTGCGAGGGTGCTAAAGGCCTTCAATATACCATCAACACCACCGCTAATACACCCGCAGAATTGATCGGCGTCACCCATCAAGTAACTGTTATAGGAGGTACATTGGTATCTGTTGTTGGCAATATCGCTACTGTAAACTGGAATACTGGCGTTAGCTCAGGAACGATTTCAGTTCAAGCGGTTTCAAAATTTGGTTGTTTGGGTGCTAGATCTAGCATCAATATTAATTTAGTGCCAGCTCCATCAACACCAACATTAAAAGCCTTTGACACAGTTTGTGTGAACAGCAATGGAACTTATGCTATTAACAATACAGCAGGTTATACCTATCAATGGTGGGTCAATAATGGCACTATTCAAGGGGCTAGTAATACCAATAGCATTGCTGTGGTTTGGGGTAATCCTGGTAAGGCTTGGGCAAAGGTTGTTCAATACAACGCCAATGGTTGTCCTTCAGATACAGCGCTTTTACAAGTTTGGGTTTCCAAACCAGCTATACCTCAGATAGTGGGTAAACCTTCTGTTTGTCCGAATACCAAACAAGTCTTGTACACCATTCAAACCCCTAATCCTAAGAGTGCCTATAAATGGTTTGTATGGGGCGGAAGTATACAATCTTCGCCAAATTCAAGCAGTGTGTTAGTGAATTGGGGCAATCCGGGAATGGGCTTAGTTAAAGTCCTTGAATTGAATGCATACGGATGTAGCAGTGATACAGGCTATTTCAACGTCGATAAAAATTATACGCTAAGTGTTGATCAAATACTCGGGGATACGGATGTCTGCGCCAACACATTTGGAGAAATTTACCAAGTAGCCAATGCCCCAAATACTGTCTATAATTGGGCGGTTGTTGGTGGCAGTATAGTATCGGGTCAAGGGACTTATAAAGTACTTGTTGATTGGGCAGGCGCTAGCACTGGTCAGATTAGTTTATATGAAACCAGTTACGATTCGGTGAACAATAAAAATTGCGTAAGCAATTTAGTGTCGAGAACGGTTAATATTCGTTTAAATCCCTCGGCCAATATGATTAATGGTGTTTTTGAAATTTGTCAATCCAATTGGCAGTCAACATACACAGTCAACGGCATGCCAGGCTCTAGTTATGTATGGGCTATTAACGGGGATACTGCCAATATTAATGGGCAGGGCAGTTCAACCATCAGCTTGTCCTATAAAACGGCAGGTACTTTTATCATTAGAGTGATTGAAACCTCTGGTTTTGGTTGCCCAGGTTTACCCATCTTAGATACTTTAATCATTCATCCAAAGCCAAGTACCAGTGCCATTTTGGGCGACAGTATCATTTGTGCTAATAATACGCTTAACTTCAATTACTCTGTAGTGGGCGCAAGCAGCTCAACTTATACTTGGTCTATACAAGGCGGTACCTTAAAAACCATCAATAAAAATGCAGTAGTAGTGGATTGGTTCGGACAAGCTAATAATTGGCTTAAGGTGGTTGAAATGAGCGATTATCAATGTTTGGGTGATACTCAAATCCTAAAAGTATACTACGATAATCCTTATTTATATTTAGATTATATTACGGTTAATCCGCCGCCAGCCTCAGATAAAGGCATTGACGCTTTTTGGCATTTGGTAAATGCACCTTTATACAAACAAAATTTTGAAGTTCAAAAAAGAGTAGCTGGCTCATCAGCTCCTTTTACTTCTGTTGGAACTGTTAGTGCCGGTAATTTTAAATACAATGATGCGCCAACCATGAACGATTCTAATGCTTGGGAATACCGCATTAAAGGTTCTGATTTGTGTGGTAATGTGTTGTACACGAATGTGCATACCAATATTTTGTTGAAAGGCTATAAAACCACAGGCTATGATGTATTCATGTATTATACACCTTATTTAGGATGGTCTAATGCTCAAGTGAAATACGATGTGTTTAGATGGTTGCCTACAAGCAATACCTATGAACTTTATGAGCCTCAATTAAATGGCTTTACTACGCTTTATAGCAACGGCTTGGAGGCGTATACTCAATGCTACAGAATTCGTGGTAATAAAGTCGGTACAGATACTTTTACTTGGAGTAATGAGGTTTGTTTTAATTTTGAACCAGTGCTGTTTGTACCCAATGCTTTTTCGCCCAATAAAGACGACTTAAACGAGCGATTTGGCGTAAAAGGCGGGGCTTTGAAATCTGTCGAATTACATGTGTTTAATCGTTGGGGTGAGGAGGTGTTTATAGGTCGAGATATCTCTGAAACTTGGGATGGTACTTACAAGAACCAAGATCAACCTCAAGATGTATACATGTATTACTGCAACTATGTTGGCTTTGATGGTAGACGATATGCCGCGAGAGGCACCGTTACCTTGTTGCGATGATTTTTTTAGACAGTCTCGCATCGATATCAGTAATTTTTTTAAATCTTGCTCTAAAAAAACAACGACATTTGCATTTGAATTATGGCGATAAAAATCACAGACGAATGTATTAATTGTGGAGCTTGCGAACCAGAGTGTCCGAACAATGCAATTTATGAAAGTGGCGTTGAATGGCGCATTAAAGATGGCACCAGTGTTGAAGGTAATTTCCAATTGATCGATGGCAATTCAATTGCGGTGGATCAAAAAATGGCCCCAATAAGCCAAGAAGTTTATTACATTGTTCCAGATAAGTGTACCGAGTGTATGGGTTTTCATGAGGAGCCTCAATGTGCCGCTGTATGTCCGGTTGATTGCTGTGTGCCTGATCCGGATCATGCAGAAACAGAATCCATTCTATTGGATAGAAAATCAAGACTTCATATTTAACGATGGAGCAAAGAGGAACTTGCCTTCAAACTTATATTCCTATGCGTTCAGAGCCCTCGCCGGCTGCTGAAATGGTGAGTAGTATTGTGTTTGGAGAGTCTTATACTGTTTTGCAGACAAAACAAGGTTTCCTCGAAATCGAAACAGATTATGACCATTACAAAGGTTGGATCAGTGCCAATACCTTTGAGCCTTACCAAGCATTTAATGCAGTGTGTGACGCCTTGTTTTTGGAAGCCAAATCCAATCATGAATTCCTGTTGATTCCATGTGGCGCCAATTTGCCAGAATCCGGAAGTTTTGCGCGTCATGGCAAAACATTTAAATTGGCTAATGACCTCAAACCAACTCACCATCTGCCTTTGTCGTTTAGCCTTCAAAGCTTAGCTCAAAAATTTCTTAATGTTCCTTATTTATGGGGTGGTAGATGCTTTATGGGCATTGACTGCTCAGGCTTTATTCAGATGGTTTTCAAGGCACATAATATTGCGTTACCACGCGATACTACACAACAAATAAATTGCGGCAAAGCAGTGGAATATGCCCAAGCAAAACCTTGTGATTTAGTTTTCTTTTCAAAGCCTGAAGCCGATAAAGTATCACATGTTGGCCTATTACTTGATAAACACAAAATCATACACGCCAGTGGTGTTGTAAAAATAGACGACTTAAGCCCTAATGGTATACAATCAGAGCAAGGTTTAATCTATAAAACCGTTGCGATTAGATCTGTTATATGAGCATAGATCCCCATTGGAAAAAACGCAGTCGCGATCTTCAAAAGCAGTTTAAAAGATTTTTAGACCGCGTCAATGTCTCTAAGTACATAAAACAATTACCCGATTTACATGAAGAAGCTTTCTCAAACATCAACTGTTTGGAATGCGCCAATTGTTGTAAAAACCACAGCCCAACTTTTAAAACGCCTGATATCAAACGCATCAGTAAAGCCCTAAGGCTAAAAGAATCTGTTTTTATAGAGCAGTACCTAAAGATTGATGAAGACAATGATTACGTTTTACAACAGTCACCCTGTACATTTTTAAACCCAGATAATACCTGTCAAATTTACGATGATAGACCATCTGATTGTGCCAGATACCCCTACACCGACGAAGATGTTTTGCTTAAGCGCAAGCATATAACCCTTGCCAACACTCAAGTTTGCCCAGCTGTTTTTTCTGTATTAGAGAAAATCTCCTCAATTGATTAATTTTGTGCCGATGAAAATTGATTGTCATGCGCACATTATGCCGGCTCATTGGCCTGATTTGAAATATAAGTTTGGTTATGGTGGGTTTATTTATTTAGACCACGACCCTAAAACCAAAACGGCTAAAATGATGCGCGATGATGGTAAGTTTTTCAGAAAGGTTGAAGAGAATTGTTTCAATCCTGAAGCCATCTTGTGGGACATGTCTGCCAATCAAGTTGATCAGATGGTTTTGTGCACTGTGCCTGTATTGTTTAATTATTGGGCCAAACCCAATGATGCAGCCTGGTGGGCAAGTTTTTTAAATGATCATATTGCGGAAGTTCAAAGTCAAAGGCCTGATAAATTTATTGCCCTTGGTACTTTGCCGATGCAAGATATTGCGCTCTCCATTAAAGAATTAGAGCGCCTCAAAACACTGAATGTTAAAGGGGTTCAAATTGGTTCAAACATTAATAATGTCAACCTTGATGACGACCGTTTTCTGCCTTTGTATGCAGCCATGCAAGACCTCGATATGGCTTTGTTTGTTCATCCATGGGAGATGATGGGCGAGGAGTTTACCCAAAAGTTCTGGTTGCCATGGTTAGTTGGTATGCCAGCGGAAACCTCAAGAGCTGTTTGCAGTATGATTTTTGGCGGCATTTTCGATAAGTTCCCAAACTTAAGAGTGATGTTTGCTCATGCAGGGGGCTCATTCCCATTTACACTTGGAAGAATTGCACACGGATGGGCCGTTAGACCTGATTTGGTGAACCTTAATGATGTAAAAAACCCCAAGGATTATATCGGAAAATTTTGGGTTGATGGCATAACCCACGATACTAAAGCCTTTGATTATTTATTAGACATGTTTGGCTCTGAGAAAATATGCTATGGAACAGATTATCCTTTTCCTTTGGGCGATTTAGAGCATGGGGCATTTATTGCCAATAATCCCAATATTTCAGATACAGATAAACGCAATATTTTTTCAGAATCTGTTAAACAGTTTTTAAAACTTTAATTGAAACCTTTCGTCAAACATATCAGCAGTAGCAGCAACCCAACCTTTAAGGCGCTATTGTCTTTAGAGAAATCTAAGCAAAGGAAGTTGGATCAATTGGCCATTGTTGAAGGTCATATTGAGCTAGCAATGGCGTTTGAATCTGGTTTGGAGTTTGTTCAATTGTTTTATACCAATGCCCTCAAGGATAGCAGTATCATTAATAAAATCGCCAATCAATGGCCGCAATTAGCAGTTTTTGAACTCAGTCAGGACTTGTATGCCAAAACTGTCTATAGGGCCTCCACTGAACACATTTTTGCAGTGATTAAAACCCAAATGAAGACCCTTGATCAATTGCAATTACCTAATTCACCATTGATATTAATTGTAGAAGGGGTTGAAAAACCGGGCAATTTAGGCGCTATTTTAAGAACAGCCGACGCCTCTGCAGTAGATGCTGTTATCTGCTGTGATTTGCCGGGCGATTTATACAATCCCAATACCATTAGAGCGAGCTTAGGCACCGTATTTACTGTACCTATTGTGTTGACGGATGCTGATACGCTTCAAAAGTGGTTAACCCAAAAACAGATCACTTGCTTTTGTTCTAATTTGCACAAGGCAGTTAATTATTTTGAATTGGATTACACAAAAGCTTCAGCAATAGTAGTAGGAACAGAAGCTACAGGCGTTTCAGATAAATGGATTGAGTATGCCCAACATCAAGTTAAGATTCCAATGTTAGGTAAAATTGATAGCATGAATGTGTCTGTTGCGACAGCTATTATGCTTTATGAAGCGAGAAGACAAAGATTAGGCCTTTGATTCAAATTGTTTGGCCAATTTAAACAACAGCCCTTCGTTACTGATATTTGACATTAATTGCATGCCAATTGGCATTTGGTTGCCAGGATGTGTTGCATAAGGTATAGATAAGCCCGGTATGCCAGCTAAATTGGCTTGCACAGTGAACAAATCCGCTAAGTACATCGCAATAGGATCATTTGATTTTTCTCCCACTTTAAAGGCAACTGTACTAGTGGTTGGGGTAATGATCACATCAAAATTTTTGAAAATATCTAAAGTTTTTTGACGGATCAATTGACGTACTTTTTGAGCCTTGGTATAGTAGGTGTCAAAATAATCGCTGGTCAATACAAAGGTGCCCAGCATAATTCTGCGTTTAACTTCAGGGCCAAAACCTTCCGTTCTTGATAATTTATAGGTGCTTTCCAAGTCTGTGGCTTGGCTGCTTCTGTGGCCATAGGTTAAACCAGAAAAACGGCTTAAATTACTACTGGCCTCAGCAGTGGTTAATATCTGATAACATGGCACCATGCTGTCTAAATATGGAAAATCGATGCCTTCAACTGTATGCCCTTTGCCTTTTAATTCTGCTATAAAGGCTTCTGTAGCTTGCTTCACTTCAGCTTCAATGCCAGGGTGTTCGATGCAATCTTTGATGTAGGCTATTTTTAATGGGCCTCTATTCGCATTGGCATAATCGGGTTTTGTTTGCAGCATAGTCGCATCGTGTGCGTCTGGTCCGGCCATTACTTCCATAAGTAATTGCATGTCGCTAACTGAACTAGTGAATGGACCAATTTGGTCAAAACTACTTGCAAAAGCGATAAGACCCCAACGGCTTATACTGCCATAACTTGGGTATAAACCATAGCTACCAGTAAAAGCAGCGGGCTGTCTGATGGAGCCACCAGTGTCACTGCCTAATGAGGCAAGGCACATGTCGGCTTGAACAGCTACAGCACTACCGCCACTACTACCACCTGGAACTCTGCTGTTGTCAAGCGCATTAAGCACTGGACCAAAGGCAGAATTTTCATTGCTAGCCCCCATAGCGAACTCGTCGCAATTGGTTCTGGCAATGATGATAGCATCTTCAGCCAAAAGTCTTTCAACTACTGTGGCAGAAAAGAGGGAGGTAAATCCGCTTAGAATTTTTGAAGCAGCAGAAGCATGGTGGTCTTTGTAAACAATGTTGTCTTTGATGGCCATTACCATGCCGGCTAATTTGCCTGCATTGCCTTGTTTGATTTTGTCTTGAATGAGCTGAGCTTGCGTTTTAGCTTCATCAGAAAAAACCTCGAGGATGGCATTCAATTGTTGTTGAGTGCTTATCCTGTCGAGGTAATGATCTACAAGTTGAGGAAGAGTGATTTGATTGGCATCAATAGCCGATCTAACCTCTAGCAAAGAAGAAAAACGCTTAGTCATTGAGTCAACAAACAACTATTTTTTTTCTTCAGAATCGCTTGGTTTGTCTTTCAAACCTTTTTCGATTTCGCTTTTTACATTGTTTTTGGCATCGTTGAATTCACGAATGCCGGCTCCTAAACCTCTCATTAATTCTGGAATTTTTTTACCTCCGAAGAAGATTAAAATCACCATCATGATTAGTAGCATAGAGCCACCACCAATGTTTTGTAAAAAAAGTATTGACATTTTTTTAAAATTTTACTTGGCAAAGATACGCTTTCATATTTGATATTGAAATGATGATTTATTAATTTTTTAATCAAAAAATTTTTATAAATATCTTTTAATCTTTTGTTTTGCAAATAGATTACATTTGAATTATGAGCCAAACCATTCAGGAAGTTATGAGCGAATTCTCAGGAAACCTTGAGAAGTGCATACAGCACACCATTTACGAATTCACCAATATCAGAGCGGGTAAAGCCTCTCCAGGCATGTTAGAGTCTGTTGTGGTAGAGTATTATGGCTCTCCTGTGCCATTG
>JBIPPH010000032.1:5000-24088 GCA_044368575.1 Bacteroidia bacterium
GACTACCAGGGTATCTAATCCTGTTCGCTCCCCACGCTTTCGTGCCTCAGCGTCAATATTGGTTCAGCAAGCTGCCTTCGCTATCGGTGTTCTGTATCATATCTAAGCATTTCACCGCTACATGATACATTCCGCCTACTTTAACCAAATTCAAGATCTTCAGTTTCAATGGCAATTCTACAGTTAAGCTGCAGGCTTTCACCACTGACTTAAAGATCCGCCTACGCACCCTTTAAACCCAATAAATCCGGACAACGCTTGGATCCTCCGTATTACCGCGGCTGCTGGCACGGAGTTAGCCGATCCTTATTCTTACGGTACCGTCAATGTGCTACACGTAGCATTTTTTCTTCCCGTATAAAAGCAGTTTACAACCCAGAGGGCCGTCATCCTGCACGCGGCATGGCTGGTTCAGAGTTTCCTCCATTGACCAATATTCCCTACTGCTGCCTCCCGTAGGAGTCTGGTCCGTGTCTCAGTACCAGTGTGGGGGATCATCCTCTCAGACCCCCTAAACATCGTAGCCTTGGTAAGCCGTTACCTTACCAACTAGCTAATGTTGCGCATGCTCATCTCTAATCACCGGAGTTTTGATATTCAAAAGATGCCTTCCAAATATGTTATGGGGTATTAATTCCGATTTCTCGAAGCTATGCCCCAATTAGAGGTAGATTGCATACGTGTTACGCACCCGTGCGCCACTTTCATGTCATATTGCTACAACAATCTCGTTCGACTTGCATGTATTAGGCCTGCCGCTAGCGTTCATCCTGAGCCAGGATCAAACTCTTCATTGTAAAAAATTTGTCTCTGACTTTTTCTCAAAGTATTATTTTGAGGTCCGCTATTCCTTCTCTTTAAACTTCAAAGAACTTTCCTTTCTCAAAAAAGGACTGCAAAGGTAAGACTAATTTTTAAATCTCCAAAATTATTTTTTAATTTTTTTTTGAAGACCATCTTTTGCGCCTTGCTGTCTATTTCAGAACGGGGGTGCAAAAGTAATATAAAAATTTGAATTCACAAAAAATATTTTTAAAAGTTAAAAGGACTCTTTGTGTTTCTAAGTCTTAAATTTAGTACAGCTTTTTCAGAACGGGAGTGCAAAGGTAATGGTAAAGTTCATATTCGCAAATAAATTATTGATTTTTATGCACTTATGTTTGAAAACCCTTGCTATTACTAGGTGAAAAAATATTTTTTTTTATTCGACTTAGGTTAAAAAACCTAGTTAAGAGCTTCATTTTCTTATCATTGGCTATTTAAAACCGCCTATTTGATGCGATTAATGGCCCATTTGCTGTTGAAAAAGCCTTTGAATGTACTTGCCAACTATATCAAACTCTATGTTAACACTGTCATTTACTTTCAATTGATGAAAGATTGTATGCTCATAAGTATAAGGTATAATCGCTACAGAGAACTCTTGTTCTTGACTGTTCACCACTGTCAGGCTGGTACCATTAACTGTTATAGAGCCTTTCTCAACTGTCATTCCACTGTGTTCATATATAAAGGTGTATAACCAACTACCCCCTTGATCTATTATCTCCTTACAACGCGCAACTGTATCTACGTGGCCTTGAACTATATGACCATCGAACCTAGCATTGGCAGATAAACATCTTTCCAAATTCACTTTCTGACCTAATTGCCAATGACCAAGATCTGTCTTTATTAAGGTTTCATGAATAGCAGTGACCGTATGTGATTGGGCTTCTAATGCAACAACCGTTAAGCAAACTCCATTATGAGCAATGCTCTGATCAATCTTCAATTCATGACTAATAGGTGATTGTATGGTAATATGAAGATTGTTGTTGTCTTTATCTAAGGCAACAATTTCGCCCATGCATTCTATGATCCCTGTAAACATGGCACAATAATAAACAAATGACTTTGTTTTAAAAAGCAGTAACCAAGCGCAGATTAATTCTACGGCCAGTTAGATAATTGGGTACGCCATAGGTTTGGTTGTTATAGTCTTTGATCCACAAATACGAAATCACGTTATTGATTTGCAATAAATTGTATACGTCAAAACCAACCCACATGTTTTTTATGGTGCGTGAAGTCTTTTTAGTATTGACCCCGCCAATTAAGACTTTACTAAAACCAATATCCACTCTTTTATAAGATGGTATGCTATACAATTGTTCATAGCGGTACTGGCCACTCAGATAGAAAGGCAAACTTGATCCGTAGTTCAACATTAAATGTACTCTGTAATCCTTATTGGTTTTGAGTTCATCCTGAAACATCACTGCTGCAGTTATGCGTCTGTCTGTTGGACGTCTTAACCAAGGCGATTCTACCGTTTCATTTTGACTGTTCACATAGCGAATGATTTCATCGGTTTTCAAAAGACTTAAACTGAACCAACTTTCCAAGCCTTTTATGAATTCGCCATTAACGCGCATATCAATACCTGTAGCATAACCTCTGGCTGCATTATTGGCATAATATCTAATTCTGATATTGTCTAGTATATAAGGTACTAAGTAATCTAAGTCCTTATAAAAGAGTTCACCTGAAAACTTAAAGGGTCTTGAGGATGATTTGAATCCAAATTCTACTCCAGCAGTATAATGTATACTTCTTTGGGCTTTTAATAAGGTATTGAGTTGCCCATCAAATTGACGCATCTCTCTGTAAAACGGTGCCTGGTAATAAACACCCCAAGCAGCTTTAATCAATAGGTTTTTCTTCAGTGGAATAGAGTCGTGTTTATGCAATTGATTATAGGCCTTGTTGGGCTCATAATACAATTGAAGCCTTGGCGACACCATGGTTTGATCATTAAGTGCAGTATACAAATAACGACAACCAGCAGTTAAACTTAGCTGATTCACATTGCCCAAAGCCTGATGCCATTGGGTGAAGGCCGAAAGTCTTGAATTGTTCAATACCTGCTTAGCGCTTACTTGATCACTTAAATATATAGCTGAATCATTGCTAATGCCCATAGAGTAGCCACCTGAATCATTGTATTTCCATTCTTTGTAACGGTCGTCAAATTGTTCAGCTTGATATTTGAGGCCATATACCCACTTGGCCGGATGCCTTAATTGATCAATACTGGCATTGCTTAATGGCCTTTGGGTTTTAGGCCCGTTGAACTTGATTTGTCCTTGATGAGCGAAGTTCATGACATTGAAATACAAATCATTGCGCCCATGGTTAATGAAAAAGCCTTTCCCAATTAAGCTTTTAATTTGACCGAAAGTATTAGACCCAATGTCGTTGTCAACTTCTCCTAATTCATAGGCCCCAATAATATCGTAATGCTCGCTCTCATTTGATGCAAATGCACTGGCCATCCATTTGAGTTCTACTCTTTTCTTTTGAAACACCCACGACAAGGCCCCCATTCCAGCTTGATAGTCCATGATTTCTTGGCCATCCATACCAATCTTTACTTTTAGGGTATTTTGAAAAGTTCCAAAAGTGGTCTCTTGGTATTCAGGTTCAAAGCTGTAGCGGTTTTGGGCGTAATTGATTAAGCATTCTAAACGGTTATAGCGGTTAAAATGATAGGTTAACAGCGATTGAAAATCATAAAATTTTGAGCGGTATAAACCTTGAGCATCAAACGAATTCAATAAATTTCTATTGGCTCTGTATCTTGCCCCAATCAAATAGGTTAATCTGGTTGAATCTTTAACGCCAACACGTTGTTTAGCCTTGAGCAGACCTTCTGTGTACACTGAACCGCCCATTATACCAGCTTGCACACCTGAGCTGAATTGTTTAGGGGTTCTGTATTGCACATCCAAAACAGAAGATAATTTATCGCCGTATTTGGCTTCAAAGCCACCGGCAGAAAATTTAACATTATTAACCAAATCAGGATTGATGAAACTCAAACCTTCTTGTTGACCACTTCTTATTAATTGAGGTCGATAAATCTCAATATCATTCACATACACTAGGTTTTCGTCATAGCTCCCTCCTCTTACATTGTACTGAGAACTGAGTTCATTGTTTGAACTGACCCCTGCTAAAGATTTAACAAAATCAGAAAAATCACCAGATACACTCGGCCTTGAATTCAATGGTTTTAGAACAATGTCTGAGCGTTCCTCAACCTTCCCTTTTACACCACTGCCTCTGATGGTTTGAACCTGATCATTCAAACGGATAGTAAGGGTGTAGTCCTCATCTTCAAATAAGGTAGGTGCTATGGCTGTGTAGGGTTTAAAGCCCTTGTATTCGAAGGTTAAAGCGTTGCGTTTCTTCTTGACATACGGTACGCGATAATACCCTAAACTGTCTGTGAAGTGTAGCTCTTCGCTAACAGATGATTTGATTTTAACCCCTTTTAATACTTGGTTGCTGTCATTGTACACATAGCCTTGAATGTAGGACTGAGCAATGCTCTGATAGCCCAAGCCAATCAACAATATGGTAAAAAAAGGTTTCAAAAAAGACATAGCAATAACGCCACAATCTATGAATTATTGCTTAAGCTGCGCTATTGTGTCAGAAGGGCTAGCGGCAGAAAAGACAGTATTACCTGCCACTAAAACAGTTGCGCCTGTATCAATTAATCGTTTGTAATTTGACAAAGTTACACCACCATCTATTTCAATATCAAACGATACACCTTGTTGGGCTTGCATGGTTTTTAATTGTTCAATTTTACGGTAGGTGTTTTCTATGAATGATTGACCACCAAAGCCAGGGTTTACACTCATTAAACAAACCAAATCTAAATCTCCCAACACATCGCTTAATTGATTCACATTGGTATGAGGATTTACGGCAACACCTGCTTTCATACCAGCGGCCTTAATGGCTTGAAGGGTTCTATGCAAATGGGTACAAGCCTCTATGTGAACGGTTAACACAGCTGTACCATACTCTGCAAAACGGGTAATGTACCTGTCAGGATCCACTATCATCAAATGCACATCTAATGGTTTTTGAGCATGTTGCTTTAAGGTTTGCATAACCGGAAACCCAAATGAAATGTTAGGCACAAAAACACCATCCATCACATCCACATGGAACCAATCCGCTTGGCTTTGATTGATCATTTGTATGTCTCTTTCTAGTTGGCCGAAATCAGCAGATAATATACTTGGAGCGATTTTGTGTTGCATGTTGCAAAAATAAGTGAATTTACTAAAGTAAAAAAAGTTCGCCCGGTCCTAAAACTTGCCGGCTAAGATGTTTTTTTACTGTATCTTCGCAAAAAAAATGTACATGAAAAAAATTGTCCTTTGTGTTGCTTTATTAGGCATTTCAATTGCAGTTAAGGCCCAAAAATCAGGCGAAGTCGTTAAACAAATGAAAAACGATTTAAGCTATTTGGCCAGCGATCAATTGGAAGGCCGTTTAACCGGTTCAAGTGGAGAGATGCGCTCTTCATTATACATTGCAGACCTTTTCAAACAATATAAAATCAGCCCTAAAGGCAATGATTCTGGCTCGTATTTCCAAACCTTTAGCATCATCAAAATGCGAATTGCTCAAGGCCAATCTATAATGTTATGGACCGAAAAGGACGAAAAAAAATATGGTTTAAAATCGAACAAAGGTGAGTTTTATCCTTTAGCACAAAGCTGCAACCACGATAGTCTCAATGAAACAGCTGTTTATCAAGCTGGCTATGGCATAACAGCCCCAGAGTTTAACTACAATGATTATGCAGACACAACAGGCATCAGAGGTAAAGTATTTGTGATTAGGTTGGGTAGCCCTGAAAGTGGCAATGCACATGGTCGTTATGAGCCCTACGAAAGTTTAACCTACAAAGTGGACCAAGCCATTAAAATGGGGGCAAGAGGTGTTGTGTTTGTGAATGTTAATCCTAATATTGAAGCGCCTAAAGGTCAACTTGACCGAACCGTTAAACCTAGAAACATTCCTGTGGTATATGCTAATGGCTTACAGCCATCAATACTAAATGCCAAGTCAATTAGTTTCAGTGTAAACATTGCGCAAATCAACTCAACTGCTCACAATGTGATTGGCATGATTGATAACCACAAAGCTAAAACCATTATCATTGGCGCGCATCAAGACCACTTAGGGTACAATGAATTCGGCGGCAGTCGCGACCCTAAAAGCGGGCAAATTCACAATGGTGCAGATGACAATGCCAGTGGCGTTAGTATGATCTTATCTTTAGCTAAACAAATTAAAAAGAACAAAAAATGGCGTCAACACAATTACGTGTTTATCGCTTTTAGTGGCGAAGAACAAGGTTTATTGGGCAGTAACCACTTTGTTAAACATCCAAGCATTGACCTTAAAACAGTTTTATACATGTTGAATTACGATATGGTTGGCAGATTGGATTCTGTTAAAAAGACTTTAATGGTGTATGGCGTGGGTACCAGTCCTGCATGGAAAACCGCTTTAGCTTCAGTGCAAACGGACAGCAGTCAAATCAAAATCAAAACCACAGAAAGTGGCACTGGCAGTTCAGACCATACCAGTTTTTATTACGCCAATATTCCTGTTTTGCATTTCTTTACTGGTCAACACCATGATTACCACACACCTTCTGATGATGAAACTAAAATCAATTACGGTGGCATGCTACAAGTGTATAACATCAGTCTTGATGTGATGAAAGCCTTGAACACTACCAATGAAATGCCTTTCACCGCTACCAAATCTGAAGAAAGTGAAAAAATGAGTTTCAAAGTGACCTTGGGCATCATGCCTGATTATGTATTCGATGGCGTTGGACTGAGAGTAGATGGTGTTAATTTAGGCAAACCAGGCGAAAAAGCAGGTCTTCTAAAAGGCGACATCATCATTAAAATGGGCGACTATTCAATTAGCAATATCCAAGATTACATGAAGAGTTTAGGCCAATTCAAAAAAGGCCAAACCACCACGATAGAAGTTAAACGCGGCAATGACACTAAAACCCTTGAAGTAACATTCTAAACATGAAAATTGTTGACCACATAAAAGGCGCAAAAGCCACTTTGTTTTCATTTGAAATCTTACCACCTTTAAAAGGCGACAGCATTGAGAGCATATACCATGGGATTGATCCATTAATGGAATTCAAACCCTCTTTTATTGATGTCACTTACCACAGAGAAGATTACCTTGAAAAGAAAAGACCAGATGGTTCATTTGTGAAAGTGGCCACCAAAAAAAGACCTGGTACTGTTGCCATATGCGCTGCAGTGATGCACAAATACCAAATTGACACTGTGCCGCATATTATTTGTGGTGGATTTAGCAAAGAAGACACAGAAAACGCATTAATCGATTTAAACTTTTTGGGCATAGACAATGTTTTAGCTCTTAGAGGTGATAATGCCAAAAACGAAGCCATATTCAAGCCTGAAAACAATGGCAATGCCAATGCGCTTGAACTGATTCAACAGATCAAACAAATGAATAATGGCTTATACCTTGATGAAGAATTGTCAAACGCCAATATCACAAACTTTTGTGTTGGAGCGGCGGCTTATCCTGAAAAACACCACGATGCGCCCAATTTAAAATCTGATATGGCTTTCTTAAAAAAGAAGGTAGAGGCTGGCGCAGAGTTTTTAGTGACTCAGATGTTTTTCGACAACCAAAAGTATTTTGATTTTGTAGAGAAATGTCGTCAGAACGATATCCATGTTCCGATTATTCCTGGCATAAAACCCTTAACTACAAAAGCCCAGTTAAACATTTTACCAAAGTTGTTTCACATAGACATTCCCGACACTTTAAGCGATGCCATTGAACAAGCCAAAACGGGTGATGCTGTTAAGCAAATTGGTGTTGAATGGGCCATTACCCAATGTAAAGCTTTGATGAAAGCCAATGTTCCGGTATTGCACTTTTATACTATGGGAAGAAGTGAATCTACTAAGCAGATTTGCGAAAATATTTTTTAATCTGACGAATGACTTTATCAGGCCTCATCATTAAATCAACTGGTAGTTGGTATAAAATCAGACAAGCTGACACCAGTATTATTGATGCCAGAATAAAAGGCAAAATCAGACTAAAGACCATTAAAACCACTAACCCTGTGGCGGTTGGCGATTGGGTTGACTACGAACTGGAAAGCAGTGGCGACGAAACTTACGCCGTTATTACGCAAATACATGCTAGGAACAATTACATAATTCGCAAAAGCAATAATTTGAGCAAACAGGCTCAGATCATTGCCTCCAATCTTGATTTAGCTGTACTTGTCGTCACCTTGAGCGCTCCAAGAACCTCATTAGGATTTATTGACCGCTTTTTGGTTATGGCAGGCGCTTATCATATCCCGGTTTGCTTGGTATTTAACAAATGTGATTTATACAACAGCGACGATGTATTACACTTTGAGCACTTGAAAGCTTTATATGAACCTTTGGGGTATCAATGTTTGATGTGTTCAACCATCGATGCTAATTATTCACCCAACTCGGTTTTAAAATCAGTTTTACAACATAAAACCTCATTGATCAGTGGGCATTCTGGGGTGGGAAAATCAAGTATCTTGAACCAGTTACTCCCTTTGGCCAATCAAAAAACCAATAGCATCAGCGATAGCCATCAAAAAGGCAAACATACCACCACTTTTGCAGAGATGTTTTTCATAGACTCGGATTCTGCATTAATTGATACCCCGGGCATTAGAGATTTTGGCATCATTGATTTAGAAAAAAATGAAATAGGCCATTATTTCCCTGAAATCAGAGCCTATATGCCTCAGTGTAAATTCAATGATTGCACCCATCAAAATGAACCTGAATGCGCTGTATTTAAAGCCTTTGAAGCAGGTCAAATTGCTGGCAGCCGCTATTACAATTACTTGAGTATTCTTGACAATCAAGATATTTTTGAGTGATCAAAAAGAACAGTTACAGTGCTTTTTTTGTTTTCCGGCGCCCATTCTTGGCGACTTACAAGCGTTGAACAATAACAAACAAAAACAAATTCCCAAGAGCAGCGTTTTACGAAACATACAATCAAAAATAATGGAAATTATTGAAAGGAAGCTTTAAAAAGATTTTGCACACGAAAATGAACGACCTTTAGAAGCATAGCATTTAGACCCTCCACAACTGCTCATGAACAGAAGTAAGGCCAAGATTACGACGGATGTTATTTGAGCTTTCATATAATCATAACGCCTTAGTTTCAGTTTTTATTGTTTGACAACTGGACGCATTAAATTGATTTTTGACATCATAAAATAAGCTTAACTTTGTGGCATGGAGTTGATTAAAGATGGACTAGATGTGCTATTGCACTTAAATGCTTACTTAAAAGATTGGATCAGTTTATATGGGGTTTGGATATACGCTTTGTTGTTTTTAATTATATTTACCGAAACAGGCTTAGTGGTAATGCCCCTTTTGCCTGGGGACTCTCTTTTATTTGCTGCTGGTGCACTAGCCGCTTCAGAAGGCAGCTTAAACATCGCTTACTTAATTCCATTGTTAATTGTAGCCGCATTATTAGGCGACAACACCAATTATTTTATTGGTAAAACCTTTGGCAATTGGATCAAGGCCAAAGAAAAGATATTGTTTTTGAAAAAAGCCCATATAGAAAAGACTGAAAAATACTACGCTCAATACGGTGGCAAAACAGTCATTATTGCCAGATTTATTCCCATTGTTAGAACGGTGGCGCCCTTTGTAGCTGGCGCCGGTTCTATGACTTATGGCAAATACATTCGCAACTGTGTTTTGGGGGCTATTTTATGGGTTGGTGGGGTAACTTCCTTAGGCTATTTGTTGGGCACTCATCCATTCATTCAAAAACATTTTGAAATCGTCATATTTGGTATCATAGGCATTTCTGTATTGCCTATCATTATTGAAGTCATTCGCAAAAAAGCAAAGTCTTAAGATGTGGCGTTTGGGCCTTATAGGACATCCTGTAGCACAATCCTTCTCCCCTCAATATTTCAAAGCTAAATTTGAAGCATTAGGGCTCAGTGATTGGGACTACCAAGCCTTTGACCTGCCGCATATAGATGATTTTGAATCTTGGTGGCAAAGTCAAGCGGGATTGGTAGCGGTTAATGTTACTATCCCACACAAACAAACTGTGTTAGCCTATTGCCAAAACTTATCTGATGATGTCAAGGCAATTGGCGCAGCCAACCTAATCATTCAATCTGAACAAGACCCTTTAAGCTTTAACGCCTTCAATACAGACCACAGTGGTTTTTCAAAAGCCTTAAAAGAGACTTGGGATTATCCCTTTCAAAAGGCTTTGGTTTTAGGCAGCGGCGGTTCATCCAAAGCCATTCAATACGCCTTAACACAGCTCAATATTGCCTTTGAGGTAGGCAGTCGTTCAGCATTGGGAGAACATTACCAAAATTTGTCCCTTAAAGCCTACGATTTGATCATTAACTGTACGCCTTATGGTTTACCGAGTCAATGGGAAGCCTTGTCTTTGCCCTACGATGAACTTGGACCTCAGCAGCATTTCTTTGATTTAAATTACCATGGTATTACCCCGAGTATGCAAAAATGCATGGATCATGGTGCCCAAGCCTGTAATGGTTTGAGCATGTTACAACACCAAGCAGACTTTGCCTGGGAGCTGATAAAAGCTAAACATTCAAATTATTTTAAATAATTGCATTATTTGACTTAAATTGCACTAAGTGTTCAAGCAAGTTGCCATAGGATTATGCTTACTATTTTATTCCACTTCATGGGCTACCCATATTGTAGGGGGTGAAATGACTTACAGTTACATCGGCAACAATCAATACGCTGTCAAATTGAAGCTTTATATTGATTGTTATAATGGCAGTTCAAGTGCGATTGCATCAGATAGATATGCTTTAATCTCTGTGTTTGATGGAGACTCGGGCAAAATACTCAATCAATATTGTCAAAGTGTATTAAGAGGCAACCCTTTTAGGGTATCAAAAACCAATTACAATTGCATTAAAATTTCGCCAAATGCCTGTGTTGACGCCTATGAATACAATACTACTTTCACACTACCCCCCAGAAAAGGCGGCTATTACTTGAGTTTTCAGAGGTGTTGTAGAAATAGAACGATTAACAACTTAAGCAATCCCTCTTCATTAGGCGAAACCATTTGGACAAAAATCAATGACACAACTCAAATTGGATACAATTCAAGTCCGGAATTTAAAAACTTACCGCCTAACTTTCTTTGCACCAACACCCCTATTGTAATTGACCACAGTGCAACAGATGCAGACGGAGACAGTTTAGCCTATGAGTTTTTTCACCCTTACAATGGGGCCAATATCGGAGGGTCTCTACCAGATTGCAAAACCAGTTCTCCACCTCCCTTTCCTTTGGTAACCTACAACCCTGGATACAACATGTTAATACCTATCCCTAGTAGCCCTAATATTAACTTGAATTCAAAAACTGGTCAATTAAAGCTAACACCATCTATTCCAGGCCAATACGTCGTTGGAATTTTAGTTAAAGAGTTTAGAAAAGGGAAATACATAGGCGCCACCCGAAGAGACTACCAATTCAATATTCAAGATTGTGTTTTTGAAACCACCTCTGCTTTTGTGGCCCCGAATGTGAACTGCAACCGTGAAGTCTTTTTTACCAATTACAGTCAAAATGCAACGGCTTATCATTGGGACTTTGGAGACAGCAGCATAAAATCAGACACTTCCAATACCAAATTAGGCTATTACAAATACAAATCCCCAGGCACATACAAAATCAAACTCATTGCATCAAATAGCAATTGCGCTGATTCTTTTGAAAATTGGATCACTGTATTAGACAAAATCTATTTCTCTTTGCCAAAAGATATCTTCTATTGCGGACAAGGCCAACAAACCATTCAACCTGACACCTTCTACAAAAAAGCACAGTACCTTTGGAGCGATGGTAGTAAAGACAGTATACTTAAAATCAATGGGCCCGGCAGATATTGGCTAAAAGTGACTTTGGGCAATTGCACTACCAATGACAGCATCAACATTACTTCAGATGATTTAAAAATTGATTTACTGGCAGACACACTTGTTTGTTTGTTGGATAGTAATCGCTTCAAGGGCCAATTAACTTTAAGTGGCTCAACAGATTCAATTCGTTGGTACAGGGTGCCTAACGCTATACCGCTCCCTTCGACTGATAGCATTTTAAGCATTAACCGCTCGGGTAAATACTTAGCAAAGGGCATTAAAAGCAATGGCTGCCCATTTGCAGATACTATAGTTATTAATGATTGGAAAGGTAAAGCTTGGTTAAAACCTATTAATGTTTTTACCCCCAATGGCGATCAAACCAACGATGTATTTCCTGAACCACACCCACCCTATCATTACCACTTACAAATTTTTGATCGTTGGGGCATAGAAATTTTCAAAGCCTATGACCAAGCTTGGGATGGCGGTCAATTCCCAGATGGCGCTTATTACTTCTTTATTGAAATGGAAGCTTGTGGCCAAAAAGAAAAGGCCCATGGGGTATTAAGAATCATCCATTGATTTTTTGACGATATTTTAGTTGATTTGCAAACATGAATATTGTAGCGATTTTAGTTGCCGCCCTAGTGCCGCTTGTTTTGGGTTTCATTTGGTACAACCCTAAAGTATTTGGAAGTATTTGGATGAAAGAGATTGGTGTAGATATAGAAACCATACAAAACCAAAAACCCAATATGCTCAAGTTACTTTTGAGCGCCTTAATATTCGCTTTTATGATTGCCTTCATGTTGAACCCAATGGTGATCCACCAAATGAGCGTAGGCTCTTTATTGGAGGGTATGCCTGAAGCTAAAGCCGCTAAAATTGAGTTATTGGTAAACGGCAAATCTATAGCCTACAAAGATTTGTTCAGAACCTTCAAGCACGGTGCCTTACATGGCTTTTTGTGTGGCGTGTTTTGTGCCTGGCCAATCATTGGCACTCAAGCATTGTTTGAAAGCAGAAGCAAAAAATACATCGCCATTCATAGTGTGTATTGGATGATCAGCATGATGCTTATGGGTGGCATCATTTGCGCTTGGCAATAATTGACTTATTCGTTCAAATAAGCTTTTAACTCTGTAGCTTGATCTTTATCCAGCTTACCTGCCATTACCAAACGGATTTGGCGACGTCTTAATGCGCCCTCGTATTTGAGTTTCTCAGCCTCTGTTTCTGGCTCTAAAGTTGGCACTGGAATAGGCCTGTTTCTTGAGTCTATGGCTACAAATGTATAATAAGCATCATTGCATTTGTATTGCTCATTTCTTGGAATGTTTTGAGCAAACACCTCAATGTAAACTTCCATACTGGAATTAAATGATCGGGTAACATAGGCCTGAAGAGTAACCACATCGCCTAAACGAATGGCTTCTTTGAAAGACACACCATCAACACTGGCTGTAACCACAATATTATTACTGTGTTTTTGAGCTGCAATTGCAGCTACAATATCCATCCAATGCAACAATCTTCCGCCCATTAAATTGTTCAATGTGTTGGTGTCATTTGGCAACACGATTTCATTCATGACGGTAAATGACTCTGAAGGTTTTTTTGATGTGCTCATAGTGTTTGTATTATTTTTCACCCAACCATTTGTTTTTCTTTTGAGGCCTTAAACCAAAAGGCTCTATTGAATTATTGATAATAAATTCGTAGGCTTCTTGAATGTTATCTGTCACTAAAAATAAATGTTTGTCTTCAGGACTGATGGTGCCTACTTCACACATTTCATCAATATAGGCTAATAATTTTTGATGGTACTCTCTTCCAAAAACAACTACAGGGTACTTCTTGATCATGGTGGTTTGGATTAAAGTCAAAACTTCAAACAATTCATCCATGGTACCATAGCCGCCGGGCATCGCTACAAGACCATAAGAATATTTCAACAACAAGACCTTTCTCACAAAGAAGTATCTGATATTGGTGTATTTCTGTAAATATGGATTAGGGTTTTGTTCAAAGGGCAAAACGATATTACACCCTACCGACTTCCCACCTACTTCTGAAGCCCCTCTATTGGCGGCTTCCATAATACCCGGGCCACCACCGGTCATTATGGTGAAGCCTTTGCGGGCGATTAAAGCCGCTAAACCTCTAGCATTTTGGTAATGCGGATGATCTTCTTTGAAACGAGCTGAACCAAATATGGTGATGCAGGGGCCAACGAAATGCAAAACCCTGAAACCTCTAATGAACTCTATTAATACTTTTATACTGAACAAGAATTCTTTAAACCTTGATTGTGGCCCTTTTAAGAATTCTATTTCTGAATTTCTAAATCGATTGTTTTTGTTTTCCATATTATTCTTCAAATTCATCTGCCTCAAGCACCGCTTCATCCAATTCTAATTTGGCATTCAAGCTCTTTTCAAAACTCTTAATCAAAGCTGGCAACACAAACAAATTACTAAACATGGCCACCAATAAAGTGATGGCTGTTAACGCGCCCAAAGCAACTGTTCCTTGAAAATTTGAGAAGGTAAAAATGATGAAACCAAAGAACAGAACAATAGAGGTGTAAATCATACTCATGCTCATTTCTTTGATGGTAACAGATAGAATTTGTTGTATAGACCTGTTGGCATGGTGCTTAAGTTCATGCCTAAATTTGGTTAAAAAGTGAATGGTATCATCGACTGCTATACCAAAGGCAATACTGTATACCAAAATGGTTGAAGGCTTTAATGGAATACCAAAATGACCCATTAAACCACAAGTGATGATGAGCGGAATGGTATTAGGAATCAATGACACTAAAATCATTTTAAATGAAGTAAACAACATACCCATTAAGAAAGCAATAATGATAAAAGCCAAAATAACGCTCTGCACCAAACTGGTCACTAGGTATTTATTACCCTTTAAGAAAATGATAGAGGTCCCCGTCACTTTAACATCGTAATCGGCATCAGGAAAAACTTCTTTCACGATTCCTCTAACATCTTGCGCAATGGATTCCATTTTGATGGAGCCCACATCGCGCATTTGAATACTGATTCTTGCCTTTCTGAAATCTTTGTCCACCAAAGTATTGAGCATGCTTTTATCGTTGCGGCCTTGTGGAATGTAGTTGGCAATTTCAGCCAAATCTAAATTGTTTGGCAAACGGTAATAATGGGCATCTCCATAGTGCCATGATTGGTTGGCATAATTAATGATTTCAACAATAGACATGGCCCTTGAAAAATCTGCTTGGTTTTCCAACTTGCGTTGAAGCTTGTATATTTTTTGAAGGGTAACAGGGTCTTTTAACCCATCTTTCTCTCTGGTATCGATTACGATTTCAAAAGGCATAACACCCTTGAAATTATTTTGAATAAACATGAGATCTTTGTACAATGGGTCATCTTTGCGAATATCATCCACCATGTAAACCAATGGTGTTAATTTAAAAATCCCGTAAACTGATACCGCTACGAGCATTAAAGCAAAATAATAAATGCGCTTAGGCCGGTTAAACACCATATGGTGAATCCAATCAACCACCCTTAACATGAATTTGCTTTCTAAATGTTGAGTTTGCTTTAGGCTTGGTGCCTTTAAGAAACTAAACAAAATTGGAATCAAGGTCAAAGAAATTACAAATACGGAAAACACACTCAAAAAGGCTACTACACCAAATTGCTCCAAAGGCAAGGTATCAGTAAAATAAAACACACCAAAGCCTATGGCTGTAGTGGCATTGGTTAATACTGTGGCAATTCCCACTTTGGAAACCACCATTTGCAAGGCCTTTAATTTATCTTGGTGCTTGGTATACTCGTCGTGGTATTTATGCAAAAGGTAAATACAATTAGGTATCCCTATCACAATCATAATGGCAGGAATTAGACCGGTCAATAAGGTCACTTTGTATTGAAAGATTCCTAACCAACCAACACTCCAAACTACCGCCACAAATACGATGAACAATGGAATTAAAATATTGGAAATACTTCTAAAGAAGATCAACAATAAGACAGCGGTTACCGCTAAGGCCAAGAGGGTGAAAAATCCTAATTCATCTTTTACTTTAGTTGACAGGGTGTGTCTTACAAAAGGTAAGCCACTGTAATGCAATTTAATATGTTGTCTTTGACTGAATGCGTCGGCTTCCTTTGTGATGGCATCAATCAATGGCGTTCTTTCTTTACTATCCAAAATGGATTTCTCGATACTGATGACCATCAAAGATGCATTTGAATCTGGATTGTAGATTAAGTCCTTGTAGAACTTCATGTCCAAAATCACTGTTTTTAAGGAATCAAGGGTTAAGGCATCAACTTTAGACGTTACCAAAGGTTTGATTTCAAATTTCTGCAAAGAATCATTGCGGGTTAAGTTGTATAAATTAGCAACTGATAGCACATCTAAAATTCCTTTGATGCTGTCAATCTTTTCTGCAGTTTGATGCAAGTCATTGTAAAAATCAGGTGTGAAAATTTTATCCGATTGAAAGCCTATAATGAGCTTATTACCATCATCACCAAATTCTGTTTTAAACTTTTCATAATCGATGTACTCAGGATCTGAATTGGGCACCAATTTTTGCATGTTGTAAGCCAATTCAACTTTGCTGGCATACCAACCCATTAGCCCGGTGATTCCGAGAACTACAATCAAGAAATACACTCGGTATTTCAATATCGCTGAAGCTATTTTATCCCACATAATAAAAACTAACGCAAAAGTACATTTAATTCAAGGATTTTCTATGTATAAGAATATACACAAAATGTGCAGACATTTCGTATTTTTGCCTAAGAAGGCATTAGCGTTTATGAAGGATACAAAATCACTGTTTTATAGGATTATGAGCCTGGCTTGTATCTGCATGGCTGCGCTCTCATCTTTAGCGCAATCTCAACCAGTTGCACTTGGGCAATGGCGCATACATTTACCCTATTTCAATGTAGAGCAAATCTGCGAAACACCAAATGAGATCTATTGCGCAACGGCTTATGGCATGTTCTCTTTCAACAAATTCGAAGGCAACACAGAAAGACTTTCTCCCAACAATGGTTTCAGTGGCTACAAAGCAGAAGCGATGGCCTATGACTGGAACAACGACGTATTAATAATTGCCTACAAAGACGGCAAGCTCGATTTAGTTAAAAACAAGTCTATAGATCAGAATCTAGACATTTACAACAAGACCATAGTTGGCAGCAAAAAAATCAATCACATCAATATAGTGAATGGCATGGCCTACATCTCCACATCCTTTGGGCTTTTAGAATTCAATTTGATCAAAAATGAAACCAAGAATTCGTATTTAAACATAGGCCCTTTGGGAAGCACCATTGAGATTTTGGCTTCTAGCATTTTAAACGATAGTTTATACATCAGCACAAAGAATGGTATTTATGCCGGCAAAATGTCAAATACCATCAACTTGGCAGACTACAACAATTGGCATTTAAGCCTAAAAGCCAATATCCGCTCTAAAGCCATAGCCAGCTACAACAACCGTTTAATTGCTGAATGCGACAGCCAATTGTACCAACAAAACAATGGTCAATGGCAGCCTTTTTTATACAGCAATCAAACGCGCATCATCAAAAATATAGAAGTCCAACACGAAAAATTAATCATAGGTGCTTTTGGCGATAGTATTTTTTGTTTTGCCAATGGCTTTACCCCCCAACACAAAGGCATCAATGAACTAAGTGATTGCATGATAGATCAAAACGGCCAATACTGGTATAGCAGCAATAGCAACGGGTTGGTATTGATGCATCCCAATGGTGAAATCAATTACAGTCCAAATGGTCCGAGAGCCGTTACAGCTTATCAATTCATCAATGTCAAAGACAAACTCTACACCATGGCAGGAGGCTTTATGCCCACCATTAATGCCCCTACGTTTAATGGCAATAAATATTACACCTTTGATAATTACGAATGGCGTTCAGCAGTGAATTCCCCAATCATTTATCCGATGTATGATTTTGTAACAGCAGCCTACCAAAGCAATGCCGACAAATTATACATTGGCAGTTTCGGAAAAGGGATATTGGAGATGCAAAATGGCGAAGCTAAAGTGATTTATGACGAAAGCAATACGCCACTAAAAAAACAAGGCGACTATACCATTGTAAGAGGTTTAGCCCTTGACAACAAAGACAATTTATGGGTAAGCAATTACAATGTTGACAGCGCCCTATTAAGAAAAAGCGGCAGTGGCGCTTGGAGCAGTTTTAAATTGCCAGTGAACAAGGTTGGTAAAATTGTGATTGACAACAAAGGCAACAAATGGATATTAACCCCTAAAGAAGCCTGTGGCATATTAGCCTTCAACGAAAAGAATCTTAGCAACCCTAATGACGATGTTGCCGTTCAAATCAATACCAATAAGGGCAACGGTAATTTGCCAACCAATGCGGTTAACGATATTGCCTTTACCAAATCAGGTGAACTTTTAATTGGCACAGACCAAGGCTATGTTAAAATGCGTAGCCCCAATAATGCTTTTACAGGTGGAGATTACGATGCCCAATCCGTAATTGTTTCTGTTGATGCCAATAGCAATTTAGGAGGCAAACTACTCGAAACCGAAGTGATTAACTGCATTACTATTGATGGTGCAGATAGAAGATGGTTTGGCACAGACAAAGGGGCTTGGTTATATGACAGCGATGGTGAAACTTTAATCCATCACTTCACAACAGATAACTCACCGCTGATGTCTAACAATGTCTTGAACATTGGCATTATGCAAGCTACCGGAGAAGTGTTTTTTGGGACTGAAGATGGCATTGCATCCTATAGAGCAGATGCCCTTCCGGCCAACAAACAAATGGGAGAAATCAGCATTTTCCCCAACCCTGTAAAACCGAACTTCAATGGCACCATAGGCATTACTGGCATGCCAGATAACAGTTTGGTAAAAATCACAGACATCAACGGGCAATTGGTCTATCAAACCTTTTCAAACGGCAGTATGGCCACATGGAACGGACACAATTTTGCGGGTCAATTTGTGAGCTCTGGAGTATATTTAGTCTTTTGTATTGACAGTGCTGGCACAGAGACCAATGTCGGTAAAATCTTAGTGGTGCATTGATTTGGAAAATAAAACCAAAGGCATAATTATTCGATTAGTTAAACAGGGGGAATCTTCTGCGGTATTGACCGTCTACACCGAACATTTTGGCTTGATGGGTTTTCATTTACCTGGCTTATTTAAAAACAAAGGAAAAAT
>JBIPPH010000057.1:0-7428 GCA_044368575.1 Bacteroidia bacterium
AGACATTGCTAATAACGGTATTGATGCCATTGAATTAGAAAAAGTTAAAAACAAAGCCATTACAAGCAACTTGTTTGCTAAAACTTCGGTCTTAAATAAAGCTATGGCACTGTGTTACGCGCATCTACTAGGCGACATCAATTTGATTAACACAGAAATAGATGCTTTGCAGTCCATATCAACTGAGCAAATAAAAGCGCTTTGCAATAGTATTTTAGAAAGTAATGCGGCTGTATTAAACTATAAACAATCATGAACAGAAGTATTGCCCCAAACATCATAAACATCAATAATATTCATACTGGATTTCCAGATTCAGCGAATAATGTGTTTCGAATCAGTAGTAATGAAGGTGTTTTTAAGTTAGACATCATATACCCCAATGGCGGATATGCCATGCTTCAAAACAAATTTCAAGGTATTATGGCCATGGATTTGTTATTATCTGGTACTGATAAATTAACAGCTCAAAAAATATCTGAATCCCTTGACGCACTAGGCGCATATGTTTATAAATCATGTGATTATTATGCCTCAAGCTTAAGCCTTTATGGTTTAATTGACAACTTTGATAAAATTCTTAAGATTGTTAAGGATTGTATAGAGCACTGCAATTTTCCTCATGAAGAAATAGACGTTTACAAAAACAAACGCAGCAAAGAACATCAGATCAACCTCGAGAAAACTGGTTATTTAGCCAACAGACAAATCAATTGGATGTTATTCGGCAACAAACATCCCTATGGGCAAGCTTATGAAAAAGCGCTTTATGATGCCATTGACCAAAGTGCATTAAAAGCCTTTGTTAGCAATCAGCTTAATCATGCTTTATATGTATATACTGGCCCTGAATCATTTGCCATTGAAACCGCTTTAAGTGACAATCATTTTCCTATTAACCCATTAGCTGAGCCTCAAACCGAGGAAGCTTTACCCATGCCTCAATCCCATGAAGAATGGATATATAAAACGGGTAGCACTCAAAATTCACTGCGTTTCGGCAAACAATTACCAGGTAGAACACATCCAGATTATTACGCACTAACTTTGTTCAATTTGGTGTTGGGTGGTTTTTTTGGCTCTAGGCTCATGAAAAACATTAGAGAAGACAAAGGGCTTACCTACGGCATACACTCATCTATAACGCCATTTAAAACCTATAGTATCTTTAAGATCAGCAGCGAATGCAATAACAGTTTAACTGATGTGGTAAAAACGGAAATTTTAAATGAGATAAAAGCGCTTCAAACAGAATTGATAGGTGAAGAAGAACTCAATACCGCCAAAAACTACTTCAAAGGCGCCTTACTTAGAAACTTTGATGGTGCTTTTAATATTGCGGATCGCTTTAAAGCCAGCATAGAATCTGGGGCGAGTAAATCCTACTATGAAGACTTATTTAAGCAGATAGATAGTATTCCTGCTGAATTGGTCAAAACTATAGCAAACAATTATTTTGACACAGAATCGTTAAATTACTGCGTTGCCGGCGAAAAATAAACATATTGCGCTTTTACTGATTGGTCTATTATGGACTGCACTTGCTTTTGGTATTGAAGGCAGACCAAAAATGCGTAGAGCTTGTTTAAATAGATTAGACTCAAGCCTTGATTTACTGTGGTTTAAGCCAAAAGACAATTGTGGATCTTTTACACACTACAGTGTGTATGCTCGAGACAATAATTTAGCATCTTTTCAGCTTATTTACTACGGAACATCTTATGTTAGCAACAATATACAGTTCAAAGTGCCCAACCTAAAGAATTGGGAATTTTATATTGTATATGCTAAGCTATGTAATGGCACAGACAGTACTTTTAGCGATACCATCTTAGTGGATAATACCGAGCCACTTAATTCAGAATTGGATTCTGTTAGTGTTGATTTGCTCACTCAAAAGTCCATTATAGGCTGGAAAAACAACTTAAGCCCTGATGTAGCAGGCTATTTCATTTACCATGTAACTGGCACAAATTCAGTCATATACAATACAAAATCGACTACTTATTTAGATAACAATATCAGTAGAGACCCAACAACTGCAGCGCTCCAATACTCAGTTGCTGCTTATGACTCTTGTAACAATACTTCCCTTATCAGTATTCCTCACAAAACCATTTGGGCTCAATGTAGTCTTGATCTTTGTGCCAAAAAAATAACCTTGACATGGAGCAATTACGTTGGTTGGCCAGTAGACCATTATGAGATATTTGTGAAACCCAACTCGGGTAATTTTGTACTTGCGGGTTCAGTGGTTGCTAATATCAATAGCTTTACATACAACTTTAATCAGTTTGGAGACAATTATTGCTTCTTAGTAAGAGCCTTTAAATCCGGTGAAGCAGTTAGTTCATCAAGTAATTTAGTGTGTATTTCTTCAAGTGCTATAGTAGCAACCAAAAACTCATATGTAGCTAAAGCCTCTGTTCAAAACAATGCAATAGAACTAGTGCTGATTACCAATACCAATACTTCACTTAAAAAACTCAATATTTATAAGGGCGAAAATAACCAAACCCCTACCCTATGGCAAAGTATTAACCACAACGGTGGTATATTAAGTCTTATAGACGCCAATGTGAATGTTCATTCTAAAAACTACACCTATTACTTTACCACAGAAGGTCCATGTAACTTAATATTTGACACCTCCCAAAAAGCTAAAACCATTTTATTAAATGTTTTAATGGCCTCGCCTGGCGATCAAAGTCTTAATTGGAATACCTACAACGATTTTATAAAAGGGACCAGTGGACAACAAATATTGCTTTCAAATACCCCTAATTTTAACAATAGTTCCCCGTGGAACATTCTCTTAAATGCATCGAATTCGTTAACAACACATCAAGATTTTACCAATTTTAGTGTTCAACAAGATCGCATATGCTATTGTATTAGGGCCATAGAGAACAATCCTTTTAACCCATATAACAGAAAAGACAGCTCTTATAGTAATATAGAATGTGTAACTGCTGATCCAATAGTGTTCTTTCCGGATGCGATACAAATAAATGGCTTTAACACCACATTCTATCCTAAAGGTATATTTATAGACTATGATAAAAGCAGTTTGGAGATATTTAACCGTTGGGGACAGAGTATATTCAAAACCAATGATGTTAAAACCGGGTGGGATGGCACTTGCAATGGTGAATTTGTAGTTAGTGACGTTTATGCCTACAGATCAACTATAGTTGGTCTTAATGGTAAAATATTAAATTTTGATGGAACAATAACCGTTTTAAAATGATTACTTTTTCAGGAGATACCAGTTGTGTAAGAGGAAAACAAAGAAGCCTAAAGAATACCATTCAAATGCTTGCCAATGATTTTGGTTACAATATAAATAGAATAGATTATGTGTTTTGTGATGACGAATACCTATTAGAGATCAACAAACAAAGCCTTAACCACGACTATTATACCGATATCATTACCTTTGACTACAATGAAGGCTATAGCATAGAAAGCGAAATCTACATCAGCCTAGATAGAGTAAAAGAGAATGCTAAGACATTTGACCAAACGTTCCACGAGGAACTAAGCAGAGTTATTCTACACGGTGCCTTGCATTTGGTAGGATTTAAAGATAAAACCAAGAAAGAAAAAGAAAAAATGAGAGCGATGGAAGCACAATATTTAGAAACTCTAAATGAAGTTTCCACGTGGAACAAATCAAAAAAGTGATGAAATATGATGTTATAGTAGTAGGCGCTGGACACGCCGGCTGTGAAGCTGCACATGCCGCAGCCACAATGGGTTCGAAAGTTTTAGTGATAACCATGAACATGGAAACGATTGCTAAAATGAGCTGTAACCCAGCTATGGGAGGCGTTGCAAAAGGTCAAATCGTTAGAGAAATAGATGCGTTAGGAGGTATGTCTGGTATTATAACGGACAAGACCATGTTGCAGTTTAGAATGCTCAATCGCTCTAAGGGTGCAGCTATGTATAGCCCGAGAGCACAATCAGATAGAATGCGCTTTGCAGAAGAGTGGCGCTTGGCCTTGGAAGCTAATCCAAATGTTGATTTTCTACAAGACAATGTTGTGTCATTAGTGGTGGAAGGCAGTACGGTTAAGGGGGTTAATACGCAAATGGGTTATACTGTTTTAGGTGAATCAGTGGTGTTAACCAGTGGTACATTTCTAAATGGGTTAATACATATCGGTACAAAGCAATTTGGAGGTGGTAGAATGGCCGAAAGCAATAGTGTGGGCATAACTGCTGACTTGGAAAGATATGGCTTTAAGAGCGGTAGAATGAAAACAGGAACACCACCAAGAGTAGATGGCAGATCTCTGGATTATTCTAAAATGGAAGAGCAAAAGGGGGATGAACAACCTGGTAAGTTTTCTTTTTTAGATAGCACAAAGGCTTTGGAACATCAGCTCTCTTGTTATATTACCTATACCAATGACATCGTTCACGAAGTGCTTAGAGAGGGCTTTGATCGATCTCCAATGTTTAATGGAAGTATATCGGGCTTAGGGCCAAGGTATTGTCCATCTATAGAAGATAAAATAAATCGTTTTGCAGAGAGGGAAAGACATCAAATTTTTGTTGAGCCAGAGGGCTGGAAAACGATTGAAATGTATATCAACGGATTCTCTACTTCATTACCGGAAGATATTCAGTTAAAGGCAATTAAACACATTCCAGGGTTTGAAAATGTTAAACTGTTTAGACCGGGGTATGCCATTGAGTACGATTACTTTCCACCTACACAATTAAGTTCAACCCTTGAAACCAAGCTCATTAACAATTTGTTTTTTGCAGGTCAAATCAATGGCACCACAGGTTACGAAGAGGCTGCTTGTCAAGGCTTAATAGCGGGCATTAACGCCCATTTAAAGGTAAAGTCGTTAGAGCCATTTACACTCAAACGTTCAGATGCATACATCGGTGTTTTAATTGATGACCTAATCAATAAAGGCACAGAAGAACCCTACAGAATGTTTACGTCTAGGGCTGAGTTTAGAATATTATTAAGGCAAGACAACGCAGATGAAAGACTAACAGAACTAGGCCACTCCATTGGATTGGCAAGTGAACACAGACTGAGCCTTTTAAACCACAAAAGACAGGAGATAAATGAGACCGTTCAATTCATCAAAAACCAATCTTGTAGTCCAGAAGAAGTTAATGACGTTTTAGAATCTAAAGGTTCATCAATTATAGATCAAAAAATGAAACTTGAAAAAATCGTTTTAAGACCCCAAATGAGCGTTTTCGATTTAAGTCCAAAGTATGAAACCTTAAATAAACAAAGCAATGAAGTACTTGAGCAAGCAGAGATTTTAATTAAATATCAGAGTTATATTGAAAAGGAGAGGCTAACTGCTGAAAAAATAGAAAAATTAGAACACTACAAACTGTCAAAAGATTTTGATTATTCTAAGCTTTTATCTTTGAGCATTGAGAGCCGTGAAAAATTGAACAAGATAAAACCAGAGAACATAGGGCAAGCGTCTCGTATAAGTGGCGTTTCTCCATCAGATATATCAGTACTTATAGTCCATTTAGGCAGATGAAACAGTTATCATTTTTAACCGTATTGGTATTGTTGTCAGCCTGCGCCAATATTGGCACTCTGGGTGGTGGACCCGTTGATAGTAAAGCCCCAATTTTATTAGACAGCAACATTACCAAAACAGGGTTTAATAGCAACAGCATTAAGCTCACTTTTGATGAATACATTGCCACCAATCAGGCCAATGAAAACATTCTGCTTTTTCCAAAACATTCTAGTCTAAAAACAAGTGTATCAAACAAAACAGTCACTATAAAATTTGACAGCACATTAAAACCTAATACAACTTATCAGTTAATGATCAATGGTGGCATTGTTGATGTTAACGCAAACAATCCATATAAAAATACTTTTACGTTTTCTACGGGTAGTATAATTGATACAGGTAAGCTACACATTCAAATTAATAATTTTGATCAATATAAGCCTTTAAAATTAGCCTTGACAGAAGCAACGGAGTTTGATGACAGTTTTAAGTTATTCCAAACAAGCTACGTTTTACCATTGAACCAAAATAAAGTAGATTTAAACGGCATTAATCCAAGTAAGCGTTATTCAGTAGTTGTGTTTACAGATAAAGATCAAAACAATAAGCCAGACGCCTACAAACCTATTGGTTTCAAGAAAAATTGTATTGTAGATTCTTTGCATACACTATCAATAACAAAATGGAATGAGCCACTAAATATAAAACAAAGTAAGGTTGATACGAGTAAGCATTTGATTTGGTTATATACCAATCCTCAAACTAATTCTGATAGTATTGAACATTATTGTAGTTCCTCAAATTATAATTTAATTGTTTTTGGTGTAGACAGTAGTTTAATTCAATACAAAACCAGTTATGATTTAAAGCCAAATGAATATTTAAATTTTAATATTAATTCATTGATTAAACTACAATTTAGAAAGTACTTTTTAATTTATAAAAATGATCAGACATATGGTGTAAAAAGCCAATTACCAAAAGGGTTTTATACAAAAGAAGGTTTAATAAATAAGCAGATTAAATGGTTTAAAATAAAACCAGATACGATTCATTTAATTAATGATTTCTTAAAATTTAATGATACAGTATTTATTGGAGGTAGTCAATTAGTAGAAACTAATCGCTTATCACATTTAAAAATTAAAATTCACAATCCTAATTCAAAGATTTACAAGGTTGAAATTTCACTAAATCAACAAATATTAAAAATTGTAAATAATGAAAATGAAATTAATTCCTATTTACATTCAGGTCAAATTGAAAGTCAAATTATTGAAGATTATTTTCCAGCAGGAACAATAGAAATTAAAGTGATTTCAAATGATTTAATAGAGCCTAAAAAGTTAAATTTTAAAAATGGTATAATATACCAAAAATCATTGGGATTAAAGGCAGGATGGGATGAAGAAACCCTTATAAACTTAGAATAATTTTCAACATAATTAACAACATTGTAGTTGAATATTATATGGATTAGTTTTTAACTACTTCAGATCTGTTTTTTAAATTTATAATTGTGGATTTAAGTCGATAAAAATAGAATAAATACTAGGTTTATCACCATTTGGATAAAGTAGTAATTTTAAAATTCACATTAATGTTTATATGTTAGTTGATTCATTAAAACCCTTGTAAACACAATGTATTTATAGAAAATAAAAAAGTGGATAATTAACTAGAAAGTTAAAACTTATATAAATCAAACACTAAATTTTATGAGTTATCACGATATTAACAGACCTATATTACTACTATATATATTTTAAAATAGATATTATATTTTATTGGTTTGTGGATGATGGCTTTAAAAAAATTTAATCTACTTTTGTGATATGCTTGATAAGATTGAACAATTAAAAACAAAAGTCAATACTTACACTATTCAATCTAAAGAAGATTTAGAAAA
>JBIPPH010000033.1:0-23553 GCA_044368575.1 Bacteroidia bacterium
ACACAAATCAAACTGATGGTGCCCAAGATTTTACCTATTCCTTTATACGATCCTAACTCTTCTTGATTGGAAGACAAATACCGAGCAATGTACATGATCAATGCAAACTTAGCAAAGTCACTACTTTGAAACGTGACACCTAAAATGGTAATGGTTCGCTTGGCATCATTGATATCATTTCCTATGAACAAAGTCAGAATCAACAATAGAACTGCAATGATTACCGCTAACTGAGAAATCCGTGAAAAGTACTTATAATCCAACAAGTGAAAAAAATACATGAGGAAAAAACCACCAAATAAAAACATCACATGGCGAATCAAAAAGTACTCTGTATTGCCTTCTTGTTTTTTAAAGGCCAATGAACCTGTAGCACTATAAACCGCTAATAATCCTATCAATGACAACAACATCACTGCAAACCAAATGTATTGGTCACCTCTGAATTTTAATTTACCAAATTGCATGGTGTTGACTAATGGGATTAGGACTTAAATTGGATTACAATTGTTTTACTGCTGCTTTGTATTGCCAGCCTCTGTCTTCGTAGTTGGCAAATAAATCAAAACTCGCACAAGCTGGCGATAACAATACCACATCGCCTTTTGCTGAAAAACGTTTGGCTACTTGCACTGCTTCTTCTGCACTGCTGGTATTGAGCATAATGTCTACGTGTTTGCCAAACGCTTCATGTATTTTATGGTTGTCTACACCCAAGCATACAATCACTTTTACTTTCTCTTTAACTAAAGGTAAAAGGGCTGTATAGTCGTTGCCTTTATCGACACCACCTACTATCCAAACCACTGGTTTATCCATGCTTTCAAGGGCGTACCAAGTAGAATTGACATTAGTGGCTTTGCTGTCGTTAATGAAATCGACACCACCAACGGTGGCAACGTATTCCAAACGGTGCTCCACATTTTGAAAATCTATCAGACTTTCGCGGATAACATCTTTGTTAATGTTGAGCACATTGGCAGCAATGGCAGCAGCCATACTGTTGTAGCTGTTGTGAATGCCTTTTAAGGCAAAATCGTTAATGAACATAGTGAGTAATTGATTAGAGGTTTTAGGTAAATTGTATAATAGGTTAAATTGTTTTTCGTGTACGTAAGCGCCGCTGGTTTGCTCGGTATAAAATGAGAATGGACGCAACTGAGCCTGAATCTTGTAATCTTTCATGTGCTCATTGGTAATGGGATCATCAGCGCAATAAATGAAGTAGTCTTCGGCAGTCTGATTCATACAAATTCTAAACTTAGAATTGATATAAAGTTTGAGATCGTAGTTATAGCGATCTAAATGATCTGGTGTAATGTTACATAGTATGGCAACATGCGGTTTAAAATGGTAAGTGTTGTCTAATTGAAAACTGCTCAATTCTAAGACATAATAATCGTAATGATCTTCTGCCACTTGGCGCGCATAGCTCTTACCAACATTGCCGCCTAAGCCCACATTGAATCCTGCCTTTTTTAACATGTGGTAACACAACATGGTGGTTGTGGTTTTGCCATTAGTACCTGTTATCGCAATGTGTTTGGCTGTTGTATACCTATTGGCAAACTCAATTTCAGAAATGATAGGAATGCCCTTTTCAATGGCTTTTTTAACCATCTCAGCCTTATCAGGAATACCTGGGCTTTTAATGATTTCGTCTGCATTTAAAATCAAATCAGCTGTATGAGCACCAGATTCAAATGCAATACCAGCAGCTGAAAGCTCTTGAATGTATTTGTCTTTAATGCTACCTGCATCAGATACAAACACATCAAAGCCCTGCTTTTGCGCTAAAACAGCACAACCAGTTCCGCTCTCACCTGCTCCTAATATGACGATTCGTTTGCTCAAAATGACTTATCTTAGTTTTAGTGTGATAATGGTTAATACAGCGAGTATGATGCCTATGATCCAAAATCTGGTAACGATTTTAGCTTCGTGAAATCCTTTCTTTTGATAATGGTGGTGAATAGGCGACATCAAGAAAATGCGTCTGCCTTCTCCGTATTTTTTCTTAGTGTATTTGAAGTATGTCACTTGTATCATGACACTCAAATTCTCTACTAAGAAAATACCACATAGAATAGGGATTAAAAGTTCTTTGCGCACTATAATAGCAAGGGCTGCAATAACACCGCCCAACATTAAGCTTCCTGTATCACCCATAAAGACTTGAGCTGGGTAACTGTTGTACCACAAGAAACCTATACAAGCCCCTACAAAAGCACCGGCAAATACAAACAATTCGCCGAGGAATGGAATGTACATGATGTTCAAGTAATTGGCCAATAAAATATTACCAGACACAAAGGCGAATAAGCCTAAAGTTGTACCAATAATGGCTGACGTGCCTGCCGCTAAACCATCAATACCATCAGTAATGTTAGCACCGTTTGACACCGCTGTAATGATGAATATAACCACCAAAACATAAATGATCCAAGCGTAATCACTGTTCAAACCAACTGCGTCTGAAATACTGTTGTAATCAAACTCTGAAAATTTAAAAAATGGTATAGTGGTTTTAAGTGATTTTTCGTTTTCAGTATAGTACAACTGCCCTTGAATCATTCGGCTTTGCATGTGCGCCGTGTCAAGTTGATTTTCAACAGCTTGTTTGACCGTATAATGTTTGGTAACCACCACGGCTTTGTTAAAATACAGGGTTAATCCAACCACTAATCCAACCACTATCTGACCCAATATTTTGAATCTCCCAGATAAGCCTTCTTTGTCTTTTTTAAAGACTTTGATGTAATCATCTATAAAGCCAATCAGACCAGTCAGTATGGTTACCGCGATCATGAGCAATACATATACATTGTTCAATCTGGCCAAGAGCAATGTTGGAATTAAAATGGCCCCCAACATGATTAATCCGCCCATAGTAGGCGTACCTTTCTTTTTGTCCTCGCCCGCTAAACCTAAATCTCTAATGGTTTCTGATACTTGCATTTTATGCAATGCATTGATCAGACGTCTGCCAAATACCGCTGAAATGGTAAGCGATAATATCACCGCTAAACCCATTCTAAAGGTGATGTATTTCCATACACCTAGGCCCCATACGTCATATTGTTGATCGAGATATGTAAAAAAATGGTACAGCATGTTTTAAAAATCTTTGAATAGGTTAATGAGTATTTGTCTGTCGTCGAATGGATGTTTAATACCGTTAATTTCTTGATAGGTTTCATGCCCTTTACCGGCTATTAAAATGATGTCTCTTGGTTGACTCATGATGACAGCGGTTTTAATGGCTTCAGCGCGGTCAACTATGCTCATCACTTTTTTATAATCACTTGGCTCTACCCCTTTTTGCATGTCTTGAATGATGGCATTCGGGTCTTCAGATCTTGGGTTATCGCTGGTCAAAATGACTTTATCACTTTTTTGAGCACAAACTTTTCCCATGATTGGGCGCTTATCTTTATCTCTGTCGCCACCGCAACCTGCTACTGTAATTAATTGTTCATTTTTACTGCGAATGGCTTGTATCGTACTGAGCACATTCTCTAAGGCATCTGGCGTATGGGCATAATCTACTATACCAATTCTACCAGCTTGACTTCTATACACTTCAAAGCGACCATTTACCTTGCCTTGTTTTGACAAATGGGTGAGGATATCGTATTTGTCAATACCTAATAAAAACGCTGTTGAGTAGACTGCTAGTAAATTATAGGCGTTGAATTTGCCAACCAAATTGAACCAGGTATCTTCTTGATCAATTTTTAACAAGAGCCCTTCAAAATCACTTTCTAAAATCTTGCAAGTAAAATCAGCAGGTGATTGTAAGGCATAACTGTATTTAGTGGCTTTAGTATTTTGCAACATCACCATGCCATTGCGATCATCTTTATTGGTAATGGCAACGGCGGTATCATCCAATTGATCAAAGAATTGTTTCTTGGCTTTGATATAATTCTCGAAAGTTTTATGGTAATCCAAATGGTCGTGGGTAATGTTGGTGAACACCGCTGCAGCATAATGCAATCCATTAATTCGGCCTTGCACCACCGCATGTGAGCTCACTTCCATAAAACAATAGGTACAACCTGCATCGCGCATTTGAGCCATCAAGGCAGATAAGGTAATTGGGTCAGGCGTAGTATGTGTGCTGTTATAAGTGGTTTTACCAATCTTGTATTCAACAGTACTGATCAAACCACAGTGATAACCCAAAGATGTAAACAACTCGTACAACATCGTACAGGTACTGGTTTTGCCATTGGTACCGGTAACGCCCACTAAAGTCATTTGACTCGACGGGTGTTCGTAATATGCATTGGCAAAGTAGCCCACTGATTGTTGTACATCGTCCACTTCAATATAAGTAACCTGTGGAACAAGCACACTTGGCAAATCACTACAAACAATAGCAACAGCGCCCATCTCAATGGCCTTAGGAATGAATTGATGCGCATCAATGCTCACACCCTTGACCGCAAAAAACAGACTGCCAGTTTCTACTTTTCTTGAGTCCAAAATCAATGCAGAAATGTTTTGGTCTGAAGGTCCGTGTATGGCCTTTATACCCTTGTAATTAGCAATATGTTTTAAGGAATGACTCATGGTTGTAATTGCAATAGTATTGTGGCTCCTTTAACCACTTTTGCATTGGCCAATAATGATTGATACACCACATGACCATAGCCTTGAACTTGAACTTTTAAACCTCTGTTTTCTAATAGATATAGGGCATCGCGTAGGCCCATGCCTTTTACATCTGGCACCAGTTGAACATCAACCGGAATCTCAATTAAGTTGAGTGATTGAACATTGTACTCGCTCTTTACCCATTCACCTTCTGCAGACCCTTGTATTTGATGACTGCTTATGCCAATGTTGTTGAGTACGTATTTAATATCTTGGCGATTGCCATTTTTAACCTCAGGTAAGCTTGGAATTTTACCTGTTTTTAATGGCTTGTGTAAACTCAAATTTGTACTGTAAATTTTGTCTGCAATTTCTTTTACAACAGGACCCGCTAAAGAACCACCATAATAATTGGCAGATGGTGTGTTGATCACTACTATACAACTGTATTTTGGTTTATCTGCAGGGAAATAACCAACAAACGAAGCCTTGTGCATGCGCTCATCATATCCTCTACCATCTGGTCTGGCTATTTGAGCTGTACCTGTCTTGCCGGCTACTGTATAATCCAAACCTTTTAAACTTTTACCAGTACCATTTTGTACTACAGATTCCAATAAGAAACGCAACTGTTTGAGCGTTGAATCTGAGCAAACTTTTGGATTCAATACTTGTGGCGTAGTGTGTTTAACCACTTGACCAAATGATTTGACTTCACTCACCAAATACGGCCTCATGAGTTTACCATTATTGGCCACAGCATTGTAAACGGATAACATTTGTAAAGGACTCACTTCCATTTCATAGCCTATACTCATGTGTGATAAAGACAAATGGCTCCAAGTTTTACTCTTTGGGGTTTTGAATAATGGCGATCGTCTAGTTTTAATGTCAAACAAAAAGGGTTTATCTAAGCCCAAGTTCATAGCATATTTAACAAACTGATTGGGATTGTTTTTATAGTGCTTTTGAACTGTTCTGCCTATTCCTATATTACTTGAATTTTCAAAAATGTATTGGAAACTGGCAAAGCGCATAGGGTGCGGATGTGAGTCTTCCATCTTAAGCGTTTGATCATAGTTACCCCAATTGATGTCTATGGTATCACTCACTTTAATGCGCTTATCTTCTAGCAATGCCATGGCACTGATCAACTTAAAGGTAGAACCTGGATCACTGAAATCGTTGATGGCATAGTTGTCGGATTCTGTGTAAGTATTGTCTTGATTCTTAGTTAAATTGGCAATGGCTTTTATCGCCCCCGTTTCAACTTCCATTAATATGGCGCATCCTCTATCTGCATTGTTGTTGATCATGCAACGCTGCAAAGCGCTTTCGGCCACGTCTTGAATATTGATGTCTATGGTTGTATAAACATCTAACCCATTGTGTGGTTCGGTTTCTTCACCATCTTCAACTGGTTTCCATACACCGCCGTAAATACGTTGTTCCAAACGTTTACCAACCGTGCCAGTTAATAAACTATCGTATGAACCTTCTAAGCCCACTTTAACACCTGCATCGTTGGAATACCCTATGGTTCTCATGGCCAACCAACCAAAAGGCAATTCGCGTTTGAATTTTTCTATCTTAATGAAACCACCTTTGTACTTGCCCAAATTAAAGATTGGCCAAGTAGCCATAGCTTTTGCTGTGGTGTAATCAACATCGCGCTTGAGCAGTAAATAACGATCTCCTCTTTTGCGAGCACTCACCAAATAATTGCGCCATTCTAATGCATTGCGTTCTGTAAAATGTTGAGCCATTAAAGTAGACAATGGCATCACATAACGGTAAAACGTATCGTCTGGTACAGTCTCCACTTTGGTGTCCATTCTGAGTTCATACTTAGGAATACTGGTTGCCAATAAGCTACCGTCTTCTGCATAGATATTACCTCTTGAAGCTTGTATTTCGCGCCACTTTGTACTTTGATTCTTACTGATAGAAATATATTTGTCCTTTTGAGTGAATTGCAATTCTGCAATTTGCCATACAACTGCCAGGGCAAGCAAAAGCACTAGTGCAAATGCAATCCATGAACGCAACAATATGGCCTTTTTTAAATTCACTTTTTGGTCGGTTTAACTTCTATAATAACAGGAGGGGTTCGGAGTTCATTGATGCCAATTGTGTTTAGTCTTTTGGCCACGGCACTTTGATTGCTTTCTTTCATCAAATGACTTTTGACACTGATGTATTCTGAGCGCAACTCATTCAATTCACCTTTTAGTTGCTCTTTTTCTTTTAAGCTCTTGACATGAAAATGCGATAAAGAAATGTATACCACTATTAAGGCCACACCAATTAAAATAGGTGGCATTAAATCTCTCAAGTTATCTTTAGGAATGAAGAAAGAGAAGTTAGAAGCTTTGTTAAGCATTTCTTCTGTTTGCTCTCCCATTTGAACTTGAGGCTTACTTGGTTCAGGCGCTATGTTCTCTCTAAACTTATTCAAATTTTTTCTGCTACTCTTAGTTTGGCACTTCTGGAGCGCTTATTGATTTCTAATTCTTGTTGGCTTGGTAGTATTGGCTTTTTGTTGATGGCTTTAAATGCCAAATGTTTGTTGCCAAAAAAATCTTTTTCTAAGTCGCCTTCAACATTGCCGGTTTGTATTAGGTTTTTAACCATGCGGTCTTCAAGTGAGTGATAACTCATTACCACCAAACGACCACCTATTGGCAATACACTGTGTACATCAGTCAAAAATTGCTCAAGTGCCTTAAGCTCTTGATTCACTTCAATGCGCAAGGCTTGAAACACTTGTGATAAATATTTACTTTCTTCTTTGGCAGGCGTGCATGATGCAATGGCAGCCTTAAATTCAGCAATGCTGTGTATCGGTTTATGTGAGCGTTTTTCTAAAATGACTTGGACCAATTTATAGGTGTTTTTTATTTCACCATAATGGTTGAAAATATTCAGCAAAGCCTTTTCAGAATAGGTATTAATAATCTGGGCTGCTGTTACTGAATTGCTCTGATCCATGCGCATATCCAATGGCGCATCAAAACGGTGAGCAAATCCCTTGCTGGCTTCATTAATTTGATAAGACGAAATACCCAAATCTGCAAGAATGCCATCTACTGGCACAACATTCAAATACTTTAAGAATTGCTTGAGGTACTTAAAATTGTGTTGAACAAAAACCAATCGCTCATCTGCAGGTCTATTATTTGCAGCATCTTGATCCTGATCAAATGCTATGAGTTTACCTTTTGGGCCAAGTTTGTTGAGTATGGCTTTGGAATGCCCGCCGCCGCCAAAGGTAACATCCACATAAACGCCGTCTTCTTTTATGTTGAGGCCTTGAATGCACTCATCCAACATAACGGGTATGTGGTAGGTCTCATTGCTCATTGTTCAAGGAAGAGGATGAAGGGTTGTTATTGCCCATGAGTTCCTCCGCCATGCGAGCAAACTCTTGGTCGTCAAATTTTAATTCTGCTTCGTAATGCGCTTTATCCCAGATCTCAATTTTGTGGTTGTAACATGATACAATCACTTCGCTTTTGAGCGCTGCGTATTCAATTAAATTGTTGGGAATATTGATACGGCTATTGGCATCAATGGGTACTATGTTGGCACCATTGTTAAACTGTCTGATGAATTTTCTGGCGGCGCGATTAAAATCATTTAGGACTTCCAATTTACTGGTTTCCATTTGCCAATCTTGTGAAGTATACAAGACCAAACACTTTTCAAATCCTCTGTTGATGACCATGGCCTTGGCATCCTTGTCTGGAATTTGCGAACGCAACTTGGCAGGCAGAATGATTCTACCCTTGTTGTCAATTTTACATTCAAACTCTCCGATAAACCTAGCCATGCCGTTTTATGAAATAATGTTGTAAAATAAATTCAAAAAATCCACTTTCCCCCACTTTTCTCCACTTTGTTGAAAACTATTTTTTAACATTAATACAACAATCTGATTATCAATGTTTTGATAGTGATATTTAAGCACAGTGGTTTTGAGGGCCTGACAAGACCTAACTGACCCAGGTGGGTAATTATGATGAAATTTTGAACAAAAAAATTCAACAAAAGCGACTTTTAATTACCTTTGTTGCATTAACAAAATGATTCCAGTTTTTGATTATTATGGATTAATCATTGGCTTTGAGGAAAAAGTCCAACTGCCTATTCAAATTATAGGTGAGCGTAATGGACTTAGAACCCAACTCGAATTAGAATTTAAAGCGGGTAGATTGCAGGATGTTCGCCTCATAAAAAAAGGGCTCGATGCAGATGATCAAACCCTTTTAATGACTATTGTTGAAGCCAACAGCAGTGAATTGATCAAAGCTTGGCTCAATGTATTTTTATATCAACTGCCAGTTAACACTGAACTGTTGACTCAAAAATTCTGATTATTTTAGAATGTCTCTAGCGATAACCACTCTTTGTACTTCACTGGTACCTTCATAAATCTGAGTGATTTTAGCATCGCGCATTAAACGTTCTACGTGGTATTCTTTAACGTATCCGTAACCGCCGTGAATTTGAACTGCTTCAACTGTGGTTTTCATAGCCACTTCTGAAGAGAACAATTTGGCCATACTGCTGGCTTTACCGTAATCAGCATGTTGGTCTTTCAACCAAGCAGCTTTTAAACACAACATACGAGCCGCTTCAATTTCGGTTGCCATATCAGCCAATTTGAATTGAATGGCTTGGTGGTTTTTGATTTCTGTACCGAATGCTTTTCTTTCTTTAGAATAGTTAAGCGATAATTCATAAGCACCGCTGGCTATACCTAAAGCTTGAGCAGCAATACCAATTCTACCACCAGTAAGGGTCTTCATAGCGAATTTGAAACCGAAACCATCTTCACCAATTCTGTTGGCTTTCGGCACTTTAACATCCGTGAACATCAAAGAGTGTGTGTCACTACCTCTGATACCCATTTTATCTTCTTTCTTACCAACTACAAAACCTTCCATGCCTTTTTCAACGATGAATGCATTGATGCCTCTGTGGCCAGCTTCAACATTGGTTTGAGCAATAACGATATAAGTAGAGGCAGTGTTACCGTTGGTGATCCAGTTTTTAGTACCGTTCAACAAGTAGTAGTCACCCATATCAATTGCAGTGGTTCTTTGTGAAGTAGCATCACTACCAGCTTCTGGTTCGCTTAAGCAAAAAGCACCGTGTACTTCCCCTTTAGCCAAAGGCACTAAGTATTTCATTTTTTGTTCTTCTGAACCAAAAGTTTCAAGTCCCCAACATACTAAAGAGTTGTTAACAGATACCACTACTGATGCAGAGGCGTCTACCTTACTTAACTCTTCCATAGCCAATACATAACTGACAGTATCCATGCCACTGCCACCGTATTTTGGATCAACCATCATACCCAAGAAGCCCAATTCACCGAGCTTTTTAATTTGCTCGTAAGGAAACTCTTGATTGTTGTCTCTTTCAATTACACCAGGTAATAACTCTGTTTGAGCAAAATCCCTAGCAGCTTGTTGTACAGCTAATTGTTCTTCTGTTAGTTCAAAAATCATAACGGGGGCAAAAATACATTCTTATCTTGACTATTAAAACAAGATAAACATCAATTTTTTTTATAATTCAAGAGAATCTTCAAAGGCCGCTTTGGATCTATAGTTAAATTGGTATTTTTGCGGCAATGTTAATCATTCAAAACCACCACAACGATCCGTATTTCAATATGGCAGCAGAAGAGTATTTGCTGAAACAATTTGACGATAATATTTTCATGTTGTGGCGCAATGAAAACGCCGTTATTGTGGGCAAACACCAAAACACCTTGGCTGAAATCAATTTAGAACACATTCAAAACAATGGGGTTAAGGTAGTTAGACGCTTATCAGGTGGTGGCGCAGTTTTTCACGATTTGGGTAACCTCAATTTTACCTTTATTAATAATGCTCAAACCGCAGACGATATCAAAATTGACTTCAAGCATTTTTGTATGCCCATCATTGAGGTATTAAAATCAATGGGGGTAAATGCCGAGTTCAGTGGCCGCAATGATTTATTGATTGATGGGATGAAGTTCAGCGGTAATGCTGAGCATATTTACCATCAGAAAAAACGCATTTTACACCATGGCACTTTGTTATTTGCTAGTCAGATTGCTGATTTATCAGCAGCCTTAAAAGTGAATCCTTTAAAGTTTCAAGATAAGGCGGTAAAATCTGTGCGCAGTAGAGTGACTAATATAAGCAGTCATTTGCCTGAACCTATGGAGGTAACTGCTTTTTATAATAAAATCGTAGAACACATTGCTAAAGAAAACAGCCATGCGCGCTTTTACGAATTAACGGAGGCAGATATAGCTGCCATTCAAACCTTGGCTAAAGAGAAATACAGCAGTTGGGAATGGAACTTTGGTTACTCACCAAAATACACCTTTCAAAAATTGATCAAAACCGAGGGCGGACACATTGAAATCTATTTGAATGTGGTAAAAGGCCTTATTGAAGAAGCTAAATTCCACGGCGATTTCTTTAACATCAACGACAAAGAAGAGATTGAAAAAGCTTTGATTGGCTGCAAACATTTTCAAGCTGATATAGAAGCAGTGATTCAACAGTTTGATGTGCCAAAATACTTCAACAATACCAAAGCAGAAGAGCTGCTAATGGGTATGTTCTAAATGGATTGTTTTAAATGTGCTTTTGACCTTGGATGGTACAAAGTAATGGTTTCTTGAAGATAGCGCCTATCTAAATGCGTGTATATTTCTGTAGTGGTAATGCTTTCATGCCCCAACATTTGCTGGACGGCTCTTAAGTCTGCACCGCCTTCCACTAAACAGGTTGCAAACGAATGCCTGAACGTATGCGGACTAATGGTTTTGTGTATGCCTGCTTTTTGTGCCAATTGCTTGATCAATTTAAACACAGAAATTCTACTGAAGGCCGTGCCCATCACATTTAAAAACACAGTGTCTTCAAATTTCTTTTGTACTTTCATGTGCATCCTTACCTGATCGATATAAAGTCCTAAGGCTTTAAGGGCTGTATCGCCAATGGGCACCAATCGTTCTTTGTTACCCTTACCAGTTACTTTCACAAACTCATCTTTGAAAAAGACATCAGACACATGCAAACCTACTAATTCACTTACCCTTAAGCCACAGCTGAACAACGTTTCGATAATGGCTTTGTCTCTATGTGCCATGGGTTTTGACATATCTATAACCCCTAACATTTGATCGATTTCTTGTAAGCTAAGCACCTCAGGTAATTTGCGTGCTAATTTGGGCATTTCTAAAAATTGTGTTGGATCATTTTGCAACACATCTTCTAACAATAAATATTTATAAAAAGCCCTCAAGCCACTGATCATTCTGGCCTGACTCATAGCCGCTACGCCCGCTTGGTTCAAGGCGTTTACAAAGCCTAATAAATGCTCGTATTGAACCCCCACAGGGCCCAATGCATTTTGTTCTTGAATGAGGTATTGTTCGAAATAGCGCACATCGTGCAAGTAGGCAGAAATGCTGTTTTTAGACAGCGATTTCTCTAATTGTAAATACTGCTGAAAACCTTTAGCAGCACTGCGCCAATCCATATTACAATTTTAGTTCTCTGACGTTTACTATTGCATCTGTAGCATCATCAATCACTACACATACAATATGACATTTACTGATATCATAATCTAAAGGCACAGTATAGTCGATGATTTTTTCGAAAGTTCTACCAACTACTAATGATTTGGTTAGGTCATTGCCAACAGCATTGCCAAACGCATATCTTAAGACATGGTTGTGCAGGTAGTTGTCATCATAGGTGGCAGCAGTTGCTTGTTTACTCTTGATTCCAGACTCAGTTAAATACAAGGCGTATTTGTGTTTTTCCGTTACAGCAGTTGTGTAAACCAATTTCATTTTAAGAATGAGATTTCTGCCACTTAAGGTTTTGCTCAGTTCAATATTAACTGGCGTTGAATCTCTGAGACGTTGATTGACATAATTACTCCAATTGGTATAAGGAGTGTATTTTACTGTTTGAGAACCATTTTTAGCACGGTCAATGTAACCACTTGGCAAACCCAAAGGGGCACCTAATTGGCTTAACAATTGATTACTGTATGGTGAGTTTAAATCTGGAAATGGGGCACCCCAAGGAGAGGTTAAGAAACTATTGTAATCTGCAGAGTACAATGCCATCACAACTACGCTGTCTTCGGTTTTAGCGGTTTGAATAGCAGCTGCTTGTTGTGCAGCTTGTGGGCAATTATTGCATCTTACACCGGTAATATCTTCGATTAAAACGGCTTTGTGTTGAGCTGGTGGTACTGAGCTAGCAATATAAGATGTGTCTTTGCTGGGCACTGGCACCGTGTAGTCAATATAAGGCGGAATTTCCTTGCAGGCTAATAGTAGTAAAGTACATGAAGCCAATAATGCAACAAACGATTTCATAAAGGCAAATGTAAATAAAATGCAGAATAAAGAGAAACCCTATTATTTTTGAAACCATGCAAAAACCGAGCTTTAAACATTCCATTGGTTTTGCCTTTTCAGGCTTAAAGATGGTTTTAAAAGAACGCCATTTTAAATGGCATTTGGTATCTACTTCATTGGTGGTTATGGTTGGTATTTGGTTGAAGGTAAGCCGCCATGATTGGACTATGCTGCTCTTGTGTATTGGTATGGTTTTGGGTTTTGAAACCATGAATACCGCTGTCGAAAAAACAGTTGATAGAATAAGTCTTGAACAACATCCATTGTCTGGTCAAATCAAAGATTTAAGTGCTGCCGCTGTGTTATTGGTTTCTGCTGTTGCAGCAATTATTGGCCTGATGATTTTTTGGCCTTATTTTTTTAATTAAGCCTAAGCCTTTATTTTTGCAGCCGTTTCACGCCCATGTGGTGGAATTGGTAGACACGCCATCTTGAGGGGGTGGTGTCCTATGGATGTGCAAGTTCGAATCTTGTCGTGGGCACATTAACCCTGGCTGTTTGGTCAGGGTTTTTTTATGCTAATGCGATTGCATCTTAAGAATTTCTTCGAGTACCTGGCGGTTATTGCTTAAACGCGGCACTTTGTTTTGACCACCTAGTTTCCCTTTTTGTTTCATCCAATTGTAAAAGGTATTGTTGGGCATAGATTTTACCCGTGGTAATTTGAGGGCTATGTCTTTATGGCGCTTGGCTTCGTAATCAGAATTGACTTCCTTGAGTTTGGCGTCTAAGGCGAGAGTAAAAGTTTCTAAATTGTGTGGTGCGGTTTCAAATTCTATTAACCATTCATGACCTGCTTGATCGGTTTGGTCCATATAGATGGGTGCCGCTGTATATTCTCTGACCTTGCTGTCAGTGATTTTACAGGCGTGAGCAATGGCTTTTTCAGCATTGTCTATAACGACTTCTTCGCCAAATGCATTCATGAACAATTTGGTTCTGCCAGTGATGTGAAAACGGTAAGGATCTTTGCTTGTAAAGCATATGGTGTCGCCTAATTGGTAGCGCCATAGGCCACTGCTGTTACTGATCAATACCGCGTAATTGACCCCTACTTCAATGTCGTCTATACTGCAAGCGTTCTGTTCATTTTCGCCCAAGTCATTGACTTTTATGAACTCATAAAAAATGCCATAATCTGGCATCAATTGCATGTCAGATTGGTTCAAGTCGCTTTGCAGACCGAAAAAGCCTTCGCTCGCGTTATAGGTCTCCAAATACTTCATATTTGGATTGGCAATGAGCTTTTTAAATTTTTCTGTATAGGGCGTAAAACTGACACCTCCGTGAATGTACAATTGCAAATTTGGCCATACATCTGATACGTTATCGACGCCTTTCATGGCCATTAATTTCTCGAGTAAAACGATGGTCCAAGTGGGCACACCAGAAATACTGGTTACATTTTCTTGAATGACTTGCTCAGCCATCTTTTCAATTTTCAATTCCCAATCGTCCATTAGGGCTATAGACAAATCAGGGGTTTTGAGCAAATTGGCCCATACTGGCATGTTGTTCATCAAGACCGCACTTAAGTCGCCATAAAAAGTATGGTCATTGAGGGTATTGATTTTATGACTGCCGCCTATGAGCAAACCTTTACCATCAAATACGGTGGTATCTGCTACGTTTAAACAGTAGTAAGTTAAGACATCTTTACCGGCTTGAAAATGGCATTCATCAAGGGTTTCAAAACTGACTGGTATGAATTTGCTTTTGTCGTTGGTGGTGCCACTGCTTTTGGCAAACCAAATAATTTCGCCTGGCCACAAAACATTCACCTCGCCTTTCATGACTTTTTCTATGTAAGGTTTTAGGCTGTCGTAATCTTGAATAGGTACCCTTTGTTTAAAATCTGAATAGGATTTTATAGATCGGTAATCGAATTGTTTGCCCCACTCTGTGTCTTTGGCATCATCAATCAAACGCTTAAGCACCTTGTGCTGAGTTTCAGCCGCATGCTTCAGCCCATGTTCAATACTCAACATGCGTTTCCTAAAATACCAACCCATCATTGAACTCAATACTGCCATGGTTAATTGCTTCTGCTAGCGCGTAGCAAAAATAGAGAAATTATGGTATGATTGGTAGTGGCTTTCAATATGCTTTTGACATTCCTCTAATCTTTATAAATGTCACTAGAACAACGATGCTAAAATGATGAGCATTAGGAGTAGCTATAGTGATTGCGCCTACTACACCTCCCCTCCCGAAATTTATTTTTTTTATTTAGCGCAAAATAATATCTTTGCAGCCCTGAATTTTAAAGGGCGCAGATGCCTTTGATGATTCAAGCGGATGTGGCGTAATTGGTAGCCGTGCCAGACTTAGGATCTGGTGCCGAAAGGCGTGGGGGTTCGAGTCCCTTCATCCGCACAAACAATGTCAAAGATACTTCGAGCCTTTAACGAGGCTCTTTGTATTATATAAATACTGTAAAAAAACCCATCAAAAATGGAAGTAAACTTCAATAAAATCGACGATCTAAACGCCACCTTAATTGTTAAAATGGTAAAAGAAGACTACGCGCCTTCAGTTGAAAAAGAACTTAAAAAACACCAAAAACAAGCTGTATTAAAAGGCTTTAGACCTGGCACTGCGCCAATGTCAATGATCAAAAATCTTTATGGCAAAAGCATATTGGCAGACGAAATTAACCGTTTAGCCAGCAAAGGTTTATACGACTACTTACAAGACAACAAAATCGACATCATTGCACAACCATTGCCTAGTGAGCGTGAAACCTCAGACATCGACATTGAAAATGGCGAAAACTTCACCTTTGCTTTTGATTTAGGTTTAGCCCCTCAATTTGACTTTAACATCAGTGCTAAAGACAAAATGGACAAATACATTATCACAGTTGACGACAGCGAAGTAGATAAAGAAATTGAATCATTGGCTAAGCGTTATGGCAACTTAGACTCAGTAGATAAAGCTGAAGAAAAAGACATCATCTACGCTCAAGTAAGTGAATTAAACGCCAATGGCGAAGTGCTTGAAGGCGGCGTTGCTAACAAAGACATTTCATTAACTGCTGAGTTGATTCAAGATGACAGCACTAAAAAAGCGTTAGTAGGTTGTGCTAAAGACGCCAAGTTAACCCTTGACATCAACAAAGTATTCAACGACAACAAAGCCATGGTAGCCAGTACGCTTGGTATTAGCCAAGAAGCTGCTGCTGACTTAAATCCTAACTTCAGCATTATCATCACTGACATCAAACGTCAAATGCCTGCTGCAGTTGATCAAACTTTATTTGATAAAGTAATGGGCGAAGGCGCAGTCGCTGACCTTGACGCTTTCAAACAAAAAATCAAAGAAAATTTAGAAACTTATTACCAATCAGAAAGCGACCAACAAGTTGAGCACATGATCACTCACTTATTGGCAGACAAGCACAATGTGCCATTGCCTGACGCCTTCTTAAAACGCTGGTTAATGAGCAATAAAGAAGAGCATTACAATGCTGAAAACATTGACGACCGTTACATCAACGAATCAAAAGTATTGAAAGACATTTTGATCCGCGAAAAAGCTGCTGCTCAATTCAATATCAGCATTGAAAAGCAAGACATCGAAGACGCTTCTATGGGCTATACCCTATCATTGTTCAGAAACTACGGCTTGCAAAATCCTGACTTCGAATTCGTGAAAAAATTCAGCGACGACAGTCTTAAAAAGCGCGATTATGTAGAACAAATGAATGACATCGCCATCCGCAGAAAAGTATACAACCAGGTTAAGACCATTGTTACTTTCAACGAGAAGAAAGTAAGCATTGACGAGTTCTACAAAATGATTGAAGAACACAATCACCAACATCAACACTAAGCTATCCAAACAATTCAGGTATTGAATTGTTATTCATGATACTCAAAGGCGCAAATATTAATTTGTGCCTTTTTGTCTTAAAAAGTACATTTGTATAAACTTTGTAAATTAAACCAGTATGAACCACGGAGATGAATTTAAAAAATATGCTACTAAGCATTTAGGCTTAAACAGCTTGATGGTAGACCGCTACATTAACAGCGCCACTCCATCCGGAATCACCAATCTTACACCAAACATTATTGAAGAACGCCCTCTGAACATTGCGGCTATGGATATTTTCTCAAGATTGATGATGGACAGAATCATCTTTTTGGGTGTGCCAATCAACGACGAAGTGGCCAATATCGTAATGGGTCAATTGTTGTTTTTAGAAAGTTCAAACCCAAACCGCGACATTCAAATTTATATTAACAGTCCTGGTGGCAGTGTATACGCTGGTTTAGGCATTTACGACACTATGCAATACATTCCATCTGATGTTAGCACCATCTGTACAGGTATGGCTGCAAGTATGGCTGCTGTGTTAATGTGCGCCGGTGAAAAAGGCAAAAGAACTGCCTTAAAGCACAGCCGTATCATGATTCACCAACCATTGGGCGGTGTTCAAGGTCAGGCAACAGAAATTGAAATCACTTACCGTGAAATTTCAAAATTGAAGAAAGAATTATACGACATCATTTCACTTCACAGTGGTCAACCATTTGAAAAAGTTGAAAAAGACAGCGACAGAGACTACTGGATGACCTCAGAAGAAGCCAAAGCCTATGGCATGGTTGATGAAGTGCTTGTTAGAAGCAAAGACGCTAAATAATGGCAAGTAAAAAAACCGGTTCATTTTGTTCGTTTTGTGGGAAACCAAAAGACGAAGCCACTATGCTCATCTCTGGCATTGAAGCCAATATTTGTGATGCTTGTGTTGAGCAAGCCTCTAAAATTGTAGATGTAGAAATTGGCACGCATCAAAAACAAAAGAAAAACACCCAAGCTGCAGCGCCCATCAAACTGCTTAAACCGCATGAAATCAAGGCGCATTTAGATGAATATGTGATTGGTCAAGACCAAGCTAAAAAGGTTTTGTCAGTGGCCATTTACAACCACTACAAACGCATACTCAATCCGGCAGAAAAAGAAGACATTGAAATTGAAAAATCAAACGTCTTAATGGTGGGTGAGACCGGTACTGGCAAAACCCTTTTAGTCAGAACACTTGCTAAAATACTCAACGTGCCATTTTGCATAGCAGATGCAACTGTTTTAACTGAAGCTGGTTATGTTGGAGAAGACGTTGAAAGTGTTATTTCAAGACTGTATCAAGCCAGTAACTACGATGCCACATCAACAGAAAAAGGCATAGTATATATTGATGAGATAGATAAGATTGCCCGCAAAGGCGATAACCCATCTATCAGCAGAGATGTGAGTGGCGAAGGCGTTCAACAAGGCTTATTAAAATTACTTGAAGGTACTATTGCCAACATTGCCCCTGAAGGTGGCAGAAAGCATCCTGATCAAAAGTTTGTTAAAATCGATACTAAGAACATATTGTTCATTTGTGGCGGCGCGTTCAATGGCATTGAGAAAATCATTGCCAAGCGTTTGAATACCTCTGCAATCGGTTTTTCTAGCAACAAGAAAACCAAAATTGCCGAAACAGAACTGTTCGAACAAATTGCCCCATCTGATTTAAAATCATTTGGTTTGATTCCAGAAATCATCGGTAGAATGCCAATGCTAACGTTTTTACAACCATTGGATAGAAACGCCTTGCACAACATTTTACTCAAACCTAAAAACGCTTTACTCAAACAGTACATCAAACTATTGGCTTTAGAAGGTATTGAATTGGAATTTGATAAAAAGGCCATTGACTTAATCGTTAGTAAAGCCGTTGAATTCAAATTAGGTGCTAGAGGTTTAAGAACCATTTGCGAAAAGCTTATGCTTGATGTGATGTACGATGCCCCATCTTCAAAAGAAAAGGCCATCACCATTACGGCAGACATGGTAGTTAGCAAACTTGCTGATTTAGACAACATCAAAGCGGCCTAACATGAACAGCGTTAAGCAGTGTTTTCCAAACTTCGAGCCACAACTTATTGAAGACATTGAAGCGCACGCGCTCATCAAACAATTTAAAGCCGGCGATACCATCATCAAAACAGGTCAGTACATTCAGTACACCCTTTTGGTATTGCAAGGGAAAATCAAAATTTTTAGAGAAGACCAAGACGGCAATGAATTCTTGTTGTATTACTTACAACCTGGTCAAGCATGCGCCATCTCTATGATCTGTGCGGCCAAAATGGAAACCAGTCAAATCATGGCGAAAGTGGTAGAAGATGCTGAAGTGGTAATGATACCATTGCAACAAATGGAACAATGGATGGGCCACTTTAAATCATGGTATGAATTTGTAGTCAACACCTATAAAAACCGCTTCGAAGAAATCCTTTTAGTCTTAGATCAAGTCGCCTTTAGAAGCATGGATGAACGCCTTGAGTTTTACCTTAAAAGACAAGTAGAACAACTAGGGCAAACCCATTTAAACATTTCTCACCAAGAAGTGGCCAATGAACTTAATTCAAGCAGAGAAGTCATATCGCGTTTATTGAAAAAAATGGAACAGCGCGGCATGGTAAAATTGCACCGCAACCACATAGAAGTGCTCGTTGCTTAAACGCCTTTTATCCAATCAATTCTTTTTAGTAAATTAGCGCATTGGCATGCAAGAGGCTCTAAGCATATTAAAAACGTATTACGGGTTTGAACAATTCAGACCAGAGCAAGCAGACATCGTTAATACCATTGCAGCCGGTAAAGATTGCCTAGGCTTATTGCCTACAGGCGGCGGCAAATCCATTTGTTTTCAGGTGCCAGCCCTCATGCGCGAAGGCTTGTGCATAGTGGTTACGCCCTTGGTAGCCCTTATGAAAGACCAAGTTGAAAACCTCAAAGCCAAAGACATCAAAGCAGTGGCTTTATTCAATGGCATGAGCCGTAAAGAACTCGAATTTGAATTAGAAAACTGTGTCAACGGACAGTATAAATTTTTATATGTTTCGCCTGAAAGGCTCGCATCAAAAGCCTTTACAGATTACGCCAGACATATGCCTGTTAGCTTGTTAACGGTAGACGAAGCGCATTGTATTTCACAATGGGGCTATGACTTCAGACCACCCTATATTGCCATTGCCAAATTCAGAGCCTTGTTTGACGGCTTGCAGTGTGTAGCATTAACTGCCACAGCAACACCAGAAGTAGTAAAAGACATCATTGCCAAACTGGAATTAAAACAAGCCGTTGTGATTCAAAAAAGTTTTACTAGGCCCAATTTAATTTACGCCGTTCAGAACAGCGAACAAAAGCGAGAGAAACTGCTTGAGCTTTGCAAAAAAATCAAAGGCAGTGGATTGATCTATGTCAAAAACAGACGGAAAACAGCAGACATTGCAGCCTATTTAAATGACAATGGCATAGCCGCCGACTACTACCATGCTGGGCTCGACCACAAAGTAAGAGAGAGCAAACAAAGCGCATGGAAAACCAATGAAATTAGGGTAATGGTGTGTACCAATGCCTTTGGAATGGGTATAGACAAACCTGATGTGCGTTGGGTCATACACGAACAAAAACCAGACAGCATTGAAGCCTATTACCAAGAGGCGGGCAGAGCAGGCAGAGATGGACAAAAAGCCTTTGCCATATTATTGTATCATGCCAGTGATTTCATTGAAGACGAAAAAAACTGTTTGAGTAAATACCCCTCATCTGATCAGATCAGCAGAGTATATGAACTCTTGTGCAACCATTTAAAAATTGCTGTTGGCTCTGGTTTGCATCAAACCTATGCCTTCGATATTCAAGCCTTTGCCAAACACTATCAACTCAGTATACCATTGGTATACAACAGTCTTAAGCTCTTAGAACAAGAGGGCTATTTACAAACCAACGAAGGATTTTATTTGCCATCAAGGCTCAAAATTTTATGCCAATACGAAGCACTGTATGCCTGGCAAATGCAACACAGTAAAATTGATGAATTGGTAAAAGTCTTGCTCAGATCTTATGGTGGCTTATTTGATTTTTACATGCCCATTTATGAATTCGATATTGCGCGAAGAGTGGGTCAATCAGTAGCTTGGGTGAAGCAACAATTACAAGCATTACACAGTGCCAATATCGTTGATTACATTGCTCAAAGCAATGAACCCAATGTGTTAATGTTAGAGAACAGAGCGCCTAAAATTAGTTTTTCAGAAGCCAAAATTGAATTCTTAAGAACCCGTTACCGCGAAAAACTAGCCTTTATGAACCGCTACGTGTTGAACACGCATCAATGCAGAACCAAATTATTGGTTGAGTATTTTGGCGAACACATGAGCCAAGATTGTGGCTATTGCGAGGTTTGCATTAAAGAAGCTCAATCAAACAAACAAAAAGCAGAACGCCTTGAGCACATCAAAACTTTACTGAAAAATCAAGCCATGCCCTTAGAGCAATTACTAAGTCAAATTGACAGCGAACAAAGGACAGAATATTTGCATATATTGCGGTGGTTAAAAGAACAGAATTGGGTTGCTGAAGACAGCAACGGACTATGGCATTGGCAACACACAAAATCGTAAGCATTGGCATCACTGGTAGTATACACACAGACCAGCGCATACAACGAATTGCCAATACACTTGCTGAACACCAATACCAGGTAAATATATACCACAGACCCAAACGCCCAAGCAGCATTGATAGCACTTTATTTGCTGGCAAATCCATTCACATCATCACCCTACAAACTGGCGTTCAAACAGGGCCTTTGTTTTATTTGTTGTACAACTTTGTATTGTTTTTTAAACTCTTGTTTAAAGCCAGCGACACCTATTACGCCGTTGATGCAGACACCCTTCCTGCCTTTACGTTATTAAGCCAATTAAAAGGCGTACCTATGGTATACGATGCCCACGAATATTTTAGCGAAGTACCCGAGCTCAGTGGCAAACAATTTAAAAAAGCCATTTGGCATAAGGTGGTTAGCATTGGCAGTCGTCAGGCAAAACTCAATTTAACCGTTGGCCCTGCCTTGGCAAAAGCCCTAAGCGAACGTTACAAAGTACCCTTTATCAGCATTCGAAATCTGCCCTATGCGCAAACCAAAAGCTCTAATGAAGCAAGCAATGAACGTATTATCATTTATCAGGGCGCATTGAACAAAGGCCGAATGTTAGAAACCCTCATTGAGGCCATGCCGGACTTACCTAATTACACTTGTTGGATCATTGGCGAAGGTGATTTAAGTGAGTCGTTGAGAACGCAAGCTAAGGGCATTCCTAACATAATCTTCAAAGGCTTGCTTACCCCAGCAGAACTCAAGGCCATAACCCCATTGGCTTACGTCGGATTTAACTTATTAGAAGCTGCTGATAGCCTCAGTTACCATTACTCTTTGAGCAATAAATTTTTTGATTACATACAAGCGGCCGTGCCGTCGGTATCATCTGCCTTACCTGAATACTTAGCCTTGAATGAAAGCTATCAATCTGGGGTTTGCATTCCGAATGATAAACAGGCCTTTATTGAGTTGTTAAAATCTTGGGAAGCTGCACCTGAATTGCATCAAAAATTAAAAGAAAACGCTAAGTTTGCTGCCCAAAGTTTAACTTGGGAAAACGAAGCTAAACTGTTTATCAAAGCCTTTCAAATTTGAGCCTAAAACACTTGCATATAGTCGCTTTTGATGTGCCCTATCCGGCAGATTATGGTGGCGTGATTGATGTGTTTTACAAAATAAAATCATTACATGCCTTAGGGGTTAAAATCACTTTGCATTGTTTTGAATATGGCAGAGCTGAAGCGCCAGAACTCTTGCAATATTGTGAGCAAGTATACTATTACAAGCGCCGCAAATACCGCAATCCTTTTATGGGCAATTTGCCGTATATCGTTTCAACTAGAGACGACGAAACCTTGCTCGAAAATTTATGCAAAGACAACGCAGCCATTTTGTTTGAAGGCTTGCACACCACCTATTTTATTGGGCATTCAGCACTCAAAGAGCGTTATAAACTGATCCGTAACCACAACATTGAGCACGAGTATTATAAAAATTTGGAGCAAGTGGAAACCAATTACTTCAAAAAATACTTTTTCAGAAATGAGGCGGATCATCTCAAACAATATGAAGCCGTTATTGCCCTAGCCAACAAGGTGTTGGCCATATCGCCTGCAGACCATTTGTATTTAAACGCCACTTACAAGAATTCAGTTTTGATTCCGGCCTTCCACGCTCAAGACCAAGCCCAATTGCCAAGCGGGAAAGGCGACTTCATTTTGTACCACGGTAATTTAGGCGTAGGCGAAAACAACCATGCAGCCTTGTATTTGGCCAAATCGGTTTTTCCAAAACTCAAAATGCGTTGTGTGATTGCCGGCAATAACCCCAGCGATGACCTTAAAAAAGCCTGTGAAGCCCATTCACACATCGAATTACACAACGATTGGAGTAACGAGGCCATTATGCAAGCCATACAAGCTGCTCAAATCAATGTGTTGCCAACGTTTCAAGGCACAGGTGTAAAATTAAAATTATTGAACGCCCTATTCAATGGCCGTTTTTGCGTGGTCAATCCTACTATGGTCAAGCACACTGGGCTCGAAGACACTTGCAT
>JBIPPH010000058.1:0-7152 GCA_044368575.1 Bacteroidia bacterium
AGGTTTTGTATATGTATTAAATCCCCCTAAGGCTCAACTAAGCATTAACCAAGACAGTCAGTGTATCAATCAACAGCGATTTGTGCTATACAATCAATCTACACAAGGTATAGATCCACTTCAAAACATAAGTTTTACAGTCAACCAATTAAACTATTTATCCAAAGACAGTGTGGTTTTACCCAACTTTGTGAGCAGTGGTAAGTATCCTGTAAAACTTGTCATCAAAAGTCTTGAGCAATGTGAAGACAGCACAAGCGCCGATATAACTGTGCTTGATTTACCGGTGGCTCAAATTATTGGCGACACCATTTGTTTGTATGAGAATGCCCAATTACGTGCTCAACCCTTAAAGGGCAATATCCAATCTTGGCAATGGCAATTAGGCGATGGCAACACCTCCTCTATTCAAAACCCTGTTCATGCCTATAACAGCACTGGCTGGTTCAATGTTCAATTGAATTATCAAGACCAATATGCTTGTAAAAACTTGACTAGTCTTAATAATGCTGTTTTAGTTCGTGGGCTTCCAAATGCACAATTCACTTATACTGCAACAGATGTTGGCATCAATCAAATTCAATTGTACTTTAATGCCAATCAAAAAGGTTATCCAAACTATTTCTGGACCTACCCTAATAATTTTAGCTCTAACAAAGACACCCATACACTTGTTATTGGTGAGCGCTTAAAAGGTTATACAAGATTGATCGTTAAAGATGGCTTTGGTTGCATTGATAGTTCTAGCCAATATTTAGATTTATTCCCTAACAACTTCAATGTGTATGTCCCAAATGCCATTTCCTTGAACAAGGATGGATTAAATGATGTATTTAAAGTATTTGGTATTGGCGAAGTCTTGAATTTTAAAATATTTATCTATAATAGATGGGGCGAAACCATCTACATTGGCAACGATGCCAAAAGTGGTTGGGACGGCAGCTATCAAAATGAAATGGTTCCAGAAGGTGTATACGCCTATTGGATTGAATTCAGTTATTTCGATCAAAAAACCTATTCGTTTAGAGGTACTATTACAGTGATAAAATAGGGATAAAATATGGATAAAGGTCCGTTATTTTATCCAAAATCTGTTTTACATTTGCGACAGCATTTTTAACCACAACACATTTATGAAAGTTACAGTAGTAGGCGCCGGAGCCGTTGGAGCAACTTGTGCAGACAACATTGCCCGCAAAGAACTTTGTTCTGAATTGGTATTATTAGACATCAAAGAAGGTATCAGTGAAGGCAAATCGCTGGATCTATTTCAAACATCTTCATTACTTGGTTTTGATACCAGAATTGTTGGTAGCACCAATGATTATTCAAAAACAGCCAACAGTGATGTAGTGGTGATAACCAGTGGCATTCCGCGTAAACCGGGCATGACCAGAGAAGAATTAATTGGCACCAATGCTGGCATTGTAAAAGGTGTAACTGAAAATCTTTTAAAACATTCTCCAAATGCCATAGTTATTGTAATCAGTAACCCTATGGATACTATGACTTACCTAGCACTTAAATCAAGTGGCCTACCTAAAAATAGAATCATAGGCATGGGTGGTATCCTAGACAGTGCGCGTTTTAAATGTTATTTATCTTTAGCAACAGGTGCTTCAACCAACGATATTCATGGTGTAGTAATTGGTGGTCATGGTGACACCACTATGATTCCATTAACCAGATTAGCAACCATTAATGGCTTACCAGTAAGCGAACAGTTAGATGCTGATACCTTACAAAAAGTAGCTGCAGACACTATGGTTGGTGGTGCTACATTAACAGGCTTGTTAGGCACTAGTGCTTGGTATGCTCCTGGTGCTGCTGGCGCTGCATTAGTAGAAGCCATCGTTAGAGACGAAAAGAAAGTAATGCCATGCTGCGTATACTTAGAAGGCGAATACGGTCAAAACGATATTTGCATGGGTGTTCCAGTAGTTATTGGCAAAAACGGTTGGGAAAAAATCGTTGATTACAAACTGACTGAATCTGAACAAGCAGCTTTCAACAAATCAGCAGATGCGGTTAGAAGCATGAATGCTGTATTGTCTACTACTGCTTAATTAAAATTAAAATCAATTATTAAGGGCCCTAGTGGCCCTTTTTTTATTGCCATCCATTTTGACCTATCAAAGGCACAAAACTAAACTGATCTAATACTTCTGTTTTGAATTGTGAGGCATCAAGCTTAGTCAATTTAACCATTTTTAAAGCTTGATTGTCTTGACCAACTGGTATGACTAAAATACCCCCAATGGCCAACTGATTGGCCAATGCCTTGGGTACCGATGGCGCCCCAGCTGTTACGATTATTTTATTATAGGGACCATGTTCAGGTAAACCTTTTGTACCATCACCTATAAAAGCATTAACATGGATGTTTAATCCGCAATGTTGATTGATAAGGGCAATGGTCTTTAGGGCTTTGTTTGACAAAGAAGCATGTCTTTCTATGGTATAGACATTGGCGCCACATAGAGCTAATATAGAGCCTTGATAACCACTACCTGTGCCAATTTCTAAGACCTTATCATTTGGTTGAATATTGAGTAATTGGGTTTGATAAGCCACAGTATAGGGTTGTGAGATGGTTTGATCTTCTCCTATAGGGAAAGCCTTATCTTCATAGGCATGTTGGTCAAATTCCAAAGGCAAAAAATAATGCCTTGGCAATTGCGAAATGGCGTTTAGCAGGGCCTCGTTGTAAATGCCTTTACTTTTTAATAGCTCTACTAACTGTAGTCTCAACCCCTTGTGTTTGTATGTGTCTTGATAATTAAGCAAAGTTGAATTGTATGGTCTTTAGTACACGGTTAATAACAAAATGATGCTGCAAATAAGCAACTTATGCATTTTTGTACAAAATTTATTTGGACACAGTTGTTAAAAATTAAAGTAGGCATAGCTGGTGAATCAGAGGCAATCAAACAATACTTGCCTTACCTTCAATCTCAAGAGTCCTTTGAGATCGTTGGCAGTTTCGACAGCAGCAAGGCCCAAAATTTTGAAGCCTTTTACGGACTGTCTCCTTTTACAGATTTCATTGACAGAACGGATGCAATCGTATTTTGCGGCAAACAACACCACAACCTGTTTGATTTGTTATCTGAGTGCATCAAAGCGTCTAAACACGTGCTCTTTGAAAAATTCCCTGACTTAAATTTTACTGAATTAAGCCTTCTTAACAAATACAAATCTGAAGCAGATACGCAGTTTTACATTAGTAATATCTTCGGATTAGCTTGTACATATACCACTGCTCGACAGTTGGTTTCTAAACCAAGTTTTGTTCAGTACCTCATACAAATCCCTTTTAATACCCCTTTTAATGACGCCTCAAACCAGGCTTTATTAAACGAAAGTATTGACATGGTTTTGAGGTGTGTGAATTCTCCAGTCAACAAAGTTAAAATTGACCAACAGTATATCTTTAATCAAAGTCCAGATGAAGTTAAACTTCACATCACATTTGATAATAAAGCCAATGCTGAGATCATCATGAACCATGTGAGTTTGTCTGCTAGTCAAACACTCACCTTGTATCAAAAAGGTAAAATCATAAAGGCCAATATTGATCAATTACAGGTTGAAGAAACCAAATTAGACATTCATATGTCTCACCAATTGCCATTTGACGACCCGAATGCGTCTCAGACGGCTGTTGCTCAAAACATGAATACTTCCGAAAAAAAAATCATGTATTTCGATGTTATTCAGAAAGATTTAATGAATTTTGTTGATTGTATAAACAACCGTGTTTCGCCATTAGTATCGCTCGAAGAAGCCATGAGTGTATACAATGTGATGCAGCACCTAACCTACAGTCAACATGAAACCTTGGTGTAATTCCATTTTTAGTATAGCCTTTACTTGTCTTTTATTATTGAATGCTTGTGATAAAGAACAAGAGCCTGTGCCGTCATATATTCACATCAAGCACTTTATTTTTAGCAGCAATACAGGCCAAGGCATAAACACTTCAGACATTACCAGCGTAAAGGTCTTTGTGAATGGCAGCGAAATAGGGAATTATGAATTACCTGCCACTTTGCCCGTCATTGCTGAAGGCAAATGTGCCATCATGCTATTGCCAAACATCAAAGAGAATGCGTTGTCTTCTAATCAAAAGTACTTCAAGCCTTACACCCCCTATTACGACACAGTCTTGTTAGAAAAAGGATTAATTGATACTATACAGCCATCAAGCACTTATAGAAGTAATACCACTTTTAAATGGTTAGAGGATTTTGAAGACCAAACCATCAGTACCATTCCTAGTGGATCTAACAATGTTAAAGATTCGTTTATCTGTATTTCTACAGCAACTCCTGGGGTCAACCAACCCTTTACTGGCTCAAAATATTGTGGCTATATCCGTTGTAAAAGCGATAGTTTTTTAGTGTTTGAACGTTGTAATTTAAACAGCTTTAATGATTTGCCTTTCTTAGGTACAGATGTATATGTTGAATTAGACATTAAATGCAATGTGGCATTTCAGGTTGGCGTATATACCTATCCTAACGGCATTGACATTGACCAAAACCCTGTGATGGTAATCAATCCAACCAATGGCGTTTGGAAAAAAATATATGTTAATTTGAAGCCTCAAATTGGTGATTTAAAAGCAGGGACTGCCTTGCGTTTGTTCTTCGGATTTTACAAAGACAAGGGAGATACTGAAGAGAAATTTGTATATTTGGACAATCTGAAATTGGTATACGTAAACTAAACCTGTGAACACCGCCAAACAAACCACATACTATGTTATTTCTGATATTTTAAGCGCAGCCATAGCTTGGTTTTTGCTCTTTTGGTTCAGAAAAACATATATAGACACAGCGCACATCGACTATCAAATCCCTTTTGAACAAGATGCCAAATTGAAATTGGGCATGGTAGTTATTCCGCTGTTTTGGCTGACCATTTATTATTTCTCTGGTTTTTACCGCAACATATTTAGACGCTCTCGTTTAAGAGAACTTAAGCAAACGCTTTACACTGCTTTTTTGGGGACCTTGGTATTGTTCTTTGCATTGCTTCTTGATGACCATGTTAATGATTATACAGCTTATTACAGAACCTTTTGCTTGTTATTGAGTTTGCAATTGGGTTTAACCTATTTGGGCAGATTCATCTTATCAAGCATTACCAATGCAAAAATCCAAAAGCGTATTTGGGGCTTCCCAAGTATATTAATCGGCTCTAATGAAAAAGCGCTAAAACTGTTTTTGGAACTCGAAAAAGCCAAGATTTCCAATGGGTTTCAATTCATAGGTTTTGTAACCATTAACGGCGAAGACACTTCCCTACTCAAACAACATTTACCCTTATTAGGCAATTACAATGAGCTGCCGAGATTGATAAAAGAACATAAGGTTGAAGAATTGGTCATTGCTATGGAAACCACTGAGCACGACAAACTCAACGCCGTATTTACAACTGTTGAAAACGAGAATGTCTTCATTAAAATCATACCTGATATGTATTCGATTTTTACCCGCATGGTAAAGATGAATAACATTTTAGGGGCTGTGTTAATTGAAGTCGATTTTGAGGTAATGCCTGATTGGCAAAAGAATTTAAAAAGGGTTTTTGATATTGTCTTTTCAATTGTAGTATTGATCCTTACCGCCCCTATGATGTTATTGATTGCTTTTGGCATCAAATTAAGCAGCAAAGGCCCAATTCTATTTAAACAAGAACGTATTGGTTTAAAAGGCAAGCCTTTTCTAATCATCAAATTCAGAAGCATGCGCATTGATGCTGAATTGGCGGGCCCACAATTGTCTAAAGAGAATGATCCACGCATTACTAAAATTGGCCTGTTCTTGAGAAAAACAAGACTTGATGAATTTCCTCAATTTTGGAATGTTTTGAAGGGCGACATGAGTGTTGTTGGACCGCGTCCAGAAAGAGCTTACTTTATTGAGAAAATCATGGAGAAGGCGCCTTATTACAAGCGTTTACAAAAAGTTAAACCCGGCATTACCAGTTGGGGACAAGTTAAATATGGCTATGCTGAGAACGTCGATCAAATGATAGAGCGTTTGTATTACGATATCTTGTACATCGAAAACAATAGCTTAGCCCTTGATTTTAAAATCATGGCTTATACCATATTGATTATGGTGCAAGGAAGAGGCAAATAATTAAGCCTTTTGTGCGACTGCTGCTGTAGCTACCAAATCTGTTAGACTTAATTCCAATGCTTTGGAACTGATGCCTGTTGATTTCGGATTGAACTGATGGGTTCTGATCAAGGCTTGTCTGACAATCTCCGATACATCTTTCAAAATGGCAATATCAGATACTTCTGAACCTTGTTTCATCAAATAGGCAAATACTCTTGCCATACCGCAGTTAGCAATGAAATCAGGCACTACAGCCGTGTGATTGTCCATGTATTCTGAAATAGGACCCATGAAAATTTCTTTATCTGCAAATGGCACGTTGGCGCCACAGCTTACCACTTCAACACCGGCTGCAATCATGCGCTCAGCTTGGTTTTGAGTGATTAACCTTGAAGCTGCACCTGGAATAAAGATTTCCATTGGCAAGTCCCAAATGCGGTTGTTTACTTCTTCAAATGACAACATATCCGGATGAGACAGGGCATTGCCTTCACGGGTTAAAAACAATTGTTTGATCTCTTCAAAGCTAAAGCCTTGTTCTTTGATCAAACCACCATTGCGGTCAATAATACCATTGATCAATACGCCATGTTTGGCTAAATAAAAGGCGGCGGCGGCGGCCACATTGCCCCAACCTTGAATGACTGCAAATTTACCATTCATACTACCTCCCCATAATTCATAGTAGTGTCTTACTGCTTCAGCCACACCCCAACCTGTAATCATATCAGCAATGGTGTATTGGCTGGCTACTGAAGGCGAAAAACGCTCATCAGTAATTGGCAACACAACCCCTTGTTGTAAACGGCTAATGCTTTTTAATTTTTCTTCAGAAGAATAATTCAAATGGCCATTTACTATGCCTTCTTGAGGATGTAACAAACCATTGGCGGCTGTCATCGGTATAACTTCGTGAATTTCATCAACGTTTAAGTCTCCTCCTGTGCCATAATAATTTTTTAGCAAAGGTTGAACTGCTTTATACCAACGTTCCAAAACGCCTTTTTTGCGCGGATCG
>JBIPPH010000007.1:0-68696 GCA_044368575.1 Bacteroidia bacterium
GAGTCTGCTTGCTTTGATTTCTCCTATGACACCACAAAACTTAAGAACCCCAGATTTTATGTAATCAGGAATTTAAGGCCCATACTGAGCCCAACAGCACCTTATAGCGATACTCAGGGTATTTATATAGTTGATCATGGAAACCCTATTACAACTGGTATGCCTGCCAATCATGTTATGTATGATATCATGGCTACTACAACTCATTATACACTTCATGATAGCAATTACATGGGCGCTAACTTTAATAGTTGTTACAATTGTGGAGAGATTATGCGTGTCTATTTTGATATTGATTCTTCAAGCTCCAATATACCACCAACTTATATGATCAATAATATCAGTAATGAAGTTTATAGAAATCCATATGCAAATGGTTTTCTAGCAGATACAGTTCATAATGGTGTAAGCACACAAACTTCTATAGGCGTTATACCAACCAATCCGATAGCCAACCCTTGGTTTAAATGGCCATATAATGGTGTTGGTGCAGGTGGTAGTTCGGGTGGCTTAGACAATGATTGGGTTATTTTAAGAGGTACAGGCGGCACTATAAGTAGTTGGGCCTACTCTGGCTACGTTACCGGAATTTTGGTTGAATTACCAGTTGATGTATTTGATTTTAATGTATTTAAAAAGAACCAAACAACACAATTAGTTTGGAAGACTTCTTCTTCAGACAATATCGATTATTTTGAAATTGAACGCAGTCAAAATGGAACAACGTGGCAAAGTTTAGGGCAATTGAGTCAGCAATATTTTGAAACCGCTCAAAGTGATTATTCATTTATTGATCAAACACCATCAGTTGGTATGAATTACTATCGAATCAAACATGTTGACTATAATGGTCAAACCCACTTTAGTAATATACAATGGGTCAATATGAATGGCAGCAAAAGTTCTGATATTGTCTTATTTCCAAATCCGAGCAATGGGATTATACACATACAAACTCCTAATACAGAAGAAGCCTTGGTATTGAATGGCATTTACAGTCAGCAAGGCCAATGCATAAAAACATTTGATGAGAGCAATCAATTGCAAACAAGCATTGATGTTTCTGAACTAAAACCAGGGTTTTATTTTATCTACTTTAAACAAGCTGACCTGTTCATAGTAAAGCAATTTTTAAAAGACTAAATAACTATGAATACTAAAGGCATTGTGAGCAATCGCAGTGCCTTTTTTATGCCCCAAATTGTCTTAAATGGTGGTCAAGGTGTTTGTATAACATATTGCTCCATTCCTTGGCAGTCAGAGGGCCTAGGGTAATTTGAGGCTTCATTTCAAAAGCTTCTGAACCAAGCTGACAAACCTTTAAAACATTGTCAATTAAAGCGGTTTTGTGCAGTTCAAAATCTGGTTCATCTTTAACCACAAAAACTGGGGCTGTACGCAAATTTTGTTTGTATGGAGTAGTGTCAACCATAGATTGTTTATAAAACCATTTCAACAACAAACGCATCATCAGTGGTGCTTTAGGAAAATGAGGATCAAAAATTTGATGGTAGGGAATACTGCAGTGTTTAAGCATTTGGGCAACAGTCATTTTACCCCAAAGTCTCTGTGTATTGGGTTGTAAACTGTTAATACGCTCAACTATGGTTGCGCAATCTTGAGGGTTGAAACAATCTAAGGCCATAATTTTCATGCAAACTTAGTACAATTTTGAATTAAATTCGCAAACATGCTTAAGCGCATTTTACTTTTGTTTTTAATTGTTTCAGCCATTGCAGAGGCAGCTCAAAAACCAAGGGTATTAAAAGGATATGCTCAAGGGAGTACCTTTCAAATCACTTATTACGGCAAGCCCAAAAAACCAATTGATCAGTCCATTTTAAACTTGCTCAGTCAAATCGATTCTTCAGTTTCAACTTATCAAGCAAATTCCATTATTTCTAAAATTAATGCCGGTCAACACGGTATAAAAACAGATACTATTTTCAGGGCCTGTTTTAGAAAAGCGAAGGCCATTTGGAGTAGTTCTAATGGCGCCTTTGATCCAACCGTTATGCCCTTAGTCAACGCGTGGGGATTTGGTCAAAAGAAAACTTCAAAACCAAGTAAGGGTTACATAGATAGCCTCATGCCTTCAATAGGTTTTAATTTAATAGCATTAAACGCAGATACCATTGTTAAACATCACCCCAATGTGAGTTTAGACTTTAATGCCTTTGCCCAAGGTTACTCAGTTGATTTAGTAGCCAACTTACTCAAACAAGCGGGCCTCAAGCATTTTGTTGTTGAAATAGGAGGAGAGGTCTATGCAAATGGCCACAAGCCCAAAAAAGAACAATGGCAATTGGGCATAGAACAACCCATTGATAATCCTAACCGCATCAATCCTAATTTACAAACTGTGTATCTTCAAAATCAAGCCATTTCAAGTTCTGGTAACTACCGTAAATTCTTTATTCAAGATGGGGTTAAATATGCGCATCACATAGATCCTAAAACAGGTTACCCAGCTCAGAATAATTTATTGAGTGTATCAGTCGTAGCATCAGAATGCATTACCACAGATGCCACTGCTACTGCATTACTGGTGATAGGATTAGAGGCTTCTAAAACCTATTTAAACCAACACCCTGAATTGCAAGCCATGTTGGTGTATGCTAATGCCTCAGGCCGATTAGAGCTATACAAAACCCCAGGATTTTACGCTCTTGAAGACATAAAAAAAGCAAGCCGTTAAAGCTTGCTTAAGGATGTTTAGTTGGGCTGAATTAGTTTTGTAATACCAATTTGTAACTACTGCTCAAGTGGCCATTCATTACCATAACGTTGTACAAGCCATTGTTTAAATGAGATAAATCTATAGTTTCAGAACCATCTATTACTTCACTTGGTGAGGTTTCATACACCATTTCACCTAAAATATTATAGACTTTTATAGCGGTTGCTTTAGAATAATCAATCGTTACTTTACCGCAAGATGGATTGGGAAATACATCAATCACTGGGGCAATTTCAACACTGTTTATGCCTGTGCCATTAGGTACCCAATTTATGCTCATGCTTTTAAAATCGGCATCGTCTGCAGGTGTTTGATTATCTGCACTTGGTCCTTTTGTAAATGAATATGATCTTGTAGTGGTGCTAGTTGGGCTATGGTTCCAAGTCTCTTGAATAGTGATTTTGTAAATCCCGTCAGCAACTGTTGAACCATTCACTGCGCCATTCACATCTTTACCATCCCAAGTAATGGTGTGTGTGCCAAAACCAGATAGTGTGGCACCAGTTATAGCATCAGTTACATTGCATAAACTTGACATACAGTTGCCTGCGGGGCCACCTGAATTAACTGCCCAAGTTGGTAAATGATCTGAAGTGACATTACCTGCATTGCGCATTTTGGTTTTAATGAATTTACCAGTATTGTCTTGTATCCAAACTGCCATTACATTTTTTGTGCCTTGGTAACAAGGTGATTTGGCTACTTGGGTAAAGGTAAAGGTCATGCTGCCATTGGTTTGCGCCATTAGCTGTATACCACTTAAAAGGAAAACCAAGCTTAGTAATTTTATTTTCATAAATACAATTTTTCGGTAAAATAAATCAAAATTGTTTACTTACACAAATACCTGATTTTACTTTATCAGCATCCACTTATAAAATTCACTAGTGATAAGTATGTTGCAGGGTAGTTTTAATGCTTCAAAATCAGCCCATTGGTCTTTTAATATTAAAACACTTTGACCGCTTAAGAATGGATCATTCCGATGACTATTTTGAAAATGATAGCCTTTGGTATCCGTCCAAACATGTTTGTAAAAGGCTAGCGGATAATTAGAGCCCAAAGGTTCAAATAGACAAATATTTTTATTGTTCGGAAATTGTTTTTCCAAACGCTTTAATGCCTCTGGATACATGACTTGAGCAGAGGTTTCGTGGGTGTCCATGACTTTAGCGATGATCTCTGAATAAGGTACATAAAAGATGCTAACAGTTAAGATGAGCAAAGCTATAATTTGTGTCATGCGTTTCCATTGGCTTTTAATGATGGTCTCATACACTACATTTAGTCCCATAGCAATGATCAAAGCCATGAGAGGGATTAGGGGTAAATCATACCAAACATTGCTGCTACCTTTGGCTATGGCCAAATAAAACAACACAATTACACAAGCCAACATTTGCACTAGACGTTTGTAAAAGCCTTTGTAGTAGGCTAAGCTTAGAATAAAACTTGGCAACAACAACGGCAACCAATAGGCAAACTGCCACGTTTTTAATTGCTTCCAATAAAAATCCCATTCAGAAACTGTATAGGTAAATCTATCAGATTGATTCAAGTAGCGCGGTAAAAATTCATTGTCCCAAACGGCTGTTAAATAGCCAGGAGCCATCATTTCTCTAGTGCCATAATAGCCTAGAATGATTAGTAAAAACAGGCCAAGTGCTTGCCAAAACGCTTTGTTTTTTAGGGTTGCCAATAATTGTTTTTGGACAAGCACATACAACAAAACACCAGGCAACACCATTAAGGCGGCAACGCTTTTAGTCAACACAGCTGCACTTAAACACAAGCTAGCCCACATTAAAGCCTTGTTCTGCTTGAACTCTAAATATTGAAACACATTGAGTAAAAAGCCAATAGTAAAGGCAATCATTAAGGCATCATGATCGCCGGTTCTACTCCCGTGTTCATGTATAAATCCGTTGCTACAGACCACTATCAAAGCGGCCAATATGCCAACTTGAAAGTCTTGAGTATGTTTGCGCAGCCATAGTATGATGAATACCAACATAACAAAACTGGCCAATGCTGATGGCAATCTCACGGCGAGTTCATTGTAACCAATGGTTTTAAATCCTATAATTTGCAACCATTCTAAAAAGGGGGGTTTGGTCTCCCATAAATCAGGTTCATAGTCATATGTTTTAACCAAGAATTGCCCTGTTTTTGACATTTCATAGGCGTTCACCGCATTGCGCGCTTCATCCCATTCTCTAAGAGGCCTAGTATCGAGTCTTAAAAACAAGGGAAAATATAAAAGCGCCAATGTTAAGAGCAGCACAAAGCCTTGCAACTTTGTTTGAATCAGTGGGCGCTTATTGGCTAGTTCATTCGCTGACATAAATACGCTTGACCCTTTGTGAAATGGAGGTTAATACCTCATAAGGAATACTGTGTAATTGATCAGCAACTGCTTGAATAGGATAATCTTTACCAAACAAAATGGCTTCGTCACCAATTGCACAATCAATGCCAGTAACATCTATCATACACATATCCATACAAACATTGCCAACAATCGGCGCTTTTTGGCCTTTGATATAAAAACAACCTACACCATTACTTAATGCCCTGTTAAGCCCATCGGCATAACCCAATGCCAATACAGCAATAACTCGAGCGGTATTTGCTATGGCTTTTCGCGCATAGCCAACACTCTCATTAGGAGCTATGGTTTTAATCTGTGAAATATGAGATTTGAAAGTAAAAACTGGCTCCAATAAATGACCAAATAAATGGGTAGGATCAATGCCATACAAACCAATGCCAATACGCACCATATTCAGGCCTTCTTGCTGAAAGCGTAGGGCGGCAGCTGTATTGCTGATATGTTTAATCGTGTTAATTTGCAATGCTGCTTCAATCGTGTTGGCCCAAGTTTTAAAACGCTCAAATTGCAATTGAGTAAAGGCATCGTGTTCAGCTTCATCACTTGCAGATAAATGCGAAAAAATGGAGGCCACTTGAATAGATGTATGCGATTTTAAAAAGGCAATTAAAGGCTTGATTTGATCTTCTACAAATCCCAAACGGTGCATGCCAGTATCCAATTCGATGTGGATTTTAATTGGGTTTTGAGTGGCATTATTAAACTGTTGGAGTTGCTCTAAATCGAAGACTACAGGTTCAAGCTGATGCGTCATTAAAGCCTCCAGTTGATCAACATCTGCATTCATCACCATGATGGGTGCTACAACCCCTGATTGCCTCAATGCGACGCCTTCATCAGTGTAGGCTACAGCCAAATAATCTACTCGTTTTTCAATCAATTTAGCCATCTCGTAAGTACCACTGCCATAAGCAAACGCCTTTACCATAGCCATGATTTTCATGTCATTCGGCAATTTGTTTTTAAACACATTTAAATTGTTAATGGCCGCATTTAAATTGATTTCAAGCACAGTATTGTGGTTATCCTTTTCAAGCTTTTTAACAATGTGCTCAAACTCAAATTTGCGAGCACCTTTAATCAATATGCTTTCATCTTTAAAACTCATTTCATAAAAATGAGCCAAAAAGCTTGCTGTGTCAGGAAAGAAGGCAGCATCAAAAGTTTGCTTGAACAGTTTAGGGCCGTATTTATTGTATTGAGAACCAATGCCTATAACACGCTTAATCCCTTTATCGATAAGCATTTGCTTAACTTGAGTATATAGAATTTCTGGCGGTATACCAGAGCCTTCAATATCAGATAAGATAGCCGTTTTATTGGCGTGCATGGCCTGTTGTTTTAAAAACGAAAGGGCATTGCTTAAGGCATTTAAATCATTGTTGTAACCATCGTTTACCAGTACACATTGGTGTATGCCTTTTTTTAATTCCATGCGCATACTCACAGCTCTAAGCTGTTCAAAAGTACTGGCATCAAAAGCGTCAAAATGATTCATGACGAGGCAACACAGGCATGCATTTTCAATGGAGGCAGCATCTTTAAATGGTAAATTAAACTGTAAGTCTTTGCCTTTGTATTGCCCGAATATTTTGCTGTGTTTTTCAGTTTGAACACAATCTATAATATTCAAATCGGCTTTAGGTTCATTGAATCCAAAGCTGATAAGTTTTTGGCCCAACAAGGCTTTGGTATGAGGCAAGTATTGAGCAAATACCAATTGACAATTATTAAACAGTCTTAATTTTTCTTGGAGTTTTTGTTCAGGACTATCAAACCCCTCATTGTGAGCCGGTCCTAAATGGGTTAATATGCCATAGCTAGGGTCAATGATATCAGCAAGTTGCTGCATCTCGCCTGTGGTTGAAATCCCTGCTTCAAAGATTCCCAATTCATGCGATTCGTTTAATTGCCATACACTCAGAGGCACACCAATTTGACTGTTGTAACTTTTAGGATTGGCGCATACGCTTTTACTGTGGCCAAATAATTGCAACAACCATTCCTTGACAACAGTTTTGCCATTGCTGCCAGTAATGCCAATTACCGGTAAATTGAATTGGTGTCTGTGGTAGTTAGATAAGGCTTGAAGCGCTTTTAAGGTATTGTCAACTTTTAAAAACACTAAATCTTGTTGTTCTGGTGTTTTAAAATCAGCATTGACTACAAACCATTTTACCCCTTTTTCAATCAATTCAGGGATGTATTTATGCCCATCATTGACAGCAGTTTTCAAAGCAAAAAACAATGCATCATGAGCAGTAGTAAGGGCTCTTGAATCGGTTAATAATTTAATAGACGCTCGAACATCATCATTTCCTTGCACCTGCGCATGGATGATTTTTGCGATATCATTAAGTGAATACGTCAATTCAGATACAAACCTATGAAGTTTTTCAGTATTTTAGCATGAATATCATAAATTTTATTTAGGTTCGATCATTCAAACCATGTCTAATACCCTTAAAGAAAAACTCGGTCTTTATTCTGCAATTATGGTAGTGATAAGTGCCATGATTGGCAGCGGTGTTTTCAAAAAAGTAAGTGCAATGAGTGCAGATTTACACAGCAGTAACTGGGTAATATTAGCTTGGATTTGTGCAGGTTTGGTAACCCTTATGGGCTCATTGAGCAATGCGGAAATAGCAGGGATAGTTGCCAAACCAGGCGGTCAGTATGTTTATTTTCAAACCATATACGGCAGATTGTTTGCGTTTTTGTACGGTTGGTCATCCTTCTCTGTAATTCAAACAGCCACAGCAGCTTCTGTAGCTTATGTGTTTGCCGAATCTTTAAACCAATTCGTTCACTTGCCAACTTTGTCTGCCACCTATGATCAGTTCACTTTGTTCACGGTATTCGATTTTCAATTTCAACCTCTGCATAATTTTGGGGTCAAAGCATTAGCCTGTGGCCTGGTGATGATATTATCTTTTATCAATTACAGAGGCATTGATTACGGTGAGCGTATTGGTAATATTTTTGGGGCTTTTGTAGTCATTGGTATTCTAGCCATTATTGTTTTAGCCTATGTGTATGGCAATGAAACCAATGTATTAGGACAAACCTCCTCAGTTACAGAACCAATTAAAGCGTCTGCTTTTTTTGCTGCTATGATGGCCGCTTTTTGGGCTTTTGAAGGCTGGAATAATGTAGGCTTTTTAGGGGGAGAAATCACTCAACCCAAAAAACACATACCTATAGCTCTCACCGTTGGTACAGCAGTGGTGATGTTGTTATATGTGTTGGTCAATACCGCTTATTTTAAATTGTGTTCAATCAGTTTTTTTGAAGCATTGAATCAAAAAGAAAATGCCATAGCTGCTGTAGCAGCCCTTGATACCACTATTCAAGGTGGTGCTTGGATGATTTCAATACTCATTTTAGTGAGTACATTTAATTCTACCAATAACAGTTTAATGACGGCCCCGAGAATTTATTATGCTATGGCCAATGATGGCTTATTTCACGCCTCAGCTGCCAAAGCCCATGATAAATTTTTAACCCCTCATAGAGCCATAGTCTATCAAATGATTTGGTGCTTGGTCTTAATCATCAGTGGCAGTTTTGATATGCTCACCGAAATGCTAGTGTTTGTAGCCTTTATGTTTTATGGTAGTGGAGCAATTGGGGTTATTCTGTTAAGACGCCGAATGCCTGCAGTAGAAAGGCCTTTTAAAGTCCCTTTTTATCCCATTTTGCCGCTTGTATTTGCTGTATTCAGTGTGTTTTTAGTGGGGTATACCATTGTTAATTCACCGGGCAATTCCCTTATAGGATTGGTTTTGGTGGCTTTAGGATTACCGCTCTATTGGTTAATGAATAAGCGCCCTTAAGGTTGAGTAGCTTTTAATTCAATTTTGTCTTCGAATTCTAAGAAGGCTGCTAAAATCAGTTGAGAGTAATTCTGAGAAGAGGTTTTAAATCTGCCTGCACTGGTATTCCATAGCTGTTGAATGAGCGCAATGCCTGCCTGAGGCTCTGGAATAGCATTAACGGCTTCTCTCACATTGCCTGCCCCTGCATTGTATACATGCATCACAAATAATTTAAACCAAAGGTCAGTTTCATAGAAAACAATCTGATGATCCGTTAATATTTGTTTGGCATAAGGTATACAAATGGTTTTGATGAGTTGACTTGCAGCATAGGCCGAACGATCAAAATCAGCTCTTTCATCAATGTTTTTGTTGACCTTTAAACCATATTGCTTGGCAACTCCAGGCATTAATTGAAAAGCGCCATAGGCACCAGCGGTTGATTTTTGCAACTGATTAGGGCTTTCAATCAAAAGTATGGCTTTGGCATACCAACCATCAACCCCATTGTTTTCAAAGGCGGTCATGGCTAATGGCACTTTGTCTTTTACCTTTTCAAAATCATAGAAGAAACTCTTGCCCATAGTGCCTACTACTCTTGGGGAGTCCTCTATGCAATGTAGCTTTTTAAAACTATCAATGGTTTTTTGCTTGAAATCTTGAGTACTGCCATACCAATTTGATGCATTCATTGTGGTGAATATGGTTCGAGTGGCGTGCACATTGATTAAGCAACTGTCTTTATCTAAGTTCATGATTTTGCGCCAAAATATCACATTAGGATGCATGTGTAAGCCAAGCGCTTTGATTTCAGTAGTAGATGCAGCATTGTCATTGACGCTAAAACCTGTGTTATACGCTACAATACTTAAAATTAATAATAACAATATCTTGGATCTTAATCTCATTTTAAAAGCACAATTTTGCCTATAGCTTGTTTGAATAATTGATTGTTGTTTTTATCCGCTTCAAGTAGAGCATTACCATCTGTATTATCTAACTGTTGAATGCGTTCTCCGTTTTGTTGAATATTGACCACATACAAATACACGCCATTGGCTAGTCGATCGCCAAATTCATCTGTACCATCCCATACCACTTCGCTGATGTTGTTGCCAATTCTAATTGGGCCTAAATCTGCTTTGTGAATTTGTTTCACAATACGCCCTTGTATGGTCATGATATTGATGTCAATTTTTTCAGGTACCTCATCGCCGGTTAGTGTAAACACAAAGCGCATAGAGCTGGTAAATGGATTAGGATAAGGGTAAAAGTGAGTGCTTGAACTTTTGCCAATCACAGAAAATTGTATGCTGTATTCTGTAGGTGCAGCCCAATTACCACTGGCATCTATAGATTGCACTTTTAGGGTGTAAATCCCATCTTTTAGTTGAGTTGGTTGAAACTCTGCTCTTGCTAGGTTTTGTGCATTCGTGGCCGGAAAATATTTAACATTAAAACTATCGAAATCAATTACCTCAAATTGGGTACTGTTTGGTTTTTTCAACCAAATTTTTATGCGACTAGTATCAGATTGCCAGTTGAGTTTATTCTCATCCTTGCTGATAATATTGATCACAGGTTTAGCAGAAACAATCTCACCGTTCATAATGCGCTTACCATCAAAAGTAACTTCTAAAAGGGGGTTGATATTGTCTGCAATCACATAAAAATATTTAACCGCCGTATTGTTACTCAAAGATTGTTCTGGTAAAATGGCCTTTTGATAAGGGCTGAAATTAACTTTGATGGTGTAAGCATATCTGCCACTCATTTGTTTGGTTGAGTATTTAGCAGGTACCATAAAAAAGGCATTGGCTTTTAAACTGTCAGTGCTGGTATAGGTCTGATTAAATACAGTGTCTTTCGTATCAACTTGGTAAATGATCACTTGCTGTTGCAAACCTTTTGCAAATGGCATTTTGGAGATGTTTTGAAAAGCCATTGAAAAATCAAAAGTTTCACCTTGTCTGAGGGTATCGCGCCATACTGAAGCATTGATGTTTGGATTTAAGCTGCCTTCGGGCACATCGCTGGCAGTTACGCGCCAATGTTTCAATTGTGGTGGGGTGTAGTATTGATTGTCTTTGAATTGCGCTTCCAAATAGATATTCGGAAACGTTTGAGCTGGAATGCTGCTGATATCAATGGGTTGTTGGGTTATGTTCTTAAACCACAAAGTATCTTTTCCGTTTTGATGGATGGCGTGCACCGTTATCTTTAAACTATCGTAAGGATTAGGTTCTTGTGTATGGCTATGAAAATACACGGTATGCCATTGACTGGTTGGTCCAATCCATTCAGAACTTAAGCGGCCAAAACCTCTTTTACCCAATAGGTTTTTTTCAAGTTCTATGTATCCGCCTTTACCATCGTAATAGTTGCCAGTGTCTTCCAAAGCTGTACCAATTGCACTGCCTTTTTTACCAATCATGGCATAAGAGGTTAAGTTGCTGTTAATGTGTTGAACCAATTCAGCGCCCAATTTTTCAAAGGCATTTAAGACTTGAGGCGTAAAATAATTTGGCGGTATACCATTCACATTACAAAGGACCACATTGGTGCTATCTGGAATAGAATCAACCCAACGAATAAAGTTATTAGCATTACTCGGATCTAATGAAAAGTTATAGGCTTTAAGGGCATTTTCATAATAGTCCATGCCATAGAATTTATTAGGATTAAAAATGCCGGGTAATTGTATTTGTTGCAGAGTGTTGCGATCAAATAAAACTGCAACAATATTGTCTGAAGCACCAGGGTTTAAAGACATGGCCGCTTGCCCACCTTTTTTAATACCGAAGTTTGGTTTTTTATCGACGTAAGTATTGACGTATACCTTTTCCGCAATTGCTGAAAATTCAAAAGTTTTGCGCTTAGTATTCAGTTCTATATTGTTTAATCGACTATTGTTAAATTGAGGGAAGTCAGATTGAGACCACCCATCTGCATGATTGAATACATGAACAAAACTTCTTTCTGACCAATAACCACCTTGCACTGTGCCGGTAGATATTCTACAACGCCAATAATACACCGTGCTGTCTTTTTGACCAATGAGTTTAACCTTCCATGATTTTAACTGTCCTATAATGCTGCCAGCACTATCTTTTTTTAGCCATGGACTATTAAAGTTCTGCACGGTATCAATTTCAAATACAAATTGGTAATTCTTTTCAAACAGATTGAGGGCTTGTGCTTTGAGTTCAACGGTATCATTGTTTAAATCATGAACGATGTCAAAGCGTTTAGGCAAAATTAAATTGATGCCATTGCCAGGGATGTAGGGGTTAAAAGCCGCTCTGTTATTAGCGTAATTGCTCTCAGGTACTTGCCAATCATAGTTAATATTCACTATGAATTGATTGATCCCAGCACTAGCCATGTCTTTGGATTTGATGTACAAGTAGAGGGTATCTCTAAATGCAATAGGCGCTACTCTAAAACGATACGTATTAACAATAAAATTATTTGGATAATGCCTTTCAATTAACACGTTAAAAGAGTCTGCACTGTATTGACCTTTATTTTCAATTGGAATGCCAATAGCAAACGAATCACTAACCGCTGTTGCATTATTCGGGTATAAGAACAATGTTGGATCTGAAACTGCGTAATCTGCCTCAGTTGGTTGATAGAATCTAACCGAAGGATCGCCTTGTAGAAACAATTCTCTGGCTTGAATTCTACTAAGTATCCAAGTGTAATTGTTGGTGGCATACAACATGTCTTGAATGGCTTCGCCAATAGTATAATTGCCATTGTAATTCAAGGCGTAAGCTTGTCTATACAAATTGTTGATTTGTTGATCTACCAAGCCTAATTCAGATAAACCCGTTTGACCTAAAAAGGCAATCGCACCTTTTTGATGACTCTTCACAAACAGTTCTCCTGAAAGTTTGATGTTGGCAGCCGGAGGGCCTAAACAAGGATTGCCAATGCTACAACCATTAAAATAAAAAATGGGGTATTTATTGGTGTTGCGGTATTCTGAAGTGTCGCCAATGTCAATGTCTGTAACGGCAGCTGAACCATGTCCTAAAAAGGTAATCATTTGCACACCTTGGTTCACATACTCAATCGCTTTTTCTTTTAAATAAGGTTCCGAAATACCAACTGCAGATTTTGTAAAAGTATTTACCGAACCACCAAGTGGTTTGCTCTTAACCCAATTGGCAGAGGCGTCAAGTTTGTTTTTAATGAGATTGGTTTGAAATAAGTTATCACCACCAGCTAAGTGCAGGCACTGTTTACGCCATAAAGCATCTTGTTGTGCATCGTATGTTTTGAGTTTATTTAAATAAATGCTCAGGTCTTTTTCTTGATCTATAGACAATCTGCCGGTAGCAATTGCAGGCACCAAATTAGAATCTTTTTGCATGCAAGAAAAAAGATTGTCAGAGGCTGGTACACCTATAGCAGGCACTAAATTTTTATTGAGATTATTAGAACGCACCAAATTACTTTGATAACCTCTTCCTACCAATAGCATGAACTTCAAAGTTGTGTCGCCTTGTTTGAGCAAATACTGAATATATCGCTGAAGCGCAATTGGATGCGGAATGCCATAACTAAAATGGTTGTACAAGGTTTGTATACTGATGCTTTTGCAAGGACTTGTATGCGCAGTTGTGTTTTTATAAGCCACAAAGTCTTGCATGGTTTCGCCCATAAGTTTTGGATGCGATACCACTATCATTTTGTTTTGATTGATGCTGTTTTTCGGATCAAATGTTAGCAGGCTATCATAAGTGGTTTCTGAACTTATACCAGCCGCAATTTGATATGGTTGAAGGTAGACAATGTCTGAACTATCACAGATCCAATATTGACTTAATCCATTACTAGGAGGTACTATGCAGCGCGCACTATTGCTATTGTATTTTTCTGTACGAATGCGCACACCGTTGTTTAAATCGTATACAATGGCTGATTTAAAATTGTTGGGTAAATTTTTCCAATCCAAATGCCTAGGGCTATTATTGCCGTATAATGCAAAACCTAAGCGCGGCAAATTATCGAGATCCAATTGTCTTGGATATTGAAGTTTGGCATAGTTGATAGCATGTGCTTGATAGGTAACTCCACTAATGAATTGACTTTCAAACTTAAAATAAGTGCTTTGATTGCTTAAACGGTTCAATGGCAAATCAAGGCTTTTTTTAATGATATCAAACCCTTCGTAAGTGGTATCAAATTCTGTTTGAAAACTGAAATTATCAGTGCTGCTGTATAATTTAAGATGGTGGTCGTTTTGAATAGCAAGCTGATTACTGCCACCTACAACTGAAAAATTCAGTTTGGCCATTGGCCCAGAGTTGGCTAATAGTTTTGTGTTAAGAGCAAGATTCAAAGCAGTATAATTATTGCCATTGCCAAAATACTGACTGCAATAACCTTCAGCCCTTGTATAGTCTGGGTTTTCTGATTCAGAACTCGATACCAATGCTTTTTGACCTCGGTTGTATTCATCAGTATATTTAACCAATGACTCAACCCAACAATAAGGTTCAACTGTGAAATTCGCATAAGCGCTGTTGCGGTATTGGGTCATGTGCCAAGGCGTGCTAGCACTTGATCCTGGCAAACAGGTTAAAAAATAATAAGCAGTATCTGTGTACATACTGCCGGCTGTATTGGCTAAATCATTCGGGTTTTCGAATAAGGCTTGATCAAGTGAACCGTCATTGCCTTTTCCGAAGAACTCAATAAAATCTGAGCTATTAAAAATGTTGTCTGACTCACCGGCTACATAAATGGGTACTTCAATACCGTTGCAATACATTTGCCATTTTTTAGGATTGACTGTGGTCAAATCCATTTTCATATCAGTAGCTGCGTTTATGAGCGAAGAAAAATCCAATCTGTAAATGCCATTTTTGGCCACAGGAATTTTAAAATATTTTTGATTGGGCAATATCCATTCATTCCCCATGGTCTGCGCCATTGACACTATACCAACAAGGTAAAACAAACATAATATTGAGGTTTTTTTCATCAATTGATACAGCTCTCTACAAAATTACTGAATATTGTAACAGAATTTCAGAATTTTATGCCATTAGCCTATAAAAGTGTGTTGTATTTAGTGCCCATTCCAATCAATGAGGCAGATGTTCATTGGAGCATTCCTCAAAAAGTGATTGAAAAGATACAATCTATCCCTTGTTTTATTGTTGAAAACGCCAAAACAGCTAGGCATTATTTAAAACGCGTTCACCCCGGAATAGTATGGGATAAGGTCCATATAGAAGAAATGGACAAACACAACATGGCGCAGCAAATGAACACCTTTAAGACCTTGTTTAAAACCTATCCTGAAATTGGTTTAATGTCTGAGGCTGGTTTACCTTGTATAGCAGATCCTGGCAATAGCATAGTGCAATTGGCGCATGCGCAACAAGTGAGAGTAAGTCCTTTAACAGGGCCATCATCTATTGTATTGGCCCTAATCGCAAGCGGTTTGAACGGACAATCATTCAAGTTTAATGGCTACTTGCCAAGTAAAACAGAGGAAAAACGCAAGCAATTATTGCTGTTAGAAAAACAATGTATTCATACCACACAATTGTTTATTGAAGCGCCCTACAGAAATGAACAAATGCTCAAAGACTTGACCCAAATGTTACAAGCTAATACTAAATTGCTCATTGCTTTTGATATTGGTGGCGAACAAGAAATGATCATTTGTCAACCTGTTCAATGGTATAGAAACAATACCATTCAATTGGGCAAAACACCTTGTATGTTTGGAATAGGCAATTAATTAAACACTGGTAATGGCGTTTATAACGCCCTCAAGTGTTAATTGAATGAACACATTTCTGAACCTTAGAGACCAAAGGGCAAAAATCACTAATCCAGTCAATAGACTTATAATAAGGCCTTTGCTAAACAAAGGATTTTGATAGCTTAAACTGCCTTTCCCTGAGGCTTGCTGTATGGCCAATAAGCCATTGTGATTGGTTAATTTACCCTGGCCTTTCAGTTGCCATTGAGATTGGTAACGCATATTCAATATTACCATAGAATCTGTGGCAGTGTAGTCTATTTTCTTAGGGCTAAATGATTGAAGACTTGCTCCGGAAATGAAGGTGTTTAGGGTGTCGCCCACTGGTTTTAAGTGCAAAGGCTCATACGCATTGACAACGAAATTTTGCTGCTGAATTTGTGGAAACATCAAGTCCTTTTCGGTTTTCAATTTAACCACTGCGTGTTTAGACTGCACACTGGCAATAGTCTCTATTCTTGGGCTAAAAACCATGCCATTGCTGATAGAAAAATAATTTAAACCTTGGCTCAAAGTAAAACCAATTAAAATAATGTAAATCAGTTTTTTATCATGGTATAACGATAGGGTTTTAACACAGAGGACTGCGCCAGCAAATAAACTGATTAATCCGATGCGATAAGGGGCTCGAATACCATCAAAAATACCGACAAAATGATGCAAAACGTACCAAGGATTCACCATGCTCGGAAAATTGCCTAAATTGATCCATACTACCGCAATTGAAAGTATCAACCATGTTTTAAAGCCTTTAATGGCTTTGATTTTATACAAGGCTAAGAGTATAAGTATGAGTGGAAATCCGATACTGATTTCATGCCATTGATGAGGGGTTTTGCTGTCTATAGGGTAATCTAACCAAGCGCATAGCCAAACCAAAGGAGATATACTGCTATCATCAGTTACCAATCTGGGTTGGGTTTGCCATAAATCCATGGCGGGTATAATCTTCCAGGCGTTTAATAACAAGGCCACCACAAAGGCAAAACACATATACAGTAACCATTTGCTTTTAACGGTTTTATTCAACCACAAACCAATGCTCCACAAACACAAACTCAATACAATGAAGATGAATATTAAAGGCGCACCGCCAGCTATCGGTAAGGCTAATATCAAACTGCCTTTTATCCAGGCATTGAATTTCCCAGATTGTTTAAACACATCAAACCAATAGAAACACCATGGTAACCAATAAGCATGCATAAAATTAGAATGCCCAGCCTCCCAAATATGCCTGCTAAAGTATGAGGCGCTTAGGGTAATTAAACTCATGCAAAGGTTAATGAATTGATCTGATTGCAAACGATTAAACCATTTGAAAAAGCCCCAGAAGCCAATCAACATAGATAGGAATACACTGAACTTCAATCCGTAAAATGTGCCCAATAACAAAACAGGAATAAAGTAAATGGAAACCACTACAGACTGTGGGTTGGCATCCATATCGCTACCAAAGGCTGCATAAGGCTGATAACTCGGCCATTGATGGTAATCAACAATGCTTGACCTTGCCATTTCAAAGGTTGAATAGGTTAGATCCCAGTCACCTTTGCCATAAAATCCCCATTGACGCGGCACAATCAAATTGCTGATCAAAAGGCACCAAAGCAGGGCAATGGCCCAAATCTTTGCCTTTGAATCTATGGCTTTGTGAATGCGCTCAATCATATCGTAAAAAAGGGGCCTTGTGAGCCCCTTGATCTTATTTCAATTTGAAAGCTTTTTTTACTTTATCAACGTAATCTAGTTTTTCCCAAGTGAATAATTCAACCTTAACAGATTTGGTTTTTCCTTCAGGAGATTTAAACGTTTTGGTAACCACTTTAGATTCTCTACCCATGTGACCATATGCTGCAGTCTCACTGTAGATAGGGTTTCTTAACTTTAAACGTTGTTCGATAAAGTATGGACGCATGTCAAAAATCTCAGCAACGATTTTGCCGATTTCGCCATCAGTCATTTTAACTTTAGAGGTACCGTAAGTATTGACATTGATACTGGTTGGTTTTGCTACACCAATGGCATAACTCACTTGAACCAATACTTCTTTACATAAACCTGCAGCCACTAAGTTTTTAGCAATGTGACGTGTTGCATAGGCAGCGCTTCTATCAACCTTTGAAGGATCTTTTCCGCTGAAAGCACCACCACCATGAGCACCTTTGCCACCGTATGTATCAACAATAATTTTACGACCTGTTAAACCAGTATCGCCATGCGGACCACCAATCACAAATTTGCCAGTAGGGTTAATGTGATAAGTGATTTTATCATTGAATAATTTCTTGTATTTAGGGTATTTGGCTTTTACTCTTGGGATAAGAATATCAACCATGTCCTTTTTGATTTTAGCCAACATCTTAGCTTCTGAATCGAAGTCATCGTGTTGAGTTGAAATCACTATGGCATCAATTCTAACGGGTTCGTTTTTATCATTATACTCAAGGGTTACTTGGCTTTTAGCATCAGGTCTTAAGTATTTAATGGCTTTGTTTTCTCTTCTTAACGCTGCTAATTCAATTAGAATTTTATGCGATAAATCAAGGGCTAACGGCATGTAGTTATCCGTTTCAACTGAGGCATAACCAAACATCATACCTTGGTCACCAGCACCTTGTTCTTCTTTTTTCTTTTTATCAACGCCTTGGTTAATGTCTGAAGATTGTTCGTGAATGGCAGACAATACACCACAAGAATTGGCTTCAAACATGTATTCACTTTTGGTGTAACCGATTTTCTTGATCACATCTCTAGCGATGGTTTGAACATCGAGGTAAGCTGATGATTTTACCTCACCAGCTAAAACCACTTGTCCTGTTGTTACCAGGGTTTCACAAGCCACTTTACTTTGTGGGTCAAACGCAAGAAAATTGTCAATGAGGGCATCACTGATTTGGTCGGCCACTTTATCTGGGTGTCCTTCTGATACCGATTCTGAGGTAAATAAATAAGGCATAAGTTTTACAAATAGTTGTGCAAAAGTAAGCGATTAATTGAATGTTTGCAAAGAAGTAATCCGCGGCTTAATGATGAATGGTTTCACCTTCCATTTTACTAACGGCTACAGTGGCTACAGCGTTTCCAACCACGTTAGTGGCTGTTCTGCCCATGTCTAAAAACTGATCAATAGGCAACAACAAGGCTAAGCCTGCCTCTGGTATACCAAATCCTGCAACAGTGGCAGCAATCACTACTAAAGAGGCTCTGGGCACACCAGCAATCCCTTTACTGGTTACCATCAGCACCAATAGCATGGTGATTTGTTGTGATATACTCAAGTCAATACCATAAGCTTGCGCTATCAATAATGAACCGAAGGTCATATACATCATGCTGCCATCGAGGTTAAATGAATACCCCAGTGGTAAAACAAAACTGCTGATTTTTTCTTTGACGCCAAATCGATCTAATTGGTTCAATAATTTTGGGTAAGCAGACTCACTGCTAGCAGTCGCAAAGGCTAGCATCAAAGGCTCTTTAATATGGCTTAATAAAGACCAAGTTTTTTGCTTGATCATGAGATAACAAAAGCCGATTAATACCACCCAAAGGAGCGCTAAACCGCCGTAAAAAACAGCAATCAATTTGCTGTAATCCGCCAAGATGCCAATTCCTTTTTCAGCAATTACTACTGAAATAGAAGAAAATACAGCAAGTGGGGCCAACCACATAATGTAATTGGTAAGTTTAAGCATTGCATGGGCCAATGAATCCATCATGGCAATCATAGGTTTGCCTTTTTCGCCAGTGGCAGATAAGGCCAAGCCAAAAAACACTGAAAATACAACGATTTGCAAGACTGTTTTGTGGGTTGATAAAGCCACTACAATATTTTCAGGGAACAATTGATCAATGAAGTGTAATAAGGTAAATTCCTGGGTTTGAATTTGACTGCTACTTAGGTGTTGTACCTGATCGGTAAAGGCTGCTCCAGGCTGAAGCGTGTTGACTAAAACCAAGCCCAAGGTTAAAGACATTAAACTCGCAAATACAAACCAAGCTATGGTTTTTACGCCCATTCGGCCAACTGATTTAGCATCGCCAATATTGGCCACACCAACTACCAAGGTGCTTAATACCAAAGGTCCAATAATGAGCTTGATGAGTTTAAGAAACACATAGCTACCCAGTTTAGTGTTGTCAATATACAATTGCAAACTGCTAGGGTCATTATGGAATAAATGGTTAACAATGGCGCCAGCAATTATACCGCCAATAAGTCCTGCTAAAATCCAATAGGTGAGTTTGTTTTTCATAGCGTTATCCGAATAAATATTCAAAGGCTTCTTCTATTTTGCCAATTTGTACCAATTCAATTTTATTGGCGTTACTCTGAATGCCTTTGTTGTATTTTGAAATCATAATGGCTTTGAAGCCCAGTTTTTCTGCCTCTAATATCCTTTGCTCAATTCTGGCAACCGCTCTTACTTCACCACTCAAGCCTACCTCGCCAGCAAAGGCAATGTGTTTGTCAATGGCAATGTTTTGGTAAGAAGATAAGATAGAAGCCACTATGCCTAAATCCAGCCCAGGGTCTTCTAATTTCATACCGCCAGCAATGTTGATGAACACATCTTTCACGCCCAATTGAAAGCCACAGCGTTTTTCAAGTACGGCCAACAACATACTCAATCGTCTTAAATCAAAACCGTTTGAGGTTCTTTGCGGTGTACCATAAACAGCTGAGCTCACCAAAGCTTGTGTTTCAAGTAAGATGGGTCTTATGCCTTCTACTGCACAACTAATTGATATGCCACTCAATACTTCATCGCGCTCACTGATTAGGATTTCGGAAGGGTTCTCAATGGCTCTTAGACCATTGCCTTTCATTTCATAGATGCCAATTTCACTGGCAGATCCAAATCTGTTTTTAAGGGTTCGAAGTATGCGGTAGTTGTAATGTCTGTCGCCTTCAAATTGCAGCACAGTATCAACCATATGCTCTAACACTTTCGGACCTGCAATATTGCCATCTTTATTGATGTGTCCGATTAAGAATACCGGAATGCCTGTGGTTTTAGCAAAGCGCAATAACTCTGCAGTGCATTCTTTTATTTGACTGATACTGCCCGGAGGAGAATCAATTAATTCGCTTGATAAAGTTTGAACGGAATCAATAATAAGCAATTCTGGCAAGTCGCCATTTAGCAGGGTCAATAAATTGCTCAGTGAGGTTTCACAAATCACATAGCAATCACTGTTTTGAATGCCTATGCGCTCTGCCCTCATTTTAAGCTGGGTCTCACTTTCTTCGCCGCTCACGTAATACACTTTCTTGTGCATTTGCAAGGCTAGCTGAAGTAATAATGTTGATTTGCCAATGCCGGGTTCACCACCAATTAACGTGATGGAGCCTGCAACTAATCCGCCACCTAAAACTCTGTTGAGTTCGTTGTCTGTTAAGTTGTAGCGCTGTTCTTCACCTTCTACTATGCTTTGTATGTTTTTGGCTTCTGCTTTTTGTTGGCTTGATTTGCCCCAAAGTTGTTTGGCAGATCCGTTGTTACTTTTTTGAACCACTTCTTCGGTGAAACTGTTCCAAGCCTCACAAGCCGGACATTTTCCTAACCATTTACTAGCAGAATGACCACAGTTTTTACAAAAATATTTTACAACAGCCTTAGACATAATCAGCCTTACAAAAGTGCAAGATAAATTGTAAAGCAGCATCATTTTTAATGGAATTGTTTAAAACTATTTTGTCGTTTTTTACTCAGCGATATCAGTAAATAATTGCCTACATTTGAAATTGAATTGTTGCGCCATGAAATTTAGATTATTGACCCTATTCTTACTGTTTTTAGTCAGTTTGCAGTTAAGCTCTGCACAAACACCATCGACTTCACAAACGACAGTCAACTCCATTGAAAACACTGTTGATGCGCCTTCGAGCCATCAGATGATCAAAGAAAAATTTATTGAGGGTGACCCCATTTGGATGACGCCTGTATTGATCTGTTTATTACTGGGTTTAACCATAGTAATTGAACGCATTATGACCCTGTATGCAGCCAATATTCAAGTGGAAACTTTTTATAATGATTTTGAAAAAACCCTTCAAACTCAGGGACTTGATGCCGCCAAAACACTGTGTCAAACTACCAAAGGTCCTGTGGCTAAAATCTATTATGAGGGCATAGACCGTTTGCCAGAAGGCGTTGAGAAGGTCGAAGCCGCCATGCAAGCGCATGGTTCTGTTCAAATGGGTCAGATGGAAAAGGGTTTGGTATGGATTTCTTTGTTTATTGCCTTATCGCCTATGCTAGGATTTTTAGGTACTGTAGTAGGGATGATTCAAGCTTTTGATACCATTGCGAGTGTGGGTGATATTTCACCAACCATAGTAGCTGACGGTATTAAAGTTGCTTTGTTAACCACCGTTGCAGGTTTAATTGTAGCCATTATTTTACAAGTGTTTTACAATTTAATTGTGTCTAAAATTGACAGCATAGCCAATGATATGGAACAAGCTTCAATCAAATTAATTGACATCGTGGTTAAAAATAAATTGGCATGAAGCTGCGCTTAAATAAGTCATTTTTAATAGGGCTTTTGATTGCCTTTATTGCAGTGTTAATCTTATGGATATACAACAGTGCATACAAGGCTCAAGAACTACCTATTCAAATAGGATTGTACGTTATGTATGGCCTATTGATACTTGCTATAATAGCTGCAATTGGATTGTTTTCCAAGGGTTTTCAATTATCAGGTTGGAGTAAAATTAGTATTTATGTGTTATCGCTCTTGTTGTTTTTGTTGGTCTTAGGATATGCCCTAGATGCCGGTGAATTAAACCCTGAGTATTTGAAATATGGCATCGATACAGTCTTTGAATCGAAATGTGTGGGTGCGGTTGTATTTACCAGTAAATTAATGATCGTATTGGCTGCTCTTACTGCAGTTTTAGCCTCTATTAGAGCATTCATAAAACAATAGTTAATCAATGCCAAGACAAAGACGATCTATACCTGAAATCAATGCCGGCTCTATGGCTGATATTGCTTTTTTGTTATTGATCTTCTTTTTAGTGACCACCAGCATCATCGATGAGAAAGGTTTAAGCGTCAAATTACCGGCCTTACCAAAAGCCCAGCAATCGCCGCCCATAGTTCAAAAACGCAATGTTTATGAAGTATACATCAATGATCAAAACCAATTCATGGTGCAAGGCCAAGTTCAAACTTTAACTGCCATTCAAAAGCAAGTTATTCAGTTCATTGATAACCCTCAACAAGACCCGAATTTGAGCGTTTCTCCTCAAGAGGCAGTACTGCTTATACATACGGATGCCAAAGCCAGTTATGGTCAATACATTGCCTTGCAAAACGGCCTCAAAACAGTCTATCAAACCTTAAGAGAACAATACAGTAAAACGACTTTTGACAAACATTATAACGATTTGCCAAACGCTAGTGCCGAGCGTTTAAAAGTCGATCAAGTTTACCCAATGAATATTGCTGAATCAGATTTAACCAATCCCTAAATGAGTAAGTTTAGAAGAAGACATAGTTCGGATCAACCCAGTATCAATACGGCATCTTTGCCAGATATTGTGTTCATGCTCTTGTTCTTCTTCATGGTGGTAACTAAACTAAAAAAAGACGATGTTAAAGTTGCTGTCGCTTTGCCAAAAGCCTCAGAGTCGGTTAAGTTTGAAAACAAACAGAACGGCGCCTATATTCACATTGGCAAACCAGTTGATACAACTATGTTTGGCAGTGCTATAAGGGTGCAAATCAACGATGCATTTATTGAGCCTAATGCTCTGGCGCATTGGATACAAGAAGACATGAAACGCTTGCCTAAAACGGCATTAGCAACCTATACAGTAGCCATTAGAGCAGATGCTGATGTACCAATGGGGATGGTATCAGAAATCAAGCAACAGCTGAGAACAGCAAATGCGCTGCAAGTAGTTTATTCGACTCAAAAAGCAATTACCAAATAACCACTCTTTGGTTTTCTGGAATCCACATTTTGTCGCCCTCTTTAATACCAAACGCTTCATAAAAAGGTTGGAAATGTTTTAATGGACCATTGATTCTGTATCTGGCAGGAGAGTGTGGATCTGTTTGAAGTCTATTGCGCAATTCTTCATCTTTAATGTTGTTGTGCCATACTTGAGCCCAACTCAGGAAGAATCTTTGTTGCCAAGTAAAACCATCAATTTTAGCTGGCTCAGGCTTGCCATCTAATGATTTTTTAAGCGCGTAATAAGCCAATGTTATACCTCCAAGGTCAGCAATGTTTTCACCAATGGTTAAAGCGCCATTCACATGTATACCCTTAAGTGGTTCAAATTGATTGAAATAAGTAATGTATTGATCACCTAAAGTTTTAAAGTTTTTAGCATCTTCTTCAGACCACCAGTTTTTTAAATTGCCTTTTGCATCGTATTGTGCGCCCTGGTCATCAAAACCGTGGGTAAATTCATGGCCGATTACCGCAATGATACCGCCATAATTAATGGCATCGTCTGCAGTTGGGTTGAAAAATGGCGCTTGCAAAATACCTGCAGGGAACACAATCTCATTGTTCAAAGGATTGTAATAAGCATTAACCGTTTGAGGCGGCATCAACCATCTTTTTTTATCAACTGGAGCACCAACATCTTTGAGCATTTTATTATGACTCCACAAGGTATTGCTGATCACATTTTCAATCAAAGTGCTTTTATTAACTGCAATCTTGCTGTAGTCTTCCCATTGATCAGGGTATCCAATTTTATAAACGAAAGTGCTTAGTTTTTCAAGCGCTTTGGTTTTGGTGTTATCAGTCATCCATGGCAATTTTGTTTTAACCCTTTCGCTGAATACGGCGCGCACATTCTCAATCATTTCAGCTACTTTTTTCTTGGATGATTCCGGAAAATAAGCTTTGGTGTAAAGTCTACCAAGGATATTGCCTTCGCCTAAAGATTCAGCCACATCAATGGCTTGAATGGCTCTGGTTTTTTGTTGTTTAATGCCCCCTTTAACTTGACCATAAAAATGGAAAAATTCGTTTTTGTAGCCGGCAGGTAAATACTTGCTGAAACTTGAAATTAATTTATAGTAAGTAAATAATTTTAAGGTGTTTACATCTGTTTTGCTCAATAAAGTATTTAATTTAGTAAAGTAGGCTTTATTCTGAACAATAATGCTATCGGTTTGAATGCCCTGAGCTACTGAAAAACTTGACCAATCACAATTTTTAGAAAGTGATTTTAAGTCATTCATGTGAAGCTTATTATAAGTTTTAATAGGATCTCTTAATTCAACATTGCTTAATTGACAAGTAGCCAATTGGCTTTCAAAATCTAATAAGCGTTTGCCGGATTGAACACTGTCAAAATATTGGCTTAAGCCCATAATCTGATTCACATGCGCAACAAACTCTGTTCGGATGGTTTGCATGCGTTCATCTTTGCCAGAGTAATAACTTTTTTCGCCAAGACTCAAGCCGCTTTGTCCCCACTTTACAGCATTCATGGCGCTGTTGCGGTCATCTGCATCGACGTATACACCTAAAACAGACGATACACCAATGCGTTGTAATTCACCATTGATTTTAATCCAATCTGCCAAGTTGCTTACACCCATAATTTGATTGATGTATTGGTTCAATGGTTTCAAGCCTTGTTGTTCAATCCCTAAAGAATCCATAAAGGCAGTATACATATCGGCTATGCGTTGTTCATCAGAACCTGCTTTGTGGTCTTTGGTTTTTAGTACACCATCAATAATTCCTTTTAATTTAACCTCGCTGTTCTCTTTGTCAATAATGCCAAAGGCGCCCCAATTGCCTTCAGTTGCAGGCACTGGATTGTTCTTTTTCCAACCGCCATTAACAAAACTATCAAAGTCATCTTGTGGGCGGTATCTTCTGTCTAAAGAGTTGGTGTCAAAGGCTGGAATTACGGCAATGCTGTCAGATTTACTAGCATTGTTTTCGGTTTTTGGCGCAGCGTTACAAGCGGCTAAAAGGGTAGTAACAGCAGCAGATACAAGGGTTAAAAAACGCAAACTTTTCATAGTGGCAAGATTACTAATTTTTTAGTAATTTCGTATCTTGTGTCTTTGAAAAAAATCTTCATATTACTTCTTAGCTATTGGGCTTGCCCTGTGTATGCTCAGTTTGGAGATTCATTTCCGGTATTAAAGTTTGATCAAGACACAGTGGATTTTGGAACGGTTGTAGAAGGGGATACGGTGCGTTATGATTTTAATTTCACCAATGTCGGTAACAGACCGCTTGTCATCAAACAAGCCTATCCAGCTTGCGGCTGTACCTATCCAACCTTTACACAAGGTCCGATATTGCCCGGTCAAAGAGGGGTAATTCATGTTGCCTTTTACAGTCAGGGTTGGGGCGGACAATCCGTTCTCAAAGAAGTGATAGTGATATTAGGAAATGGGCCCGAAAATTACGCTCGATTTAAGGCTAAAATCATCAAACGATCTGAGCTGCCAATCAAGTGAATTAGGTATCAGTCAACAAGTAAAAAGAGAAGACGTCAAAATAAATAACCGTGAAGAAAATTATCATAACAGGCGCCAATGGTTTATTAGGCCAAAAGCTAATTGATCTTTATTTAAGTCAGTCAGATAAACAAATATTGGCTACAGGTATAGGTCCATGCAGGCACCCTAGGCGCAATGAAATAGCCTATCAAGCATTAGACATTACTCAGGCAGATCAAGTTGAACAAGTCTTTGAAGCCTTTCAACCTGATTGTTTGATTCACACAGCAGCTATGACCAATGTTGATGCTTGTGAATCTGAACATGAGCAATGCGACGCTTTAAATGTGCATGCGGTCGATCATTTAGCAAAGGCTTGTAATCGATACAATGTGCATATGGTGCATGTGTCTACTGATTTTATTTTTGATGGCAGCCATGGCCCCCTTGATGAGCAAGCAACGCCAAACCCATTGAGTTATTATGGGGCATCAAAATTGAAAGGCGAGCAAATTGTTCAAGAGCAATTAAGCCATTGGGCAATTTTAAGAACGGTTTTAGTATACGGTGTAGTAAGCGATATGAGTCGAAGTAATATTGTGTTATGGGCTAAGTCTGCACTAGAAAAACAGCAGCCAATGAAAGTGGTTGATGACCAATTCAGAACCCCAACATTGGCTGAGGATTTGGCAATGGGATGTTTTTTGGCTGAGGATCAAAATGCGCAAGGGATTTACAACATTTCAGGCAAAGACTTTATGAGTATTTTTGAATTGGTTAACCGAGTGGCCCAATTCTTTGAATTAGAGGCTAATGGTGTTGAACGCAGTAGTTCTAGCACTTTGAATCAGGCCGCCAAACGCCCACCGATTACAGGGTTTATTATTGATAAAGCACAAAAAGAATTAGGATATGCCCCTCACAGTTTTGAAGAAGGATTGGCCTTGGTGCAATCGCAATTATTAAGTCATTCATGAATGTAGTATTGGTATTTTTAGGCGGCGGTATTGGTGCAGTTTTGCGCTGGTTAATACAATTGTTATTGGGCAAATCTGATGGCAATGGCTTTGCTTGGGCTACCTTTACTGTAAATTGTTTTGGCAGTTTATTGATTGGTCTTTTAGCTGCCCTTGCCTTAAAATTTAAGTGGTCGGAGGCCAGTGTACTCTTGTTAATGACTGGTGTTTTGGGTGGTTTTACTACTTACTCTGCCTTTGCAATGGATAGCCTTCAAATGCTGAAACAACAGCAGTGGGCATTGGCTATTCAATACATGCTTTCAACCAATATTATGGCCTTGCTTTGTTGTGCTTTAGGATTTTATCTGGTTAAACTATGAGGTATTTAAAATTATATGGTCTATTGCTTTGCTTGTTTTGGACAACAAGTGCATTTGCTTTAAAGATCATTTTACCCATGGATGTTACACAAAAAAACCATTTAAAAGCTTATGGGCTTACTTATTGGGTCTTGAACAAAGGGGCGGAAGCTGATTGGTTGTTGAATTACCAAGGTGGCAGCTTCATGTTTGACTTTGATGTGCTATACGAAAATGAATGTAAAATCAGAGGCGTTAGCTATGAAGTTATTACAGAAAGCAAAGCCAATAGCATTGTTGCAGAGGTCATCAATCCTGAAGTCAATATGGAGGATGTTAAGTTGCTGAAGGCGCCTAAAATTGCAGTCTATACTCCTAAGAACAAACAACCGTGGGACGATGCTGTAACCATGGTACTTGAGTACGCTGAAATTCCTTATGAAAAGGTTTTTGATGATGAAGTCTTAGAAGATAAACTACTCACTTATGATTGGTTGCATTTGCACCATGAGGATTTTACAGGTCAATACGGCAAGTTTTGGTACAGCCATAGAAACACTGCTTGGTATGCTGAAGATGTTAGAACCAATGAGGCTTGTGCTGCTAAACACGGCTTTAGTAAAGTGTCTCAATTGAAATTATCTGTGGCCAAAAAAATCAGAGACTTTTGTTTGGGTGGTGGATTTTTGTTTGCTATGTGCAGCGCTACAGACACCTATGACATAGCTCTTGCCGCTGATGGCATCGATATTTGTGAATCCATGTTCGACGGCGATGGCATGGATCCTGAAGCCCAAGAAAAATTGAATTTTAAAAACACATTTGCCTTTAAAGACTTTTCGCTTGAGACCAGTCCAATAGCTTATGAGCACGCCAGTATTGATAATACCTTGGCTCATCAATCGGTTTTAGAAAACAACGATGTATTTACCCTATTTGATTTCAGTGCTAAGTGGGATGTTGTGCCATCTATGTTGTGTCAGAATCACACCCAAACCATTAAGGGCTTTATGGGTCAAACCACTGCCTTTAAAAAGCAGTTCATTAAAAGTGAAGTTTTGATTTTAGGCGAAAATAAAACCCTGAATGAAGCCCGCTACATACATGGTAATATGGGCAAGGGCACTTGGACGTTTTACAGTGGACATGATCCGGAAGATTACCAGCATTTAATCAACGAACCGCCAACCAATTTGGCATTGTTTCCAAATAGTCCCGGATTTAGATTAATTTTGAACAATATTCTTTTTCCAAGTGCTAAAAAGAAAAAACTAAAAACGTGATATGCCTATTCAACTTTTTAAAACGGTAATTGAAAAAACTGCCTATGGGGTTTGTACCAAGATAGGCGACAAAATAGGAATTGGCACAAAGCGCATTCGTTTGTTTTTTATTTATACAAGCTTTTTAACTTTGGGTTCACCCATCATCATTTACATGATTTTGGCGTTTTGGATGAATATGAAAAACTACGTCAAAGAGAAGCGCAATGCAGTCTGGGATTTATAGTCAGACAATTTCAACTTTACTGATACCACTTACTCTGTATTCTTTGTTACTTGGCTGTTCGAAGCATTGAAACCAAGTTCTCAATTGTTTACCTTTTTTAAATATCCTGCCGGTTTCAAGTTTAAATAAACTGCCTTCTGGAATTTGTTCGAGTAATAGTTTAGCATCTTTATCATATTTAGCTAATACCTTCATAAGGTTTTTGTCGCTACAACTACTGGCCTTTAAATGATTGGTATAACTGTGTAATGCTTGCTGAATATCGTTTGGCAATTGGTGGTGCAAGACAATTGGTTTCAACAACTCACTAAAACAGGCCTTCCATTCTTTGCCATGGGGATCAATGGTGTTGCGGTATTGTTCAAACGCAATTAGATGCGCAATTTCATGCAATAAGGTAGTTAAAAAGGCGTAAGGATTTAAGTCTTTGTTAACGGTTATGCGATGGTAGTTGTCGTGTTTATGAGGAGAGCGGTAATCGCCAAACTTACTGCTGCGCGGCTTATTTAATTTTAATTGAACCTTGTGTTGAATCATTAACTCTACTACATAAGTAGCAGTGCCTTCTGGCAAATACTGAGATAATTTTTCAATCAGTTCGGATTTTGTCACACCCTAGGAGCGGTTAAAAGTAGTTTGATAAGCTTGATATACTTCTTCAAGTTCTGCATACCAGGCCTCGCCAAATCTTCTGATCAATGGCGCTTTTAAAAATTGAAAGACAGATACATTGTTGGCTTTTCCCAATGTACATGCAGCCGAGCATATATCCCATTCGTGGTAATTCACAGTAACCATATCATTGATTTGACCCAATCTAATAGGGTATAAATGACAACTGATCGGTTTGTTAATAGATATGGCGCCACTGTTGTAGGCCTTTTCAATGGCGCAGCCTAATTGACCATTCTCTCTGTATACAAAAACACATTCACCGGTTTCCAAACAAGTTGTTGCGGCATCATCTATTTCTAATCCTTCATGAAAGCCTATTGCATTATAAAGTGCAATGCCTTTTGGATCCATAAATGGTTTGATCTGTTCAATCTCAGACTCAATGGCTTCTATCTCTGCTAGTTCAATAGGAGCACCTCTATCACCTTCAATACAACATGCGCCTTTACAAGCGTCTAAATTGCATATAAACTTTTGTGTAAAGACCTCATCAGACACTAAGGTGTCTTGAATCTCTAATATCATTTTTGTTCGAGGTAGTTTTTGAATCCTTTGTCTTCAAGTGCGGTTGCTTTGTTAAGCACCTCATGCTCTTGATTTTTCATAAAGTTACTAATGCTCGCCCATACTTCAGGCTTGCCTACAGCAACGATTTTAGCGGCATATAAACCTGCGTTTTTAGCGCCGTTAATAGCCATAGTACCCACCGGAATACCAGGAGGCATTTGAACGATGCTGTATAATGAATCAACACCAGATAGGTTAGAAGATTTAATTGGTACACCAATTACAGGGAGTTCAGTCATGCTAGCTGCCATGCCTGGTAAATGGGCTGCGCCACCTGCACCCGCAATGATACATGAGTAACCGTTGGCTTTGGCATTACTTGCACTTTCAAACAATCTGTTCGGTGTTCTGTGGGCGCTTACAATGGTTAAATCATAAGTGATTTTAAATTGATCTAAGATTTCAGCGGCTTCTTTCATCACTGGAAGATCGCTGTCTGAGCCCATAATGATTAATACATCTTTCATGCCTATTGATGGATTTATGTTTACAAAGATAGCGGAAATTAAGCATTTGGAGCAGCAGCTCGCATGCCTAAATACTGTTTTATGGTTTTGAGTTTGTTTAACACAGCCTCTAAATCTTCACCCATAATGGTAATATGACCCATTTTACGCATAGGTTTAGTTTCTGCTTTATTGTATAGATGCACAAACACGCCTGGCATTGGTAGAATATGTTCTAAGCCGGTTAATTCATAAGGGCCATTCACAGATTCAAAGCCTAAAATATTCATCATAGCCGCTGCTTGAATCAAGCTTGTATCGCCCAAGGGCATGCCCAATAAAATCCTGTTCAATTGTTCGTATTGACTGGTGTAACAGGCTTCAATTGTATGGTGGCCACTGTTGTGCGGTCTTGGTGCAATTTCATTCACTAAAATTTGACCATCTTGACTTAAAAACATTTCAACGGCAAAGATGCCAACCCCATTAAGGCATTCTATACATTTTTGAGCTATGGCTTTGGCTGTCTGCTCTGTCGCTTCACTGATATTCGCCGGTGCAAATAAGATATCTACTAAATTGGCTTTAGGATCAAAGGCCATTTCAACTGTAGGGAAAGTGCAGATTTCGCCCTGCTCATTTCTGGCAACTATCACAGATAATTCTATGGCATTCTCAACAAATTCTTCAAGCACTACTGCACCTTCAAATGGTATTTTACCGTGTTGTTCAATATCAACCTTATTCACCAATTCAACGCCTTTGCCATCGTAGCCACCTTTTCGGAGTTTGGCAGCCACTTTATGCCCTTTCAAAGCTGGTAATTTTGCGGCCCATTCACTTGCATTGTCAACCAATTCAAAAGGACTGCTCGGAATGTTATTGGCTTTGAAAAACAATTTCTGTAAACCTTTGTCTTGAATGATGCTTAGTATTTTAGGCGATGGAATGATTTTATGTCCTTGCGCCTCAAGTTCAAGCAAAGCCTCTACATTAATGTGTTCGATTTCATAGGTTAAAACATCAGACTGCAAAGCCAATGCTTTTATTTTTTCAGCATCTTGCAGAGACCCAACAATATGCTGATTGGCAATGTCTTTAGCCGGGGCATTGTCCATTTCTAAAATGGTGTAATGAATGTTCCATGGTTGGCCTGCTTCAATGAGCATTTTGCCCAATTGTCCGCCACCAATAATGCCTATAGAAGTTTTAGAGGGTAACATGAATGTGCAGCAAAAATAACCTTTTATTGTTTTGGTAGAATCTGATACAGGTAATTTTCTCCATATAAACTTTCAAAGGAGTCTACAGCTTGCAATGTATGGTGTTCAAACACTTGTGTTTTTTGATCAAGCCAGGCAGCCCTTGACCACTTACTCATGCGATACCCATAATCTGTATAAGCCTTGTTGTTTGAAGTACTATCTATACCATCAAACGCGGTTATGGGATGTAATTTATAAGTGTGATGGAATCCAAATTTTTCACAGAGTCTATTGTCAATCAAAGGTTTTTGGGTTAAATAATAATCAGCTTGCGGCGCTCGCTCAATAAAATTAATGATCTGAGCAATCGGTTGTGTATTCAAAAAAGCGTTGGGCCACAAACCAAAAACAGTGTTCCAGGTTAATAACCCAATGATCAGCATGGTATGGCTTTGACTTATTGGAGCGTCAAAGTGTTGAACCAGGTAAAAGACAAATAGGCAAGGCAACATGGCTAAAAATTCTGCATTGCCATCAGATACAAATGCAAATAATATATGCAATACTATGGCGATCACAATCCAAGGTCTACTTATATGCTCTGTCTTATTTTTATGCGTTGACTTCAGTATTTTAATGCTGTTAATGCCGATTGCGGTCAAGGCTGGTAAAGCAATACAGGCTAAGCCGGCATGTTGTTCTAGAATAGTCCAAATAAGCCCGTGAATCTGAATAAATGATCTTACACAATTAATGCCTGTTAGGGCCAAGTTATTCATCGACCAATGGATATGGGCGTGCTCATTTAAATACTCACCCAATACCAAAGATTGAAGTGTCCATGCATTCGAAAAATAAGCGACTAAAGCATAGGAGAGGGGCACCAATGTCAATCCTAATACAAAGGCAAGACTTTTCTTTGTTAGGCCATCTGCATACAAGGTAGTGCTCAATAGGGCCAAGGTCCACCAAATTTGAACCTGATGCAACAGTATACTCATACTGCATAGAAGACCTGTCACCAACAAATAAAGGAATGGTCTGTTCTGCTGTTTATCATAGTAATAGGTTGCCAGCAAACTAAAGCAAATGGGTAAAATATAAGTTTCAGCAGAGCTGGCAAATCGCATCATTGAAAAACAAGCGCCTACAAAGGCCATAGATACAAGCGCTGTTTTGTAGGACTTCCCCCACTGCAACAAAATGGCGTATACCGTGTATAGTGCAACGCCCGCGCCTAAACTATTTAACAATTGAATGCTTCTGAGTGGAGCAATGGGTAGTTTTATAAAGCATAAGCATTTCCAAAAACACCATTGAACGGCATTGAACAATAAATGATGCGCTTGCCAAATTTGATCTTGATGTTTTATGCTGGCCGCGTAAAACCAAGCATCAATACCCTCGTTTTGATTGGCAAATATCCCATACAGGATTGCAAAACCAATTGCCAATATTAAGGGTAGGGGTTTCATTAAGCAATCGAATCAATCAATGCTTGTTTAGCGTTCGCAATACTTTGAATCAATTGGTGATTGTCTTCTACACCATTACCTATCACTAAAACATCGGCACCAGCTTTATATAGTTGAATAGCTGTTTCTGCGCTACGAATACCACCGCCAATAATCAAAGGTAAACCTGTGTTTTGTTTAACTTTTTCAATCATTTTTGGTGCAATTGGTGCAAAGGCGCCACTGCCGGCATCCATGTATATACATTGCATGCCCAACATTTTACCCGCTAGAGCAGTTGCTACTGCAATATTGTATTTGTCTGCAGGAATTGGTTTGGTATTGCTCATATAGCTTACACTGGTTTCTCTTCCGCCATCTATCAATAGATAAGCGGTAGGCAGAATATCCAAATTGGTTTGAGCCAAATATGGAGCAGCCACTACTTGTTTGCCAATTAAATATTCTGGATTGCGACCACTCAATAAAGATAAAAAGAGAATACCATCTGCATTGGGGTCAACCATCATCTCATTCCCAGGAAATAAATACACCAATCCTTTATAATAGGTTTTGATGGTTTGTATACACTTGGTCAATTGATTGCCTCCCACCAAGCTGCCACCTACAAAAATAAAATCCACTTGATTGTCTGCACAGAGTTGTGCAATATTTGCTACAGCTTCTGCGTTTTGATCTGGGTCAATTAATATGGCCAGTGATTTTTTTAGTGATGCTTGTACTTCCAATAAAAATGTTTTCATAAAACTCAGAAACACTATATTTAATGAGGGTAAAGGTAATGCAAAAAATGAAAATATCAAGTAAATATTGGGCCTTTTTTGTTTTCAACATTGCCCTTATATAGAAGGATTGGGGTTTTACCAATTCTGTGGAAAAGTCCTTTTCATTTTCTAGTTTTAGTATGACTAGATTTGAAGGACTTCTTTGCAAAAAATGCATCGAAGTCATTTTTGTTTTTACAACTATTTATACAATAACAACTACCATATATGCAGCCAAATTTTGACCAAATGAAGAAGGGCCTCAAGTTCACCAGGCTCAACACAAAGGAGAATGTGTCTCCTTTCGATCAGTTTACTTACGAGTACCGCACATCGGTGATTAAAAACCCTACCGGTGATGTTGTATTTGAAATGAAGAACGTAGAGATTCCTAGTAGCTGGAGTCAAGTAGCAACAGACATCGTTGCTCAAAAATATTTTAGAAAAGCTGGGGTACCTCAAGCAGACGGAACGCTTGGTGGCGAAACCAGTGTTAAACAAGTAGCTCATCGTTTAGCTGACTGTTGGAGACAATGGGGCGAAAAGTATGGTTACTTTGCATCTACAGAGGATGCTCAAATTTTTTATGAAGAATTGGTGTACTCTATTTTGGCTCAACAGTCTGCACCAAACTCTCCACAATGGTTCAATACAGGTTTGCACAGCACATATGGTATTACTGGCAAACCACAAGGACACTATTACGTAGACCCTGACACTGAAAAGTTGATGCGTTCTACATCTGCATATGAAAGACCACAACCACATGCTTGTTTTATATTATCAGTTGATGACGACTTAGTGAACGAAGGCGGTATCATGGATTTATGGGTACGTGAAGCAAGAATTTTTAAATATGGTAGCGGTGTTGGTACTAACTTCTCTAGAATCAGAGGTGCTGGTGAAAAATTATCAGGTGGTGGAACATCATCTGGCTTAATGTCATTCCTTAAAATTGGTGACAGAGCAGCTGGTGCTATCAAATCTGGTGGTACTACAAGAAGAGCAGCTAAAATGGTTTGCTTGGATTTAGATCACCCTGAAATCATGAACTTCGTTAACTGGAAAAAGCATGAAGAGCGCAAAGTTGCTGCTTTAATTGCTGCTGGTTACCCAAGCGATTATGAAGGCGAAGCATATGCAACTGTTTCTGGTCAAAACTCTAACAACTCAGTTCGTATTCCAAATAAATTCTTTGAAGCATTAAAACAAAATAGCAACTGGGATTTAATTGGTAGAAGCAACAATCAACCAGTAGCCAGCTTGCCTGCTAAAGAAGTATGGGATGCAATCGGCGATGCTGCTTGGGCTTGTGCTGACCCTGGTGTACAATACGATGATACCATCAACGAATGGCATACTTGTCCTGAAGGTGGTAGAATCAATGCTTCTAACCCATGTTCAGAATACATGTTCCTTGACAACACAGCTTGTAACTTAGCTTCATTGAATTTAATGAAATTCTTTGATGCTGATAAATTGGAATTTGATATCGTATCTTATGAATATGCTATCCGCTTATGGACAGTAGTATTAGAAGTATCAGTATTGATGGCTCAGTTCCCTAGCCAAGAAGTGGCTCAATTGAGTTATGACTATAGAACTTTAGGTTTAGGTTATGCCAACTTAGGCGCCTTGTTAATGGTGTCTGGTATTCCTTATGATAGCCCTAAAGCATCTGCTATTTGTGGTGCTTTAACCTCTATCTTAACTGGTCAAGCATATGCTACAAGTGCTGAAATGGCTGCCGCTAAGGGTCCATTCAGAATGTATGAAAAGAACAAAAAGCACATGATGCGTGTAATGCGTAACCACCGTTATGCTGCCTATAACACACCATTGGCTTACGAAGGATTAAGCGTACCAGCAGTTGGTATCGATCCTCAATACTGTCCAGAGGATTTGTTAAGATCAGCTTGCAATGCATGGGATAAAGCTTTAATGTTCGGTGAAAAATTTGGTTACAGAAATGCTCAATCAACAGTAATCGCACCAACAGGTACTATTGGTTTAGTAATGGATTGTGATACCACTGGTATTGAACCTGACTTCGCCTTGGTTAAATTCAAAAAATTAAGTGGTGGTGGTTATTTCAAAATCATCAACCAAGCTGTACCTGCAGCCTTAAAAACTTTGGGTTACACTACTGAAGAATCTGAAGCCATCATCAATTATGCTAAAGGTCACGCAACACTTAAAAATGCCCCTTTCATTAACCATGAAACATTGGCAGCAAAAGGCTTTACTGCTAAAGACATCGAATTAATTGAAAGCCAATTAGAGCGTGCATTTGATATTGATTTCGTATTCAACGTATTCACTCTAGGCGAAGAGACTATTAGCCGTTTAGGTTTCTCTGAAGCACAATACAATGAAAATAGCTTCAACTTGTTAAGAGCACTTGGCTTTAAAGCTGCCGAAATTGAAGCTGCTAACGAATACGTTACTGGTACTATGACCATCGAAGGTGCACCATTCTTAAAAGAAGAGCACTACCCAGTGTTTGATACTGCTAATAAGTGTGGCAATAAAGGAACTCGTTTCTTACATGCACATTCTCACATCAGAATGATGGCTGCTGCTCAACCATTCATTTCAGGTGCCATTTCTAAAACCATCAATTTGCCAAATGAGGCTTCAGTTGAAGACATCAAATCTTGCTACGAATTGAGCTGGAGATTAGGCTTAAAAGCCAATGCATTGTACAGAGATGGTTGTAAATTATCTCAACCATTGTCAAACAAATCTGATAAGAAGGTTGAAGAATCTACTCCAGTGAGCGATACAGTTGAAGCTGTTGAAAAAGCAGTAGGCGTATCAGGTAGCACTCGTGTAGAAGATTTGACGCCAGAAATCGTATTAGAAGCCGCTCGTTTAATCATTAACAGCAGCAATAACCAAGCTTTCAAACAACAGTTGTCAAATATTGCTACTCGTAAAGTATTGCCAAACAAACGCAAAGGCTTTACGCAAAAATCAAAAATTGATGGCAACACAGTTTTTGTTAGAACTGGTGAATACGAAGATGGCACATTAGGTGAAGTATTCATTGATATGCACAAAGAAGGCGCTAGCTTCCGTTCATTGATGAACTGTTTTGCTATTGCTGTATCAATCGGTTTACAGTACGGTGTTCCATTGGAAGAGTACTACGACAAGTTCACATTCAGCAGATTTGAACCAAGTGGTATGGTTGAAGGTCACGCCAACATCAAATCATCAACTTCAGTGGTTGACTATATTTTCAGATTGTTAGGTTTTGAATACTTAGACCGTCAAGAAGCATTACACATTAAACCAAAAGTAGTTGATGAAGTAACGCCAGTTGACACCAATTACAACTTAGCTCAAAACGAAATTGCACCTGTTGTTGTTGAAGCCAGTGTTGCGATTCCATCTGCAGCTACTTCACCAAAAGCAGTTAAGAAAACCAATTTGCCTCCTAGTATGGGCGATGCCCCAGCATGTAAGAGCTGCGGAAACATCACCGTAAGATCAGGCACTTGTTATACCTGTTTGACTTGTGGTACTACTAGCGGATGTAGCTAAACCACAACGCACTTAAAAATTAAAGGAGCATAGTTTATGCTCCTTTTTTTATGTAAATTGCTATTGTGAAACACTTCATATTACTACTAACTTGGCTTTCGGTTGGCTGTTTGCAGGCTGTATTGGTGCCCAATGTGGATTCCATAAAAATGGCTGATGGTAAATCCTTAGCCGCTGATGTTTACATCCCAAATGGCATGACTCAGGGGCCTGTAATACTTATTCAAACGCCCTACAATCGTCAAGCCTACAGATTTGGGGGTTTACCTTTGGGCATAGGAATGAATCTCCAAAACAGTGCTTATATTATTGTGATTACAGATTGGCGTGGTTTTTACGGCTCCGCAAAATCGGCCTATTTAGGCAGTCCTGATAGAACATCAGACGCCTATGCAACAGTAGAATGGATAGCAGCACAAACATGGAGCAATGGCAAAGTGGGTACTTGGGGGCCTTCAGCTTTAGGTAAGATACAATTTCAAACCGCTAAACGACAACCCCCTCATTTAACTTGTATTTGTCCTTTGGTGGCTGCGCCTCAATTCAATTATTCAGAATACTATCCCAATGGTTGTTTAAGAACAGAATATGTTGAACAATTGGATCAATTGGGCTTTGGCTTAAGCAATTTTTTATTGTCTCATCCCTATAAAGACAACCTTTGGAATTATACTGAAGCGGTTAATACCTATCCAGACAGCATTCAAGTACCTTGTTTGATGATTGGCGGATGGTATGATCACAATACTGATTTAATGCTTGATTTTTTTGGGCAATTACAACAAAAATCACCGTTGAATGTTAGAGATAAGCACCGTTTAATTATGGGCCCTTGGGCACATGGAGGCCACGGCACAGCAAAGGTTGGCTCAAAGAATCAAGGTGAGCTTAACTATCCCAATGCTGAGAATTACAGCGATAGTATGGCCCTACTGTTTTTTGATTATTATTTAAGAGGCTTGAACAATATGTGGCGGAACACAACTGCTTTTACTTGCTACGATTTGGGTACTATGTCATGGACTAAATCTAATCAATGGCCAGAAGTGCCTACGTCAATTAATACCTGGTATTTCAATAAAAATGGGCGATTAACACTAGCAAAACCACAAACTAATCAAGACAGTTTTAAGTATCAGTTCAATCCTTTACAGCCTTCAAATACTTTAGGCGGCTCCACCCTCAGAACGGATTTAGATCAAGGTCCCTATGATCAAAGACCTATAGAAGACAACCTGACTGCTTTTAGTTTCGAAACGGATGCACTCACAGATTTTGTCGCTTTATCTGGAGCTGTTAAAGTCCACTTAAAAGTCAGTTCAGATCAATTGGACACTGATTTTGATATCAGATTGGTGGATGTTTACCCTGATGGCCGTTCAATGTTATTGAATGATGCTGCTTATCGTATGCGGTTTAGAAATGGGTTTACTGCAGCAGCAGTGAGTATGATGCAAGCCGGTAAGGTATACGATTGTACCATCACTTTACCCAATACCAACAATGTCTTTTTGAAGGGGCATAGAATCAAAATTATTCTTTCATCGAGCAATTACCCCAAATACAATCGCAATATGAACAATGGTGCAGAGATGTATCCAGGCAAAAGCACGGATTCTTTACTCAATCCATTAACCGCCAACAATGTGATTTATATGAATGCCGTTCAGTCTTCTTACATTGAAATGCCTTGTAAGCCCAATATTAGTGGACTAGAAGCTGATCACTTGGAAGCCTATTCGATTTATCCAGTTCCTGTATCAAATACCTTAACTATCAATATAGATAATATACAACAAAATGCTTATTATCAATTATATAACGCATATGGTCAATGTATTGCAACAGGACTATTACAAGACCAAACTTTAGATTGTAGTTTACTTCATGCTGGCCAATATTGGATCAATATTCAAGGTCAGTCTTTAAGATTTATAAAATTATAAATTCAAATATTCGTCTTCTTGAGCAGACGCTTCTCCCTCATAAATAGGCTCATGGTTTTGGGGGCCTTGATGCCTATAGGCAATAGCTAGGAAGCTCCCAACAATGCCTCCCATTAAATGACTTTCCCAACTGATGCTTTCTTCCAATGGAAATACACCCCAAATTAAGCCGCTCTGAAACACCAAACAGATCAGGGCAAATACGCTTAGTTTTTTGTTTTTTCTAATCACCCCACTGATTACTACAAAAAACACCAAAGCGTAAACCATACCACTGGCGCCAATATGAAAGGCTGAACGGGCAAAGCACCAAGTGAGTATACCGGTGCCCAAATGGGCTATCAGGGTAACTTTAAGGGCAATGTTTTTATAGAAATAAAACAAACCAATGATGGCTACGAAAAACGGCAAGTAATTAGAACTCAAATGCTCTAGATCCTTGTGCACAAAAATGGTTGTAATGATGCCAAGCAAATAATGAAAAGATCTAGGAAACAAGGCAAATTGGTGTTTAAGGTCTGGCCATAAAATCCCCATAGGAAAGGCCATTAGCAAAGCCATTAAATAGAGCGTAGGCCAGATAAAACTGTTTTTAGACAACTGTGACCAATTTTAATTGGCAATATAGAATTATTTTCTGAATATTGAATGAGTGAAACACCCAATACACATAGTCCGTCCGGTCAATTTATTACTGATTGTTTTTACCATGTTTGTAGTGGTTTTTAAATACCGCGATGAAACAAATTCAGAGTATTGGCTTCAAGCCTTTTATTTAATTGCTGCAGCCACTTTAACTGCTGCGGCTGGTTATGTAATCAATGAGATCATGGATGTTGATACAGATGCCATCAATAAACCCAATGATTGTATAGTTGGAAAGTCTTTGTCCAAAACCAATGCTTGGCTATTGTATGGCTTATTATCTACAGTTTCGCTTTTTATTGCTTATTTATTCAGTGAGGTGTTTTTGATGCTGAATCTTTGTATAACGGTGATATTGTATCTATATGCCTATATGCTAAAAGGTATGCCACTCATTGGCAATATAATGGTGGCAGTTTGTAGTGCCGCTGTAATTGCTTGTTGTATACTTTTGATTGCATTTGAAACTGAAGCGGCAGGCTTTAACTTTATTGGCTACATCGTGTTTGCATTTGTTATCAGTTTAATCAGAGAAATCGTCAAAGACATTCAAGACATTGAGGGGGATCAAGCAGTTGGCCTCAAAACCTATCCTATAGTATTTGGTATTACCGGCGCCAAAATCATGATTTATATTTTAACGGGCATTGAAATTGTTGTTTGTGCCCTGTATGCCTTTTTGGCTTGGGGTTTAGATTTGTATTTGGCTTCAATCTTCATGGGCCTTATAACAGTCTTACTTTTATTGTTCATTAATCATATTTCCAAAACCCATCAAAAACATGAGTTTCAAGTGTCAAGCAAATGGCTTAAATACATCATGTTTGCCGGTGTTATTACCTTGATTTTTGCCTAATGACTAATTCGTTTTTCACGCCACAATTATTTTTGGCCTCTAAAAGCCCAAGACGCAGACAATTGCTCGTTGATAGCGGGTTTAAAGTTGATTTTGTTGATATAGATGTCGAAGAAGATTTTAATGAACAACTCAAAGCGCAAGCTATACCAGAGTTTTTAGCAGTTAAAAAAAGCAGGGCCTTTGATCAAACACTTAAAGCCAATGAATTGTTAGTAACCGCTGATACTGTTGTTTGGATAAATGATCATGTATTGAACAAACCCAATACAATAACTGAAGCTAAAGCCATGCTTATGGAATTATCTGCTTCTAAACACACTGTTTATACGGCTGTTTGTGTAAGAACTGAGTCAAAGGAAATCGTTTTTTCTGAAGCAAGTGACGTGCATTTTAACGCGCTCAGCGAATCAATGATAGACTATTATTTAGATACCTATTCTCCATTAGACAAAGCAGGCGCTTATGGTATTCAAGAGTTTATAGGTTATGTAGGCATTAAAAAAATAGAGGGCTGCTATTATAATGTGATGGGCTTTCCTGTGAGTCGATTTATCTCGGAACTCAGCCACCATGCTATCATTTAATTATCATGAAAAGATTTAAATCATTACTTACATTGTTTTTACTGCTGCTTTTGGCAAGTGCATTAAAAGCCCAAACGCCTTGCACTTTGTCTTTAGATAGCATCTATCTTGATACTGTATTAAGCAATTGTAACCATTTGTATTTTAAATATAAATACTCTGGCGGAACACCAGCTTCCTATAAGTGGACATATGGCGATGGCAATAGCTGTGGTTGTTTTAAACCGCATAATGCCTATAATAAAAATGCTACTTATACGGTTTGTGGCAAAATCCAAGACATCAATGGTTGTGCAGATTCTTTGTGCTTGCCCTTTACGGTTAACTGCAGCAATCCTTGTGATTTGAGCGAAATTGGTATTTATTCATATGATACCGTTAGTTATAATTGTCGAGACTACGAATTTGTGGCTTGGATCAGTGCAAATGCCAAGCGCAAAGTATGGCTTTTCGGAGATGGAGACAGCGCCAACACCACATTTGCCACCCATACTTATTTCAAGAATGGCCAATACCAAGCAAAAATGATTGTTCAAGACTCCATTGGTTGTGCAGATACCGCTAATGTGCTTGTCAATGTAGATTGTATTTCTAATTTGCCTTGCCCTTTATCTATACTTTCAATGGATACATTGAGCCTAGCTGATTGTTGGACCAAACAATTCACAGCTAAATGTTCTAAGCAACCCCTCAATGCTTGGTGGCAATATGGCGATAATGTGTCTGGAATGGCACCGCTTATTACTCAGCATACCTATAAAGATACTGGCCTATACGCAATCGCTTTGTATGTAAAAGACAGCAGTGGTTGTGCTGATACGATGTTTACCCATATGCCAGTATATTGCTCGAAAAACAATCAAGCAATTATTGGTATAAATGAAGACCATACCCTGTTGTTGTATCCGATGCCAGTTACTGATGAATTACAAATTTCTGGTGCCTATGAAGGCCAAGTTATTATTACTGATATTACAGGAAAAATCGTTTTACAGAGCACGCTCAATCAAGCTAAAGCAATACCATGTGTGCAACTTAAAGCAGGACTTTATTTAATCAATTTAGCAACAGAAAAAAGGACATATAAGTCCAAATTCATAAAGCTTTAAATTTGATAAGGGACACGGGCAATAAGCGATCTGCCTAAAGTAATTTCATCTGTGTATTCCAATTCGCTACCGACGGAAATACCCTTACTGATGGTGCTTAATTTTACAGATGTGTTTTGAAGTCTTCGAGCAATGTAAAAAGCTGTTGTGTCACCCTCAACATTGGCATTAAGGGCCATAATGATTTCTTGAACAGCATCGCCTTCTAAGCGATTGATTAAGGCATCAAGATTGAGGTCTTCTGGGCCAACGCCATCTATAGGAGAGATTAAGCCGCCCAAAACATGATAAACCCCATTGTATTGACCAGTGTTTTCAATGGCCATAACATCCATGATGTCTTCTACAACACAAATGGTTTGGTGTTGTCTGTTCACACTGCTACAAATATTGCATATGGGTGTATCGCTAATATTACAGCATACAGAGCATTGCATTAATTGGGTTTTGAGTTGAACTAAGGCCTCAGACAAGGCTTCTACCTCAGTATTTGGTCTTCTTAATAAATGCATAACCATGCGAAGAGCACTGCGTTTTCCAACACCAGGAAATCCAGATAAGGCTTCAACCGCTTTTTCTATGGTCTTGGAAGAGAAGTGCATACACTATGGGTAAATGAAATCGAAACGACCTTCTATACTTTTAGAATAACTGCTAGAATTAAACGTATAATAGAAAGTGGAATTACAGAACACCATGTTGTATGAGTTATTCCAACTGTTGAAATTCATATGTAAGGTGTCTGTATTGGCGGTAGCATTCAATTTAGTGCTGCCTAAACTATTGCCATTAATATTGATATAGGCTTTATTGACTCCCAAAACAGGATTGTAATTGATCACATAATTACATGATTTGCCTTGTACAAATGGCTTTAAGCCTATAGTAACCACATCGCTATTGCTATTGGTATAAGTTATTTTGGCCTCATCGCCAGTTAAAACTATTGTTGGTTGATAGCTTGAGCCCCCATAGCTCAAATTAAAGTTCAGTAAGGCAGAACAATAAGTTGAATTCACTGAAGGGTTGCAATTTGGAAAAGTATAAGCAAGGGTGTTAGGGCTTGTGCCGCCTCCGCCAATACTGGTCATAGATGAGGCAGGTCTTGTATCTTGAATGTTATCGCATCCGAAGATTAAACCACAGAGCATTCCAATGTAAAATAGTTGTTTTTTCATAGGTATTAAAAGGCTAGGCCAACACTTAAGTGAAATTGTACGGTTCTGTTTTTGGACATGTAATAGTTCATGTGTGTTTCGTTAAAGTCTTCAATACTGCTGTATTTTGTGTCACTACTTGTATGCCAAAAATTATTAGGCAGATTAAAGGCCACTGATTTTTCTATAAACAGGTTTTTATTGAAAAAGCGTTTGCGACCAAACTCAAGACCAAATGATGATGTGTTTTGTGTTTTGTACAAGCTGTTGCCATTTGGATTTTTTTTCGTAGTAACGCCATTGCCATACTCCATTTCATCGTTGGTTACTTTTTGCCAATGTAAATTGTATTTGAATCGCATATAGGCTCCTTGAGGGGCAATAGAGCCTAAGGCTAGGTGGTAATAGGTTTTAGCAATAAAGAAATGGTTTTCAGCAAATGAAATTCTGCCTTTGTAGGAGGTATAGCCATATGAGTTCCATGCTGGCACAAACAAATCATTGTCTTTGTAATGAAATGCATCAAAAGAATATTCATCAATTGTTATGTTCTGGTTAGTATAACCAAAACTCACAGAGCCTCTTCTGCTAGTTACCCTTTCAAATTGAATACCTTTGCTTGGGCTGAATAATTGAAGAAAGAAATCCATATTGGGATTGACATTGGCTTGTGCAGTGAGGCTAATACAATTTTTAGACCCCAAAAAACCAGGTATGCTTTTGCCATTTTGGGCTATTATAGCATTAGGAGCAATGACGATGAAGAGAAGGGCTATAAACTTATTCATGAGCTGGTTTGGTTTTAATTTGGTTAAACAAGGCGTAAATCTGGTTATTTAAATAGTCTTTGCGGTTGTATTTAAATCTAAAGGTGTTATTACTGCTGTATAGGATTTTACTTGTCTCGACGTCGAAAACAACCGATGACAAATTAAAGCGGTAGATTTTTTTGAATTGGTCGTAGAGGTAAAATGGTAAGGTTGGGTAAAGAATTAAACTGTAAACCAAAGTTACACCGTTAAATTCATTCTTTTCAATGGTATAATTGATCCCGGAAATAAACACTTTAGAAGTGCCAATGGTTTTAGCTGTTGCTTGCGTTTCTTTAGCATTAAACAATACTAATTTAGGCGCAGTATTGTTCATGCGTTCGGTTAACCATTCCATTAAAATGGTAAAGTGATTAAGGGTGGTAGTGTTGAGGTTCTTTTTGTCTGCAATGTTTAAGGGGAAAGCTGAGATTTCATTGGTTTTAGCCATGTCTTCATACAATTTACCCAATTTAATTTCTTCACTTTCGTTGAACATTAAATCTTGTTTTGCAGAAGATGAAATGGTGACTTTAGTGAAGTTAGGACTCACTAAAATCATAGAATCAATGCCGCCTAAAATACCATTGCGTTTACGCCAACGTCTGATTTTATTTTCATTAATATCTTTGTTTTTTTCTCCCTCATCAGCAGTTTTAGCTTCAGTAACAAATATGGAAGCTGATTTTAATGTTTTGCGGAAGGATTCGTTCTTCAATTGCTCAAAGAAGCCCCACTTAGCGTAGTCTTTATTAGTGGTAGAAGCAATAATAGCGTTGTCTTCGTTATCGGTCTGCTCCTGGATTTTTTGCTTTAATTTTAGTTTTTCAACCTTGCTCAAGCCATCAATATTGATATTGGTATCATTGAGGCTAACAGTGCTTTTTGCGGAGTCCAGTTTGTCTCTAAAAAAGCTGAATTTTAAATCTGTTTCAGAAAATAAATTCTGACAAGCCTGATCAAATAGTTGTTGGCAGAAGGCATCATTTGGATTCAATTGAAGCGCTTTCCAAGTTTCTCTTACCGTTAAAACATGCAATTCTTCCTCATTCAGTTTGTTAAAGAAGTAGGTCACATTGTAAAATGCCCCTTCAGCATTGTCGCTGAATTCTTCGCCCAAGTTGTTCTTATCACTTTTGTTCTTTTTCAAACTCTTAGCGTAAATACTATAGGCAGCAATTTTGGACGCAAAGGCATTGTCTTTGTATATGTTTTGATAAAGGAAAGCTAAATAATAGGCCTTCTTGTATTGCGCATGGTTGAATAGGATGTAAAACAACTCAATTCTGGCTTGTTGTTGAATCGCTTTGAAATAGTCATTACCCAAGAATTCATTTACATTGCTTTTGTTGTTTTCGATTTGCAATAAATCTTCAACATTGGCTCTGCGTTTGCGTACGTTAGGGTGGGTTGATTTTTCATCATCCTCTGCTTCGTCTGCGCTAATTTCTTTTGATTTTTTGGGCGTATAACTCACTGGGAATTTATACAAAGAATCTTCTAATAGTTGTTTGCCCCAATCAATTTCATCATAAGGTAAATAAGAGTAGAGCAACATATCAAAACTACTAAGGGCAGCTTTAGCTGAGTAACCGGCCTCTAAATATAGTTTTAAGCCTTCTTTGTCGGCTTCAAATTCATTTTCTTTAGAATAGTTGTAGAGCTGTTCAATTTTTTCATCAAAATCTAAACTCTTGAATTTGCCTTTGCCCTTTATAACATCATTCTTTTTCTTAAAGCTTTCTAAAGTGTGTTTTTTTGTATAGTGCGATATTTCATGACACAAGACATAAGCCAACTGGGCTTCATTTTCTATTTGACTTAAAAAACCAACGGTTACAAATATGATGCCTTGGTTGGTCGAAAACGCATTAACACTGTAAGATTTTAAAACATAAAAACGCAGCTCAGATCTTAATTTAGGTTGGTCTTTTAAAACCTTATCGGCTACTTTGTTGATGTAAATACTCAAAGGGTCGCCATATAGCACCTTGCCGCTGAATAAAATATCATCAATGCCAAAATTGGAGTTTAATGCAAATTCTTTTTCAATGGCTTTCTCTTTTTTAGAAATCTTCTTACTGTTGATTTTTCTTTGTTCATTGATGACTTTGTCAGTGCTGAGTTTGAGAAAATCATTAGGAATAGTGCCAGAGCAACGCAATGCATTGTATTGAACTGTGTGCTGGGCAGATAAGTTTAGCTGCACTGTAAACAGGGCTAAAAACATCAAAAATAGTGATCTGTTTTTCATTAAAAAATAAGCTAACAATGATACTTAAAAAAGCTGTAAAATTTAGCGGTCAATAAAATATTCTTTGCCTTTAGTATCTATAAATCCAAAACGGCCATTCAATACAACCAAAGCAACATTGTTTTTAAATGGATTGATAGCAGTGTATTTAGGCGCAATAACGGTTTTACCAGATTGATTAATGAATCCCCAATAGCCTTCTTTATTTTTAAAGGCTAACAAGCCATTGTTGAATTGGCCTACTTGCAATGGTTTTTGTTGAAATTGACTCATCACCCAATAGTCTTTATCCACTATTCTAATATCGGACATATACACCCCAAGCGCTCCTAAAAACAGAGAGTCACCCAATTGTTTTGCAGCTGAATACAGAGGCGAAAACCTTTTTTTTCTATCAATAAAATAGTAATCCCAACCCAATTCATTTCGGCTTTTTACTATGGCTTTTCCATCTTTAAAACCTGCCTCAATGTCAATGTATTCAGAATAGTCAATGGAGTCATTTACAAAGTGACTCATTGCAATTTGGCCATTGCTATCAATGAATTCTAGAAAATAAGTGGGTATTTTTTGGTGCAAACAGTTGTATTGTTTTTTCACATAAACTGGCGCCAAGCCTTCGCTGAATAGCCCTGCTATCTGTATAGAATCTGCTAATTTTAAGAGGTTACCATTCTTTTTAATCAAATGGTATTTACCTTGTTTCATCACCATTAAATGTCCATCTTGGAAATGGCCATTTGAGGTATCAAAAGCAATGGTTGGTACAATGTTGCCAAAGCTATTGATGATGTGTAAAGTCTTATTGAAAGAGACTACAGCCAAACCTTCAGAGAAGGATTCTGCAGCATCAAATGTTCTATTAAATACAACTTGACCTTGGTGGTTGATATATTCACATTGATCATTGGCTAAAACCACATTACAAAAACCATTGGCAAATTGACCGTGGGCTTTATAGGTGTTTGATATTTTTTCGCCCTTCTCATTGATGAGGTGGTACAAACTATCCTTATAAACAAAGGCTGATCCATTCTCGAATCTGTCTGTAAAGTCATAAACCATGGGGATTTTAAGCCGCAGATTGCTATCAGCATAACCCCAGATATTATTGATTCTAAAAGGAATTAATTGGGCCATACATTGGCCACCAACAATCAAACATAAAAACAGAATGCGGAAGTTCATGGAGTATAAGACCCGTTTTTTACATTAAGGTTGCTTGATGGCGGAACAAATCTCAACTAAAACACTGTTGGTACTTTTGGGGTGAATAAAAGCAATGGATTGTTGATCTGCGCCAGGCTTAGCTGCTGAATGAATCATGTCAAAACCTTGGCCCAAAAGGCGTTCAATTTCAGTGTTTGTATCGTTTACGCCAAAGGCAATATGGTGAATGCCTTCGCCTTTTTTTTCAATAAATTTGGCAATTGGACTTTCAGCATGGGTGGCCTGAAGCAATTCTATTTTGGTTTCGCCTACCATAAAAAAACTGGTGATCACACCTTCGCTCTCAACGATTTCCATTTTATAGGGTTGGACGTTCAGCAGTTGGCTAAATAAGGCATTGGATTGTTCAATATCTTTTACAGCTATTCCAATGTGCTCAATTTTATTCATAGTACAAAAATGCTCTAATCCTATTGGATTTACAAGCAGAATCGGAATTTTTAAACCAGTCAATTTTATAGATATTCTCGATAAAGATTTCAATAAAAATTGTTGATTTTTAAGTTCTTTGGCTTAAATTTGCATGTTAGAATTAGTCTAAATAAGAATTATGTTAAAACTGCCAATATACCTTGACAACAATGCTACCACACCCATGGACCCAAGAGTACTTGAGGCCATGTTGCCATATTTTACAGAGCATTTTGGCAATGCGGCTAGCCGAAATCACAGTTTTGGTTGGCAGGCAGAAGAGGCAGTTGATTATGCCAGAGAGCAAATAGCTAAATTGATTCATGCGGATGCTAAAGAAATCATTTTCACTAGCGGTGCTACAGAATCTAATAACTTAGCCATCAAAGGTGTTTTTGAAATGTATGCTGAGAAAGGCAATCATTTTATCACCGTTACGACTGAACACAAAGCCATTTTGGACACCTGTAAACACATTGAAAAATTAGGGGCAGAGGTAACTTACTTAGAACCTGCAACTGATGGCTTAATTACAGTTGAACAAGTAGCAAGTGCTATAAAACCTAATACAGTATTGGTAACAGTCATGTATGCCAATAACGAAATAGGGGTCATTCAACCAATCAAAGCCATTGCTGAATTGTGTAAATCAAAAGGTATATTATTTCATACCGATGCCACTCAAGCAGTAGGCAAAATTCCTGTAGATGTTATGGCCGATGGCATAGATTTGATGAGTTTTACGGCTCACAAAATGTATGGTCCTAAAGGCGTAGGTGCATTGTACGTTAGACGCAAAAATCCAAGGGTTAAAGTAACAGCCCAAATGGATGGTGGCGGCCACGAACGTGGTATGCGAAGTGGTACAATCAATGTGACTGGTATAGTAGGTTTTGGCAAAGCATGCGAATTGTGCCAACAAGATATGGCGCAAGACACTGAACGCATCATTAAAATGCGCAACAGACTTGAAGCTTCTCTTTCTGAATTAGAAGAATCATACATCAATGGCAATATTGAGCACCGTCTACCACATCTTAGCAATATGTCTTTCAAGTATGTTGAAGGCGAAGGCTTAATTATGGGTGTAAAAAACATTGCAGTTTCTTCTGGTTCAGCTTGTACCAGTGCTAGTTTAGAGCCAAGTTACGTATTAAAAGCATTGGGCCTTGATGATGAATTGGCGCACTCTTCACTCAGATTTGGTCTTAGCAGATTTACTACAGACGAAGAAATTGACTACGCTATCAATCACGTTAAAGAAGCGGTTATTAAACTCAGAGAAATGAGCCCACTTTGGGAAATGTTTAAAGAGGGCATTGACCTCAAAACCATTCAATGGGCAGAACATTAATTAACAATACTATTAAAACAAAAACATTATGGCATATTCAGAAAAAGTCATCGATCATTATAGCAATCCAAGAAACATTGGAACACTTGACAAAGCTAGCAAACAAGTAGGAACTGGTTTGGTTGGCGCACCAGAGTGTGGCGACGTTATGCGTTTGCAAATTGAAGTAGATGAAGTGACTGGCATCATCAAAGATGCTAAATTCAAAACCTTTGGTTGCGGAAGTGCAATTGCTTCTTCAAGTTTAGCTACTGAGTGGTTAAAAGGTAAAAGCGTTGATGAAGCTTTGCAAATTGATAACATGGACATCGTTGAAGAGTTAGCTTTGCCACCGGTTAAAATCCATTGCAGTGTATTGGCAGAAGATGCCATTAAATCCGCTATTAACGATTACAGAGCTAAGAATGGATTAAGTCCAATAGAAGACAACAAAAAACATTATTAATCACATGTCAGCTGGAATTACAATTACAGAAAGTGCAGTGAATAAAGTGCACCAATTAATGGCCGAAGAAAACATGGGCCCAGATTATTTTGTAAGGGTATCTGTTAAAGGGGGTGGTTGCAGTGGCTTGAGCTATGATCTAGATTTTGATAATGAATCAAAAGACAATGATCAGACCTTTATTCACGGCGATGTTAAAATCGTTTGCGACCTCAAAAGCTATTTGTATTTAGCGGGTACAGAATTAGATTTTACCGATGGTTTAAATGGCAAGGGTTTCAACTTTATTAACCCTAATGCTAAAAGAACTTGTGGTTGCGGTGAAAGTTTTGCTGTATAATTGAAACATGAAACCATTTAACATTAAAAAGCTAAGTGTTTTACTTAGCTTTTTTTTATGTTTTAAATCTTCTCTCTACGCGCAATATACGCTTAAGCCAAAGGCTGATATTGGCTTAGGCCTAAGTTCAGGTTTGAGCCTAACTGGCGCCTTGTATTTGCAACAAAAAACCCCTGGACTTACAGCTCAACAAATTCAATCGTTGAATGTTAATCAGGTTAATGCATTCGATCGCTTTGCTTGTTCTCAATGGCATCCTCAAGCAGCAAAAGTAAGTGATGCTTTAGCCGTCGGAACTGCCTGTTTGTATGCCTATTTTTTAGTCGATAATAGTACAAAAAAGGATGCAGTTAAAATTACTGCAGTGGGTTTGCAATCGGTATTGATGACCCATGCTTTATCCAATATCTTTAAGTTGTCTTTAAGACCGAGGCCTTATAATTATAATGCTCAAGTTGATTTGCATACTAAAATGAAACCAGATGCCAGGATGTCTTTTTTCTCAGCTCATACAGGCACTGTATCTGCTTTAAGCTTTAGTTTTGCCTATGCCTATCAAACGTATCATCCTAATCAAAAAAATATTGGAATGTGGGCTGCCTCAGCCACTTTGCCGGCCATTCAAGGGTATTTGAGAGTGAGGGCCGGAAAACATTTCCCCACAGATGTTATAACCGGTTATTTAGTAGGACTAGGGAGTGCTTGGTTCATGCATAAAATGCATGCGCCAAATTGATTACGACAGTAAAGTTTTAAGGGCATCATTAATGGCCTTGCCATCCGTTTTGCCTGCTAAGGATTTCATTGCTACCGGCATAACTTTTCCAATATCTTTCATGCTGCTAGCACCAGTGCTGGCAATAATATCTTTTAACGCAGCAATCAAGTCTTGTTCTGACATAGAAGGCGGCAAATATTGTTCAATGACCACTAGTTCTTCTTGTTCTTTTTTAGCCAAATCTTGACGATTCTCTTTTAAGAAAATATCGATACTATCTTTTCTTTGTTTGGCCATTTTTTGCATGGCTTTAATGGCAGTTTCATCGTTAATGTCTTTGCTACCAGTTTCTGTACCTGCTAATAAAAAGGCTGATTTGATAGCCCTGATGGCTCTTAATTTGACCTCATCTTTTGCCTTCATGGCATCAATTAAGTCTTTATTAATTTGTTCAACTAACATGGTTTATGCGTTTAAAAAGAAATTGAAACTATCGCCTCTAAGGCCTAAACGAAGGGTTTCTAATGCGATTAATTCAGTAGGAGCAATATTACCTAAGTTGATATTAGCACCATACAATTTAATGAACCATACTTGTTGGGCTTTCAATGGGGCTTCCCAAATGATTTTCTCCAAAGGTATTTTTCTGATGATTTCAGCAACTAAGCCTGAACGCACTTCGCCAGAACCTCTAAAAACGCCAACAGTGCCACTTTCTCTGGCCTCTGCAATCACTTTCCAAACACCAGCTTGAATTTCCTTTTCCATCATATCTATCCATTCATATGGCGGAATGATTTTTTCTGCATCTTTAGATCCAACTTCAGAAATAACTGTAAAATCTTTGGCTAAAGTTCTGATGTATTCGCACTTGTCTTCGTGGGCTATTTCCATTGAACCATCGCTCACTTCAACATGATCAATGCCGAAGGTGTCTAGAACTCTTCTATAATCATCAAACTGATTTCTGATCGCATATGCTTCAAATAAGGTGCCGCCGAAATACACTTTAAATCCGGCATCTTTATACAATTTGATCTTCTCTTTTAATTGTGGGGTAACGACAGCTGTGCCAAAACCTAATTTGAGTAAATCAATTAAGTGTTGTCCGTTTTCTATAAGTGCTTCAGCCTCTCTTAAACTTAGGCCTTTGTCCATTACCATGGTTAAACCACTTTCGCGAGGCTTAACAGTCCTGTCAGGTAAATTTGAAATATTAAATATATCCTTATTCATTGTTTTGGTTCTGATAAATAATGATGAGTTGATGTATGTCTTCGTCTGCTAATAGTTCGGCATCAAACCATTTTAGGGTGTCGATTCCGTCTTCAAAGTTATGAATTAATTGTGAAAGCAAACGCTCTTTGTTTTGTTTACTTGGGTTTTCAATAAAATTAATGGCGCCATGAACAATGTCTAGCTCTTCTTGGTAGTTTTTGGTTTTATCGACAATTTGAAAAATATCTTCTAATAAATCTGTGTAAAGCTCTCTAAAGAAGAAGCCCGCTAGTTCGACCCAGTGTTGCAGAATGAGATTAGGAGAGGTTCTTTTAAGGTTATTATAAATGTGTTCTAATTTTAAGTACTCTAGATTAAAAGCAAGACATTGGAATAAGCAGAAGATATTTTCGAAGTCATCCTTGTCAATTTTAAAAACACTGTTAAAAAATACACTTGCTTTTAAATAGTCGTGTTCAAGCATGTAAGATTTACCTTTTAAAAACAAGTATTCAGAAATCAGGTTTTCCATTTCTTTTGCTTGATCTAAGTAATAACGGGCTTTAAGAGGCTCTTCTGCTTTAATGTAACATCTAGCGGCGCATACATATGGATACAAATCATCTTGGTCTTTAAAGGATGACAAGAAATGATCAACAGCTAATTGATAAGCTGCTTTTTCTTCGTATAAAGCCCCTAAATTAAAATGCGCATTCTTGGCTTCACTGCTAGATAAAGTTGCATACTCATATGCAGATTCAGCTTCTAGTTTATTGCCAGTGATTTCATGAAATTTACCCAGGTTAAACCAACTGTAGTGATCGTAAGGATTAAGATCTATCCTTTTTTTGAAATAGTCAATCGCTTGTTCATATTGATTAATTGCAATAAAATTAAAAGCCAATTGCTCGTATAATGATTCGTTTTTTGGGTAGCTCTGCAAACCTTTTTCTATTAATAGATTGGCTTGTTTGATTTGGTTGTTCTGACACAACATTTGAGCATATGAAGTATAAATATCTACCACATATTCTTCATCGTCAAATTCAGAGTATTCTAGCGCCAATTTGAAGGATTCTTCTGCTTCATTAATTCTGTCTAATTCTAAAAGTGTTTCAGCTTCAACTTTTAAGATGAATGAATTATAGGGTTCGTAAAGTTTTGCAGTTTTAATGTAGTCAAGCGCTTCTTCATATTCGTGAGCATGAGATAATATATGCGCTTTTTCAAGCAATACACTTGACTTATTTGGATATAGCATAAGACCATGGTCTACAATTTTGACATGGTTATTATGCTGACCTGAAAAGAAAAAATGATTGGAAAGAATTTCAATATCCTCTTCAGAAAAATAAACAGAATCATCTTGCTCTAGTAATTTAAATCGCTCCAGACAATCCTTAACGCGCTCTTTGGCAGCCATGTCATCATACTCCATTTCGCTATCATCGTAGTCGCCAAACATGTTGTTATTTGAAACAAATCTATGAAATGAAGAGCAGACTTATTCCACCACCTATCCACCAAAAGACAATAAAAAAACCGTATCAATCGATACGGTTTTTTTGAGAGGTTAACAGTTAAAGAATTACTTCTTTTTAGCTGATTTTTTTGCTTTAGCTTTTGCTTTTGGAGCAGCTTTAGCTTTAGCCTTTGGAGCAGCTTTAGCTTTAGCTTTTGCTTTTGGAGCAGCTTTAGCTTTAGCTTTAGCCTTTGGAGCAGCTTTAGCTTTTGGAGCAGCTTTAGCTTTCGCTTTAGGAGCAGCTTTTGCTTTAGCTTTTGCTTTTGGAGCAGCTTTAGCTTTCGCTTTTGGAGCAGCTTTCGCTTTAGCTTTTGCTTTCGGTGCTGCTTTAGTAGCTTTTGCTTTAGCAGCTGGTTTTTTGGTTGTTGCCATATTATATATTAATTAATGGGTTTTTTAATTGAGATCGGCATGCATGTCACCGTAATCAATGGTGATTTCTTCACCAGCTTTGATTGTTTTTAGTGCTGTAAATTCCATCATACCTGTTTTTAAATTTATGTTGTAATCTGCATTCGATTTTTTCGAATGGTTGTATAAAGATCCAAATCCAAGAAGTAGTGCCACACTTTTTTTTCTAGAGTTCCAAACAAAAGTATAGTTCTCTAAAATATGTCCTACTAGTTGTTGATGTTCTTTACGCGTCAACTCGATTACAGGGCAAAGTTCAATAAGATCACCTTTCTTTAAAACTTTAGATGTAAACACACCCCTTCCTTTGTGTCCTGCATTCGATACAATTAAAAAATCGTTTTTAACCAATTGTTCTTTTTTCACTTATTTAGTATATCGGTTCAAAATTATAGAACATTCCGAAACTATTGTGAATGCTATAAAATATCTATTAACAACTTATCAAAAACGACTTGTAAAAGAAGTCAAATTAGTTGACTAAATATTTTAAAAAATAATTCACATTAGCATTTCAATTCACTTTTAATGTGAATAAAATCTAAAATAAATTGAAAAATTTGAAGAATAAATTAACAAGACTGGATAAGCTTCTTCATGATAAAATCATTCATAACATATCCATTTCCAATATCAAAATCTGCAACAGATTCTATTGTAAATCCATTTTTAAAATAGAAGTTTATACTTTTAAAATTTTGTCTGTTAACTGTTAATTTGAAACAATTAAAACTTGATTTTGAATCTTTATTGATGGTAATTTCAAGTAAGTTCAAACTTTTGCTACCTACTGATTTTCCTTGATATTCAGGCAATATGTAATACTTATTGATGAAACATATTTGATCTGCTTGAAGGGTATAGGCAATAAATCCAACGGCTTGTTCATGGCTCATTATAAAATTAAAAACTTGCCCTTCATTTACTTGTTTGATCAAAGCATCATGGCTGTAAAATTTATTCAGCATGTATTGAACTTGAGCTTCACCTATGATATCAATATAATGGTGTTGCCAAATGATTTTAGCCATAGCGGCTATGTCATCTAATGCAGCATCAGATGTTTTTAAAAGGCTAATCATTTAAGATTTAGTTAATGCCTAATTTTTTTGCAATGTCTTTTGGAATTGCATTTTTATGAATAAAAATATTGAGTGTTTTGTATCTGAAATACGGCATAGAACAATACAAATATCCACCACAGTCATTACCAGTTCCCCAACTATTTTTTATTTTAAAGTAGGTATTGCCATTTTGATCTTTCACCAAACCAGTAGCATGCATGCCATGGTCATCAGTGGTTTGATAATTATCAAAGGCAATTTGTCTGAGTGAATCATTGATGATTTTTTCAGCCATAGGTTTATCAAATGCTGAACCTGATCTTAATGCGCCAGCATCATTAAAAGCTTTGTTGTCTTTGCCAACTTGAGTAATTAAAGAATCGTGAACAGGCACAATTGCAACACCATTTTTAAATGAAAATCCTTTTTCACTTACGTCTGCACCCCAAGCCCAAGTGTAACCATTCATTAGTGAAGATTCAGCTACCTTCTGAAGTTCATCAAGTGGTAAATTATAGCTTTGCATCATGGCCCAATTGTCTTGAACTTCAATTGCAAAACTGCTGTAATAAGGGTGGTGAGTAAAAGAAGTTAAAGACACATAGTCCTTCATATTTAATCCTAAATATTGAGCATAAGTTTGCGGTGTATAGGTTTTGTTGTCAACTGTAAATGTTTTAGGAACGGCACCTAAATAGGCATCAATAGCGCCTTCGAAGGCTGGTTTCCATGCAGTTGTTAATTTGCCTTGAGGGTTGTTTTTTACAGCATCAACTATACCTTTTAATACAGCATCCATTTCAGCATGATTGTGTTTATCATAACCATAATTTAAACCTTTGTATGCTGATTCAGGCACTATACCATAATGTTGAATCACCCATGGTAAATCTAAAAATGCACCGCCTGGTCCAAAATTATGAAGGCCATTCATACGCACATACATGTCTGCTTTTCCAACATAGGCATTGCGCACAACAAACATTTCACTCAAATTGAATTTACCTTTTCCCATTCTCATCAATTCACTTTCAAAAAAGGATAAACTTGAAAAGCTCCAACATGTACTAGTTCTGCTTTGATCTTGCACATCTTGAGCATCAAGATTGGCCATTACTTTGAATAAGTAGCCGCCGTTCTTTTTGTTTCTTAAAGTGTCTTGAGCGTTTGATTGAGCACAGATTAGTGTGGTAAGGCAAATGAATAAGTATTTCATGGTTAACTCTTAATTAATGCTCAAATTTGCATAAAAATGGAGAATAAGACAAATAATATTGAAGCCTTAAATTTTGAATGTAAAGTATTAGTGTTTGGTTCAGAAGATCAGCAACTAAGTTTACGATTAAGAGAGCAGGTTTTAAGAGCACCTCTAGGTTTAACATTTTCAGAACAAGATCTTCTGCATGAAGATGAACAAATTCACATAGCGGGGTATTCAAACAATAGCTTATGTGCCATACTATTACTTAAACCAGATGGCCATGCGCTTAAGATGAGACAAGTTGCTGTAGAACCAATATTTCAAGGCAAAGGCATTGGTAAAACATTGGTTCGATTTGCAGAGCAGTTGGCTCAAATGGAAGGCTATTCCAAAATCCATTTGCATGCACGAGATACTGCCATTCCCTTTTATTTGAGTTTGCGTTATCATCTGCAAGGAGAAGGGTTCTCTGAAGTTGGCATTCCGCACCACTACATGTATAAAGATCTTTAACTTGTAAATGCAGGCTTTCATGGAATTTTTCTGACAACATCACATTTTTAATTATTTTTGACCTTCTATACTTTTCGACAAATGAAACAATTAAGTTTATTCTTATTAATGGTATTGGGCTTGAACCTATCGGCTCAAGTTAACTACAATACCTATGGCAAACGAACTCACGGTAATTACACCTATTCTGTAGTTACAGGTGATCCTACCCAATCAAGATGGTATGTATTGCCAAATGGTTTGACAGTGATTTTAGCAGTCAACAAAGACATGCCTAGAATTCAAACTATGGTGGTTACCAAAGCTGGTAGCAAAAACGATCCTTCAGACAACACGGGTTTAGCACACTATTTAGAGCACATGTTGTTCAAGGGTACAGATAAATATGGTACTCAAGACTATGCTAAAGAAAAAGTATACTTAGATCAAATTGATGCTTTGTATGAACAATATAACAAAACACAAGATCCAAGCAAACGTCAATCCATCTACAGACAAATCGACTCAGTGAGTGGTTTGGCTTCAAAATACAGTGTTGCCAATGAGTTTGATAAAATGTGTCAAGGTATTGGCGCTCAAGGTACCAATGCTTTTACCAGTGTAGAACAAACTGTTTATATTAATGATATTCCATCCAACAGAATACACCAATGGATAGAAATTGAATCAGAAAGATACAGAAATCCAGTTTTGAGATTGTTCCATACTGAGCTTGAAGCTGTGTATGAAGAGAAAAATATTTCATTAGACAATGATGGAGAAGAAGCCTATGAAAAAATGATGGCCTCATTATTTAAAGCACATCCTTATGGCACACAAACCACAATTGGTACAGTTGAGCACCTTAAAAATCCATCTTTGATTAAAATTAGAAATTACTTCAACACGTATTATGTGCCTAATAATATGGCAGTGATTATGGTGGGTGATTTTGTGCCGGAAGAAGTGATTGAAATGGTTGACAAACATTTTTCATACATGCAAGCTAAACCAGTTCCGCCTTTCAATTTCCAAATGGAATATCCTAGAGGAAGACCTGATAGTATTTCTGTGGTAGGTCCTGATGCAGCCAATTTAATGTTGGGCTGGCGTTTTGATGGCGCTGCTTCAAGACAAGCCATATTATTACGCATAGTAGACTTATTGCTTAACAACAGCAAAGCAGGTTTAATTGATTTGAATTTGGTGAAGGAGCAAAAAGTATTAAGCGCGAATTCTTCTCCTGAAATCATGAAAGATTATTCTGTTCATTTCTTAATGGGTAAACCAAAAGAAGGTCAAACTTTAGAAGAGGTTAAAGAGCTTTTATTGGCTCAAATCAATAAAATCAAAAAAGGTGAATTCGACGAAAATTTACTTAAAGGTATCATCGCCAACGCAATGGTTGAGAATATTCAAAAGTATGAAGACAACCAAGGGGTAGCATTTGATTTATTAGATGCTTTTGTTACCGATAGAGCATGGAAAGATGTTTTGAATATCAATTACGAAATGTCTCAAGTGAAGAAGCAAGAAATTGTAGATTTTGTCAATGAATTTTACACCAATGGCTATACAGTTGTCTATAAGCGCACAGGTGAAGATACTAAGCAAAATAAGATTGAAAAACCTGCTATCACTGAAGTAGAGTTAAACCGCGATAAATCATCTCAATTTGTAATTGATTTATTGTCAGAAGAGGTAGATTCTATCCATCCTGCTTACTTAGATTTCAATAAAGATTTGTCTAAAGGAAAAATTGGCAATGTTGAATTGTTATACAAAAAGAATGACAAGAACCAATTATTCAATTTGTATTACTTAGTAGATATGGGTAGATATAATTTCAAAAAATTACCACTTGCCTTAGAATACTTGCAATTTTTAGGTACCGATAAATATTCGGCCAATGAATTAAGTATGAAGTTTTATCAGTTGGCTTGTAATTTTAGTATCAGTGCTGGCGAAGATCAAAGCTATTTAACTTTAACAGGTCCTCAACAAAATTTCAATGAGGCCTTGGCTTTATTCGAAGATTTATTACAAAATGCAAAACCAGATAATAAAGCTTTAAAAGAGTATGTAGGCAGAATTTTAAAATCAAGGGAAGATGCTAAATTAAACAAACGCATGGTGTCTTCAGCCTTAAGTACATATGCTTTATATGGTGCTAATAATCCTAGAACCTATATTTTATCTAATGAAGAATTAAAGGCCTTGACTGCTACTGAATTGGTAGGTATAATCAAAGGCTTCTGCAATTTCAAACATCAAATTTTATACTATGGCCCATCAGATCAAACAGTCATTTCAGCTGATATAGCCAAATTACATAAGCAACCAAGCCAGTTCTTACCAACCCCTAAAGCTGTTGAATTTAAACCACTTCAATACACTAAAAATACAGTGTACTTTACCCATTTTGATATGGTTCAGGCTGAAATTAATTGGCGCTCTGGTGCTAATGCGTTTGATTTAAATAGATTGCCAATTGTATCAGCTTATAATGAATATTTTGGTGGAGGAATGAGTAGTGTTGTTTTCCAAGAAATCAGAGAATCTAGAGCATTGGCTTATTCTACTTATTCAGTATATAGTGCGGCAAGCGAAAAAAATAAAAATGATATTGCATTAGCTTATGTTGGCACCCAAGCCGATAAACTTAATGATGCCATCAAAGCGATGACAGAATTACTTACCAATATGCCTGAAAACGAAGAGAGTTTTAATCAAGCTAAGCAGGCTATTTTAAGCAATATAGAATCTGAAAGAATCATTAAAAGTGGCATCCTATTCCAATATCTTGATGCCCAAGATAAAGGGGTAGACTATGACTACAGAAAAATGGTTTATGAAACAGTTAAGACCATAACTTTTGATCAAGTAAAAGCCTTTCAGATGCAGAACATTAAAAGCCGTAATTGGGGCATTGCTGTAGTTGGTTCTAAAGACAAAATCAAAGAAGCAGATTTAAAACAATATGGTGAGTTTAAAGCCGTAAGTTTAAAAGAGATTTTTGGTTATTAATTCACACATTCAATACAATAAAAAAAGGGGTTATTAATTAACCCCTTTTTTTATGCTTTTAATTATCGGCAATTACATTAAAATCTGCTCCAAGGAATGCCAGCTAATAAGCAAACCATTGAAATGCCTATAAAGATCAAACTAAATTTTTTAACTAAGGCTTGTTGGTCAGTGTTTTTGATTTTAGCATAGGCAACATGAGCCATTACAAATGCCACTAACATTAATACAAAATGCTCAACTGCTATTTTTCTAATAGCAGAGGTTGACATAACGTGTCCCATGCCTTCAGAAAAGGCTTTAATGCCAAATGGGCTATCACCAAAATACAATAAAAATCCGAGCGTTAACTGTAAATCACAAATTATCATAAAGATCAGAGCTGGCAATTTACTTTTGCTGCTGTGTTCTTGGTTCAATTGAGGCAGAACCATAGCCAATGCACCTGCCACTAATACCAACCATCTGGTATGTGAGTGTGCGCCAAGTAAAACTGAATAATCCATAATGTTTAAAATGTATAGGTTTAATTGTTGAGTAAGTTAATCGCTTTTTCCTTGATGTCTGAAACGCTCAAATGGGTATTTTGATAGAGGCTGTCCATGCTACCATGTTGTACAAAGCTATCTGGAATGCCCATAGAGTCAACAAGTATATCTGAATTTTGTTTGCTTACGTATTGAGCAATGTGAGAACCAACGCCTCCAATTTGACTGTTTTCTTCAACGATTAACAAGGTTTGGTGTTTACACATTAAATCATCTATAAAAGCTAAATTAAGGGGTTTTATACAAAACAAATCATATACCGCAACCTCGATATCTTTCAAGGCTTCAAGGCAATGTTTAACCATACTGCCTACCGCTATTACGCCCAAAGTACTTGTTTTGTTTTGTACACAAAAAGATGCTTGCAAATCAATGCTTTTAAAAGGCGAATATTGGTACTCGTTACCAGCATTACCTCTTGGATAACGAATCACAATCGGTCCAGTTGTATGAGTTACTGCAGTATATAAAGTTTGTCTTAATTGTTCTGCATTGCTTGGGCAAATAATATGGGTATTGGGTATACTTTGTAGCATAGCCAAATCAAATATACCATGATGTGTTGGGCCATCTTCACCTACTAATCCTGAGCGATCAACCGCTAAAATTACAGGTAAGTTTTGAAGGGCAATGTCGTGAATCCATTGGTCCATACCTCTTTGTAAAAAGGTTGAGTAAATAGAGCATACCGGCTTTAAACCCGAAGCTGCAAGGCCTGCTGAAAAGGTCAATGCATGCTGTTCTGCAATGCCAACATCAAATACTCTATCAGGCATTTTTTCTTGCATATAGTGCAAAGAACTACCCGATATCATTGCTGGTGTTACAGCAACAATTTTTGAATCGAGTTCTGCCAATTCACTTAATGTTTGACCAAACACATCTTGATACTTTATGCCTTTTCCAATATTGGAAGTTGCCTTACCAGTAAGTTTGTCGAACTGAGAGGTGCTGTGCCATTTAGTTTGCTCCATTTCGGCTGGTGCGTAACCTTTGCCTTTAATGGTTTTTATGTGAATGATTTTAGGGCCTTTGACTGTTTTGCTGGTCTCAAAAACTGCAAGTAAGTCTGCAATAGAATGCCCATCAACAGGTCCCCAATACTGCAATCCTAAGTCAGTAAAAAAGTTATCATTCTGGGCATTTAGGTGATTGAGGTAATCGCCCAATGCCCCTTGACTTGGATCAATGCCAATGTGATTGTCATTTAAAATAATCGTAATATTAGAAAGCGAAGTGCCTGCATTATTGAGTGCTTCAAAGGCTTGACCTGCACTTAAGGCACCATCGCCAATAATGGCAATATGTGCTCTATCAATGCCTTGTAATTTGGCCGCTTCAGCATAGCCTAATACCGCAGAAATAGAGGTTGAAGAATGCCCCGTTCCAAAGGCATCATAAGCGCTTTCGCTCATTTTAGGGAAGCCACTTAGGCCTCCAAATTGTCTGAGTGTATTGAATTCAGATTTTCTGCCAGTCAACCATTTGTGAGCGTAGGCCTGATGTCCAACATCCCAAACCATAATATCATGAGGTGCATTGAAGCTTTTGTGCAAGGCAATGCTCAATTCAATAACGCCTAAATTGGCGGCAAAATGACCGCCTGTTACAGCAATCTGTTCTATGAGTGCTTGCCTTAAATGTGACGCATATTGGGTCAATTCAGGCAAGGATAATGATTGAATATCTTGAGGTGATTGTATGTTATCAAAAACAGATTTCACTGCACAAAAATAACTAAATTAACGATTTTATAAGGTTTTATTTATAATTCGATTTTGCTAGTATTTACTTGGGTTTAAGCGCTTTAAATTCGGTTTTGTCAAATGCCCATATAATTGTAATTTTGCGCCATGTCAGTCAGCAAGGCAAAAGACAAAAAAAATATGGATTTTTCAGACTTCAAAGCAGAAGTATTAAACGATTATAAATTGGTATTTGAAAGCCGTCAAGCAAGTTTACTGGGTAGAAAAGAAGTGCTTACCGGTAAAGCCAAATTCGGCATTTTTGGAGATGGTAAAGAAGTGGCTCAAATAGCCATGGCCAAAGCGTTTCAAAAAGGGGATACCAGAAGTGGTTATTACAGAGATCAAACCTTCATGTTTGCTACTGGTATGAATACCATTCAACAGTTCTTTGCTCAATTGTATGCCCATACTGACGCAGAAGCAGAACCTAACAGCGGAGGCAGAAGTATGAATGGCCATTTTGGTTCAAGACAATTGGATCAAAACGGTGAGTGGTTACCTCAAACTGACCGCTACAATTCTTCTTCAGATATTTCTCCAACTGCAGGTCAAATGCCACGTTTATTGGGCTTGGCCTTAGCCTCAAAATTGTATAAACAAAACCCAGAGTTACATGCTTTCACTGAGTTTTCAAATAAAGGGAATGAAGTCGCATTTGGAACCATTGGCAATGCCAGTACCAGTGAGGGTGGTTTTTGGGAAGTGATCAATGCTGCGGGTGTTTTACAAGTGCCTTTAGCGATGAGTGTATGGGACGATGGTTACGGTATTTCTGTACCTGCTAAATACCAAACCACTAAAGAAAACATCAGTGCTATTTTGTCTGGTTTTCATACAGACGAAAATGGTGTTGGTGTAGATATTTATAAAGCAAAAGGTTGGGACTACGCTGAGTTGTGTAAGGTATACCAAGAAGCCATTCAACATTGTCGCAATAACCACAGGCCAGTACTCATTCATATCACTGAAGTTACTCAACCACAAGGTCACAGTACTTCAGGTTCTCACGAGCGTTACAAATCAAAAGAGCGTTTACAATGGGAAGCTGATTTTGATTGTGTAAAGCAAATGCGCGAGTGGATTGAGAAAAAACAATTGGCTACCGCTGCTGAACTTGACGCCTTAGAAGCTGATGCAATAGAGTATGTGAATCAAGCAAAGAAACAAGCTTGGGAAGCCTATTTGGCGCCAATTAAACAAGATTTGGCAGCCGCCCTTGAGGTCTTGTCAAACATTGATCATGCCTCAGCTACTGCCGCCATTCAGCAACTTAAAAGCATCAAAGATCCTATCCGTAAAGACATAGGCATGGCTGTGGTGAAAGTACTCACCGAAACCCTTCATGACAATAGCCCATCAAGAGCCGCATTAAAAGCCTTTTATGAGCAGTTTTTGCAAGATAACTTCAAGCGCTATTCTTCACACTTACACAGTGAATCGTTTAAAAATGCCTTATCTATTCCTGAAGTAAAAGCAGAGTATAACGATGCCAAAATGGTAGATGGTAGAGAAGTGGTTTTGGCTTGTTTTGACGCAGCACTTGAGAGAGATCCTAGAGTGTTTGCATTTGGTGAAGACGTTGGTACCATTGGTGATGTGAATCAAGGTTTTGCCGGTATGCAAGAAAAATACGGTGAAATCAGAGTGAGTGATACCGGTATCAGAGAGTTAAGCATTATTGGTCAAGGTATTGGTGCCGCCATGAGAGGCTTAAGACCAATTGCTGAAATTCAATACTTAGATTATTTGTTGTATGCGCTTCAAATTATGAGCGATGACATTGCCACCCTTCAATACAGAACCAAAGGTGGTCAAAAGGCGCCAATCATCATTAGAACCAGAGGACACAGATTAGAAGGAATTTGGCACAGTGGTTCTCCTATGGGCATGATCATTCACGCAGTTAGAGGTATGCATGTATGTGTTCCAAGAAACATGACTCAAGCAGCTGGTATGTATAATTTATTATTACAAGCAGACGAACCTGCATTAGTAGTGGAGTGTTTAAATGGTTACCGATTGAAAGAAGCTTTACCAACAAACATTGCTGAGTTTACGGTACCACTGGGTCAACCAGAAGTTTTAAATGAAGGTAGTGATGTTACCATCGTTAGTTATGGCAGTACTTTAAGAGTGATTCAAGACGCTATGCAAAAATTGCAAGCGGTAGGTATCAATTGCGAATTAATAGATGTTCAAACTTTATTGCCTTTTGACATCAACCACAGCATTGTGGAATCTGTAAAGAAAACCAATAAAGTTGTGTTCATTGATGAGGATGTTCCAGGCGGTGCAAGTTCATACATGATGCAAAAAGTATTGGAAGAACAACAAGCCTATAGGTTCTTAGACGCCTCTCCAATGAGCATCTCAGCTAAAGCCCACAGACCAGCTTATGGCACAGATGGAGATTATTTCTCTAAGCCAAATGCTGAAGACATCTTCATTCAGATTTACAATATGATGCACGATTACAATCCTGCACAATACCCAGCCTTTTAAGGTTGAGTAGGCGGCATTTCTTCGTCTTCTAATTCAGCATAATCACTGAATTTAATTACTCTTTTCTTAGTGTATTTATTTATTGTATTAATGTAGGCTGCACACAAAGTCACGGTCATTAAGAACAGTATACTCATTTGCACCGGAATGCGTTTTTGTAAGGGTAAGGCAATCACTATAATGGATACCAAAGCTTGAATACCTGCATAGGTGAGCGCAATATTGACATGTTTAAATTTCCCAACATGCACTAATTTTTTGAATAGAAAATCTCTGTGGGGCACAAAGATATTTTCGCGCAACAAGAGTTTAAAGATTACCGTTAAACCGGCGTCAATGCCCATTACTACAAAGAGAAGTAAATAGGTAAGATTGCCTGTTTTAAAGATCAAACTCATCATTAAATAAAAGATCACAAAGGCAAGTGCAATGCTGCCTGTATCGCCAGCAAATACAACGGCTTTATGTCTTAAATTCAAGAACATAAAAAACAGCAAACCGATGATGATCGTGTATAAAAAGGCATTATTTACAAAGTTCAAAGCATCACCATTGCTGTCTATGCCAAAATTATTTAAGTAGAGAAAGCTCAGTAAAATCACCAATGAGTTTAAACCAAGCATACCATTAATGCCATCCATAAAATTAAAAGCATTAAGAACGCCTATGCCAAGAATAACTACAGTAATGATCAATGGTATTTTCTCTAGGTCTACAAAGCCGAATGGCAGTTCTATGGCCAATAGCGTCAAAGCAAAAATTTGAAATATTAATCGAACAAAGTGCTTAATGAAGAATAAGTCATCCATATAACTAACCGTTCCCAACATCAATAAGCCAATAATGAAAAAAGACTTCATGGTATAAGGAAACACTATGTTGTATAGCAGGAGACCAAATATTACAAACAAACCAAAGCCGGTAATGGTACTGTCTGAATGAGAACTTCTGCTATTAGGGTCATCATAGACTGCATATTTGCGCGCTAGTTTTAAGTATACCAAAGTAAAAATGGTAAAAGCAACTGGAACAATGAGGCTATAGACTAAGTTTTTATCCATTACGATTGATAGAGCTTTTCAATCCAAACTTTGTAATTGTCTTCAATGATTTTGCGTTTCTGTTTAAGCGTAACAGTAAGTTCACCACTTTCAACAGAGAATGGTTTGCGCTTGACAATGAAATCTCTTACTCTGGCAAAATTAGAAAGTTCTAGCGACAATCGTTTCATGTCTTCTTGTAACCATTGTTTTACAGCAGTTTCTTCAATAACATCGGTATCTTCATTTAGCAACAATCCATTTAAACCATAGAAGTCTTTTAACTGGTCTTCTTTTGGAATGACAATAGCTGTAACGTATTCTCTTTTATCGCCAATGATAAAAATCTGCTCAATTTTTTCGCTTTGTAAATACGTATTTTCAATTGGGGTTGGATAGATGTTTTTACCCAAACTGGTTTTGAGCATGTTTTTATAACGATCGGTAATTTTTAAATAGCCCTTTTCGAATTTACCAATATCGCCTGTGTGAAACCAACCTTCATCATCCATAACTATAGCTGTCTCATCAGGGCGATTGTAATACCCTTTCATGATGTTTGGCCCTTTGCAAAGAATTTCGCCTTCTTCTGATTCAAAATCAGGCTTAAAACTGGCATAAGTTTGAATGGTGATCATGGCTTTTGTATCTATGTTTTGGATAGCCACTTCTTGTCTTGGCGCAACCCTTCCGCTGGTACCATGAATCTGACGTTCAAATTCATTCACTGTCACAAATGGCGAAGTTTCGGTTAAGCCATAACCTTGTTGGCATCTGATACCAATATTGCCGAAGAATTCACCCACATGTTGAGGTAAGGCACCGCCACCAGATACAAGTAATTTCAAACGACCACCTAATTTACTTTTGATTTTACTAAACACTAATTTTTCGGCAATGGCGTGTCTTAATTTTAACCATGGACCAATGCTAGTGTGGTTTTCTTGATGAATTCTAACCTTTTCACCCACATGCAATGACCACAAAAAGATTTTTGCACTTAGACCACCTTTACCTAAAGCATTGGCTTTAATTCTGCTTTCGAGTCTTTCGAGTAATCTTGGAACACAGGCCATGATACTTGGCTGCGCCTCCATGAAATTTTGTGCTACTTTTTCTATGCTTTCTGCAAAGGCAATTTGAGCCCCTATAAATGTAGGAAGGTAATAGCCAGCCATTCTCTCATACACATGGCTCAAAGGTAAAAATGATAAGAATCTGTCATCTTTATTGATGCTTGGGCAGAGATCTATGGCATCGTAACAATTGCTCATAAAATTGTAATGCGAAAGCATAGTGCCTTTAGGGACACCTGTTGTACCACTGGTGTAAATGAGGGCAGCTAAATCATCGTGTTGTATTTTCGGTAATATGGCCTCAAGTTCAGATTGAACAGTGGGCCAAGCTGCTTCACCAGCTTTTTTAAGATCATTCACATGAATGATTTTATCTGACTGTGCTACACTGTCAAAAGCAATAAACACCTTTTGAATTTTTGGACAATTCTGTTCGACCTTTTGAAATTTTTTAAGTAGGAAAGGATTGCCCACTAAAACGGCTTTACTATCGGAGTCATTTAAGATAAATGCAGTTTCTTCAGCGGTTAGGGTAGGGTAGATGGAAACATTGACTGCACCCAATTTTTGCAAAGCTTGGTCAAAGTATATAAACTCCGGACAATTCTCTAAAACAACGGCTAATTTATCGCCTTTTCTGATCCCGATGCTGTATAGGTAGGCTGCCCAATCTTGAATGTGTTTGAGGGTTTCACCGTATGTGATATTGACATAAGCACCGTTTTTTTTCTCCATCATGAACACATGGTCCATACTGTGAATATTATGCGCTGCATTGATCAGAAATTCATGTAAGGATCCAAATTGTGGGTCTTTGATTTCCATGGTTTATAATTTGTTTGTTTGAATGAGTAGATTGAGTATGCAACTAAGGTCGTTTTGCCAATGGTAATTACTAGCGTATACCATGTTCATGTTGTTCATGAGTTGCTCATTGTTTAAGGGGTGTTTTAAGGCTTGATCGATGCTAAAAATGGAAGGCTTTAGTTCTGGTAAATGAGCCATTTCTTCTGTTGAAATATAACCCACCCATGTGGTTTTACCACTTAAGCATGACCACCAATTGCGCCAGTATTTTATACAAAATTGAGGTTTAAATAGCACAGTCAAGGAACAAAAGGGCAAGGCCAAACAAAAGGCGATATCAAAAAGTCGTTTTTTGCGTTTAACACTAGAATTGTTGAGCGCCGGGCTGATGTCTACACTGTAAAATTCACCTGTAGTATTCTTAGAATTGCTGCCTATAATATGAGCCCCTTGCTCTGGCATAATTTTGTATTTGATGTCATT
>JBIPPH010000059.1:0-7076 GCA_044368575.1 Bacteroidia bacterium
AAAGGAATTGTTGATCTGCAGTCAAAATGGATGCAGGAAAAACAACAGCACTGCCGTACATGAGTAGTTGGACACCAAAAGCTATTAAGAAACTAAGATCTCTGTATTTGGTTGTTAAAGCTGAAAAAATCAATCCAAACCCTAAGCCCATAATGGCCAAAACCAGCAGCAGCAATGGTAAAAATGCCAATTGAAAAGTAATACCAATTGGGGCATTATTGAACCAATAATACAACCAAACGATCAATAACAATAGCATTTGAATTCCTAATTTCATTAGGTTAGAAACAATCACCGACAATGGCACTATCAATCGCGGAAAATACACTTTGCCAAAGACGGATGCGTTATTAGTGAAGGTGTTTGAAGTAGCTGTTAAACAAGATGAAAAGTAATTCCAAAAAGTAATCCCAGTTAGATAGAAAAGCATTTCAGGTAAACCATCGGTTGATAATTTAGCCACTTTACCAAAAATAATGGTAAATGTAATGGTCACTAAAAGTGGTTGTAAGAAAAACCAAATAGGCCCTAAAACAGTTTGTTTATAGACAGAAATAAAATCTCTTTTTACCAACAAAGTCAAAAGGTCTTTGTATTGCCAAAGCTCTTTTAATTTGAGATCAAATAAGGATCTAGAAGATTTGATGTGGATGGTTTGCGGTTTCATAAAACATGGCTTCGCCAAACTCAGTTACATAATTACTTCAAAAAATAGAAAGAGAAAACGAAGTAAATAACTGAAAACAAAAGGAATGCGAACCCTTACAAGTTTACTATCAATTAATTTATAAATGCGAACAACTTATCCCATAAATTCCTGTTTTTTGGAATATAAAATGGTAACAATTAAGCTATTCTAAAAAGTTGCCTAAGCCCTGTAAAATATAGGTTTGAAGGGAGTAAAAATAAAAGATAAAATGCGATAGACTTAAAACCAAGGTTCAACAGCTCAAATTTTGAGACTTAATTCACAAAAAAATAATAGTCAATATAAGACCGGAATATGCTCGATTTACTTGCTAAATAGATTGTATTTAACAATGCAGTAAATGGCTCTGAAACCATCTTTCCAATTGATTTTCTTTCCTTCAGCATATGTTCTGCCGTAATAAGAAATGCCAACTTCATAAATTCTGATATTGGGAACCCTTGAAATACGAGCAGTTACCTCAGGTTCAAAACCAAAACGTTTTTCTTTTAACTGAAATCCTTGAACCAAATCTGTCTTGAACAATTTATAACATGTTTCCATATCGGTAAGGTTTAAATTGGTCAACATGTTTGACAAAAAAGTTAGGAATTTATTGCCTATTGAATGCCAAAAGAATAAGATTCTATGGGGTTTACCACCCATAAAACGACTGCCATAAACAACATCGGCATAACCATCAATAACTGGTTTTAGTAAAATATTGTATTCCTCAGGATTGTATTCTAAATCGGCATCTTGAATGATCAAATATTCGCCTGTAGCATGTTTTATACCTGTGTGAATAGCCGCCCCCTTACCCTGGTTGATTTCATGCTTTAGATAGCGCATATTTAGGCTAGAATTTGATTCAATATATTGTTTAATTGAATCTTCGGTAGTGTCTGTGGAACAATCATTTACAATAATTATTTCTTTTTGAATATTGTTCAATAACTCTACTGATTTTATTTTATCTAAAATCAGATGAATGGTATTGGCTTCATTGTAAGCGGGAACGATAATCGATAATTTTAAAATATGGCTCATTTTTTAGTTAAAAATGGATTGGTTTGGTAAATATTTTCAATGATTTCAACCACCTTCATGCCCTGCTCTGCAGTAGCATCAATTTCAGCAGCGCCATTAAATACCTCAATTACATTTTGATAAATGTATTGGTGATTGGCAGCTGAGCCTTTGTAATGGCCATAATCATTGGGTGGTAAACTGGCTTCTATCTGAGGCATTTCATAGGATTTAACATCACAATACAATACCTCGTTCATATATTGGCCACCAACTTTAATGGTGCCATTTTCTGCAACTATAGTTATGCTGCTTTCTAAATTCTTCTGATAAACAGATGTGGTATAGTTAAAACTGCCAATGCCGCCTTGATCAAATTCAAAATGAAATAATCCCGTATCTTCAAACTGAATGGTATCGGTATGGTTAAAATTAGCAAATCGTGATTGCACATTACTGATTGATCCAAATAACCAATACATCATATCAATAAAATGCGAAAATTGAGTGTACAAAGTGCCGCCATCAGTTTGGGTTTGACCTCTCCAATCAGATTGCTGGTAATACCCATCTCCACGGTTCCAAAAACAATTGATTTGTACCATGTATAAACTGCCTAACTTGCCTGATTCTATTATGCTTTTAAGCCATTTAGCAGGTGGAGAATATCTGTTTTGCATTACACAAAACACTTGTTTAGCTTGTTTCTGGGCAAGGCTGATAATGGCTTCAGCGTCTGAAGTATTGAGTGTAAATGGTTTTTCAATTATTATGTGTTTGTTGTGGTTTAAACACGTAATGGCTTGAGGCGCGTGCAAGTAGTTGGGTGTGGCGATTACTGCTACATCAAATCTCAATTCAGAAGCGAATAAAGCCTCAAGACTTGAAAAGTAAGCTTCTTGTATGCCTTCGATTGGTAAGGTATCAACAACAGCTACTAATTCAGCCGCTTGATTTTGTCTGATCATGTCTGCATGACGCTTGCCTATATGGCCATAGCCTATAACAACAAATTGATATTTAGTTGGAGCAGTCATGTTTACAATTCAATGGTATGGTTGCACAAATCTATTAATCTTTTCTTATGGGCAATAAGAATAACTGTGACTTTTTCTTTTTGGAGGGTTTTAATCGACTCTATGATGGTCTCTTCTGTTTCCGCATCTAATCCGCTGGTGGCCTCATCAAACAAAAGCACACTGCTGTCTCTATACAATGCTCTTGCTATAGCTATTCTCTGTTTCTGACCTTCACTGATCTTAGAACCTTGTTCACCTAAAAGGGTTTGCAAACCTTGTGCTTGTTGCATTACAAATTCAGTTAGTCCGGCTAATTGTATAGCCCTATTCATTTTTTCAGCATCGTAAGTAAAATTCAATGCGATGTTTTCATGAATAGATTTATTAAAAATAAATGGCGCTTGATGCACATAGCCAATTTGATTTTGCCATGATTGCAAATTGTGTGGGCCTATCAGTTGACCATCTACCATTAATTGGCCTTGATGCGGTGTAATTAAACCAGAAATTAACTTCATTAAAGTGCTTTTTCCACTTCCACTTTTGCCAATGATACCATAGATTTCGCCTTTTTCTATAGTCGCATTAACGCGATTAATCAATTCCGATTGATGCTCATAATGGTAGACCAAATTTTGCAATTGGATCTGTTGATTAAATTCAATTTTTTCGTGTGGTGCTAAATGATTGTGTCCTTGATTCTGGTGTAAATAATCAATGGTGTACTGGTGTAACTTCAATTTCATAGCAGCAATCAACAGGCGATTGATAGCGGGTACTAATCTAAAAACAGACACCACAAATAGTGCAGATAAAGCCCTCATGCCTGCAGGGTTATCTGATAAAAAATAGCCATAAGCAACCAGAACAATTACCCCTATTAAAACCACCAATTCATTGGCTCTTGAAGGAATGTTTTGATAATAAATAGACTTTAAATCTGATACCACTAATTGTCTTTGTTTTTTTAAGAAATCATTGATAAAAAAGGCCGATGAATGATTCACTTTAACATCTACCAACCCATTGATACCAATATTCAAACTCTCAATGGTGTTTTCTCTTTGTGTTTTAGATTGTTCACCCAATTGATAGATTTTTTGTTTAACCGTACTATTGATGAAATAGAAAGCAGGCGCAGTTACCAATATGATTAAAAAGAAAATACCAGGGTTAATCCAAACCACTAACAACAGCATCATTAGTATGACCAAGCTCTCGCCAATTATGTTCACAAAGGGCAATAAAATACCCGTTGTAAAATGCATGGAATTAAAATGAATTTTATTGAGAAAATCTTTAGTGCCACTATTCACTATTTGCTCTAAAGGTTGTTGAATGGTCTGATAGAAGGCATTCTCTGTGAATTTTTCAACCAAGCCCTCGCAAAGCGAATGAATGCGTTTCTGAAGAAAGACTGCAAAGGCGTTTTTAAGTATAAAAAACACCAGCACCAATGCCATCATGAACACTAAAAAATCAGACTCTGCTTGGAAGCCAGTTAATTTATATACAGCTCTCAGCTTGCTGCTTTTGGCCAAAAATTCTCCGTCAATTGCAAACATTAAAACAGGCACAACAGCTGCCAATGCTAGTACGTCTGCCACAGATACTATAGCAGTTAGTATGAGCAAACTAATGCCTTTTCTTCTGCTTGATCTATCAAGAAAAACCTTGATGCCTCTTATGGTTGATATGAATGCGTTTTTTTCTGCGGACAAGTTGTTGTTATCAATTAAGCGCTTCTGTTTTACATTTGCAAATGTATAGGATTTATTCGTTTTATCGTGTTTGAGATTACCCCAAAAGAACAATTACTTAAAAACATTCGCAAAGGCTTGGTACAACCCGTTGCGAACAAATACCCTTTGCTTAATTTTGAGAATAAATCTATTGTTCCTAGCTTGTTAAAAGTGGACGAAGATTTTATTGCTAACTGGGTAAAGCAAGGGTTTTATTTTATGGTTTGCAGCAACCCATTTGATTTAGTGGAACAGCTTAGAAACCTCAATAAAACTTATCAATTGGGGACTTATGTAACCGAAGACAAAAAGCTCATGCAATTGTTTACAGACAATGCATTAGCCTTCAGAAGTCTGAACGAAGGTGGCAGAACGCTCTGCTGTGGTTTTTTACGATTAGAATCAAGCAGTCAAACGATTTATTTAAGTTCAGAAAGTCAAACACTTGATGGCCTCAATTTATTCGACAACATTGTACTAATTGGCCAATCAGAGCAAATCGTAAGCCCAGACAACAACAGTGTTTTTACTGAAACTGTTCAAAACAATGATCTGAAAGTTCAAATGGGCATTGATTATCTAAAGCAATTCAAATCAGTATTTTTAATTATAGAAGACTGATTATTCAAAGAAAGGGTGCTAAATCATTTGGAAAAGGCAATTTCCAAGCGCTCTTTGAAAGCATTGAATCTGAGCAAGCCAGAAGAGGTACTTTATAGCATTGTTTTGACCAAGTATTCAAATTATATTTGAAGCCAGAGAAATTGCTATGTCTGAACAAAGAGAAGAGATATTAAAAAGGCTACAAAATAAGTTTGAAGCCATTCAACAAAACACTGATACCCACCTTGAAGGTTTGGTGTGGGCTAAGCCTATAACATATTGGGACTACATTCAACCTGAAGCCCTTTTAAGTCTTCAAATTCAAAGAACAACTTTACCTGATGAGATGGTGTTTATCATGTACCATCAAATCAATGAATTGTTGTTTAAAATGATACTTTGGGAGATTGACCAAGTGTGTGATCATTCAGATTTAACGGCTGAATTTTTTGCTGAAAAATTGCGTCGTATAAGCCGCTATTTTGACATGTTATCTTCTTCATTTACGATTATGGGCGATGGCATGGAAGTGGCTCAATACATGAAGTTCCGAAACACCCTTACACCTGCTTCTGGTTTTCAAAGCGCACAATACAGAATCATTGAATTTGCTTCAACTGAAATCAAACAATTAATTGATTTTAGATTTAGACAAGATCCTTCGTTATCTGAAGACTTTGAAAAAGCATTTGAACATTTGTATTGGCAAGCAGCTGGTAAAGACCATGCGACCGGCAAAAAAAACACTTTAATCACCTTGTTCGAACAAAAATATAAGTCTGAATTTTTGAGAAAAATGGAGGCTTATAAAACCAGTAATTTGTGGTCAAAATTCAAAACTTTACCCCAAAGTGTACAAGATGATGAACAATTGATCAAAGCCATGCGCCATTACGATTATACCGTAAATGTTACATGGGTTTTAGCACACTTTCACGCTGCTGAAAAATACCTTGAAAGCGGTCCTAAAAAGGCTGAAGCAACTGGTGGTAGCGACTGGAAAAAATACATGCATCCAAAGTACCAAAGACGCATTTTCTTCCCCGATTTATGGACTGAAGAGGAGCATAAAACTTGGGGTGAATTCTAATATAAACTACCCTAGATTGCCTTTCCACAATGCTAGGTGAATAGTACTGACGCTATAAGCCTTATCTTTGCTTTGTGATTTCATACCAAAGCAAACAATTAGCAAATGGTTTAACCTTTATTCATCATTTTGATGATAAAACCAATTTGTGTGTTACCAACCTACTTTACAATGTTGGGGCACGCGATGAAAACCCTAATAAAACCGGGTTTGCACATTTGTTTGAGCATTTAATGTTTGGAGGCTCTGTTAACATCCCTTCTTTTGACACACCGCTTCAAAAAGCCAGTGGCGAAAACAATGCTTTTACAAACAACGACATTACCAACTATTACATAACCATCCCTACTCAAAATCTTGAAACGGCTTTATGGCTTGAAAGTGACCGCATGCTTAGACTTGATTTTTCAGAAAAATCTTTGTCGGTTCAAAGAGGTGTTGTAATTGAAGAATTCAAACAAAGATACCTTAACCAACCCTATGGTGATGCCTGGTTACACCTTAGACCTTTGGCTTATAGCGAACACCCATATCAATGGGCTACAATCGGAAAAAACATCAAACATATTGAAGACGCAGAATTAAACGATGTGATAGCTTTTTTTGAACAATACTATAACCCAAGTAATGCGGTATTGTGTATTGCAGGCAACATCCCCTTTGACGACGCTTTTGCCTTGGTAGAGAAATGGTTCGGTGATATTCCTGCTGGACCCGTTAATCCTAATAAATACATTGCTGAGCCCCCTATTCCGATTCGCAAAGTAAATACCATAAACGCCAATGTTCCACAAAACGCGCTTTATATGGCTTATCAAATGGTAGATCGTCTTGATCCACTTTATTTTGTGTATGATTTATTATCTGATATCCTCTCAGGCTCAGACTCATCTAGATTCAATCAA
>JBIPPH010000060.1:0-7016 GCA_044368575.1 Bacteroidia bacterium
AGTCTAAAAAGCTAGCACTACAACCATAGCCATTGCTGGCGTTTAACTTAATGTAATACCAATTAGCTTTTTGCACAGCAATAGAATCAAGCGCCTTAGTCGAACTAATTACTGTATCCGTTCGGGTGTACACTAACCATTGGTATTGGGTATTGAAGTTCTTTTGAATTTGATTGACCGCATAGAATTTAATTTGCCCACATTGATTAGAATCAATTTTAATTTTGAAATTAGGTTTAGGGACTATGTTAAATTCGGCTGACCTAAATACATAGTGCCTATCTGGTGTGCAGAGTTTTTCATTGCAATAAATATTGAATGCGTATGGGCTGTTAATGTAGGCATCTTTAGGGGCGGTAAAAGCTAGTTTAAAACGCCTTTGTGTGCTGTTGCTATCAATGATTAATACCTGAGCGCCAGGTACATTGTTGACGAAATTGTAATTAGGGGTATCAATTTGTAATTGATTAATGGCCGCCGTATCGGTTAAGTTAAAGCTAATGGTGTCAGCCTTTTCTTCGCAAACAGTATAAAAATAGTTTAAGCCATTAATGACTGCTGGTCTGTTTTTGTTGTAATCACTTGAGAAAGGTAAGGCACCATCGAGCATCCTGACTTGAGAAGAGATGTAAGTCATTTGGCCTTTATTGTCCTTTTTAAAACTTTTACATTCCACTGTAAAAATGGGCACATTGCTAAATGTGAAGGGCGTAATTTTGGGTTTGTTGTAATGCAAAGAGACCCCTGTTTTGGGGCTTAAATAAAAGCCCCTCGGAGGCGTACTGTAAGGGTTAGCAATACAGTTGTTAGAAGCAATGCAATAGGATTCTGCGTAGTATTTACTGCTAAAGGGATACACAAATGGTATTGGCCTGTGTCCACTCATAGCGCCGCGGTAAAACCTTGGCTGAATGAGTTGGTAACTTAGGCTATCGGCATCACCAATATGGTAACCAAAATCAATTTGCTGAATACCAATTTGCCGCCAATTGTCTATGATGTGGGGATGAAAAACCCGCGGTTTGGGCGACTTAAAAGCTTTAGGGTAATTAAAACATCGGTTCACATTCAGCCAACAATATAAAGAGTCACCTGTACTTCCAGAAAAGTTGTAGTTTCCTGTTGTCATTGGGAAATTTCTTGTTTGAGGGATTGTGTATAATCCCCAAAAGGCAATGTCAATATCACAGGCATTGAGTTTGTTGAGGGTGTCTTTAAGGGCGGGCTCATTAAAGTCAACTACACCACTGTAGCGGTAAATTGACCATTGAGTCCAATCACCACAGCCCCCGCCAGTGAAACAATTAGGGATGTTAAGGCAATAATTGTAAGGGAAAGCAATATAACTATCTTTTAAAGTGAGAACATGCGTTTTAATGCGTTTTTGATTGTAAAATAAACTCAAATGGGCCGTGTCAGGGAATTTTAAACCCATACCATTCATGGTATGTCTCCTATAGGTGTAAAACGTGAATTTGATTTTACTGGAATCCAGCCACACATAATCACTTTGGAAATTAGAAGACGTACAAGGTGCTGGCCATAACAAGTCACGGGTCTGCCCAAATGAATTCAATACAAGCAGCAATAAGCTTAGTAAACAATAATATTTTAGGCTAACTGTTTTCATTTACATACAGTTGTTGACACTTATTAGCACAACAAATATATGAAATGATATTGTTTTATAATAAATATATTTATTTGCTAAACTAAATGCTGATTATTTTTGTAAGGTATTGTCTTGCAACTTGGCAATTACAGTTTGGTTGACATTTTGTTTTGAGGCTTCTTAGAGTTTTCGGGTTTATTGTTTCGCACTGGCTTTAAATAAGCGCTCATAGTTCTCCTTGTATGGACTTGAAAATGAAAGGTTGTTTTGCATGTGAAACACAATACAATCTTCAAGTAATGTTTGGAGGGCATTATGCTCTAAAATAAGCTTCTCAATAGGTAAAAACGCAAAGTAAAAATTAAGTTTATAGCCCTGGATGTTGCCATAAAAAGAAGCACTTACCCCAGAAAGCTTCATGGCCTTTGACGTCAGGTTTACCGTATAATACACTAAAGGCATTTGCGAACTATCATTTAACAAAGCCAAACAAGGGGTTATTAATAATGAATCATAGCCTATTGTTGGGTCGTCAGGGTCAGTAGATATGAAAACAGGAGAGCTATCGTTGCCTCTCTCAAGTTTCTCTTTCTCAGACATTAATTCACTCAGTTCTATGTTTTTATAGACCAATGCGCCAGAGATAACACTCGCTTTATACAATTCTATATTAACCGCCATCAGTAAGTCAAAACTCTTTGCAGGAATATTGCTCAACAAACATTGCTCACCATTGCTATACAATTGAAGGTAAAGTAATTCATTGCTATTCAAAAGACTTGTGACCTCCTTAGCATCAAAGTTAACAAGAGCCCCACGTTCCAATAACTGTATGCCAATAAACTGCTTAGCCTTATACAAAGCAAAGCAAGGTTCTTGGCTTAATTCATAAAAGGTAGTATCGTGCCCAATTGTAGGGTTGTTAGGATCCGTAGAAATAAATGCCGTCACTTGAGTTTGAAACAAGGCAAGGGCTTGGGCAGGAGCAATAGGTTTGTCTCGTAAAAAGCTCTGCTTAAATTTGTTGTCATTCAAATGCTCAAGAATTTTATTGCCAATACTTTGGTGTTGTTTGAGCGCCCAAGCACCAAGCACGTTTGCATCCATTCTATTGTCTATCGTTTCTGCATAAGTCAACAAGTTGGCAAAGCAAAAAGCCATCAAAACAATGCGTTTTATTAAAAAGTTTTTCGTCATAAGGAAAATAAATTTACTCAAATATATGTCTTCAAAGTCAAAGTATCTTCAACTAAAATTATTTACCTTCGCAATTAGAATATGAAATACCAAAGCATAGATCAATCTTTATTTGTTCAGAACAGGCAAAAATTCATGGCACAAATGCAGCCCAACACCATTGCCATATTCAGAAGCAATTATGAATACACCCGCAATGGCGATGCCACCATGGACTTCAAACAACACTCTGATTTTTTTTGGTTAACCGGTATAGATCAAGAAGACAGTTATTTAATCTTATATCCAGACAGCCCTGAAGCCGCCTTTAAGGAATGCCTCTACTTAAAACAAACCAATGCCACCATAGCCGTATGGGAAGGACATAAATACACCAAAGCAGAAGCAACAGCCTGTTCGGGTATAAGCTCTGTTCAATGGAACGACAGTTTTTTTAGTCAAATCCGTTCCAAAATCAATTATGCCTCTGGCATCTATTTAACCCTCAACGAAAACGACCGCTTCACTTATAAAGCCCCTTATGCAGATTTGGATTTTGTGCGTCAAATTCAAAACGATTACCCACTGCACACTTATTACAGAGTGGCGCCCATCTTACAGCGTTTAAGAAGCATCAAATCTGAAATAGAAATTGGCTTGGTTAACCATGCTATAAGCATCTCTAAAAAAGGCTTTGAACGCATTATGGCCTTTACAAAGCCTGGGGTTATGGAATACGAAGTAGAAGCAGAACTCATTCACCAATACATCAAAAATGGCGCAACAGGACATTCGTTTCATCCCATTGTAGCCAGTGGCGCCAACGCCTGCGTGCTACATTACATAGACAACAACCAAACCTGTAAAGACGGCGATTTATTATTAGTCGATTGCGGTGTAGATTACGCCAATTACGCCTCAGACATGACCCGCTGTATACCAGTCAACGGCAAATTCTCAGACCGTCAAAAAGCAGTGTACAACGCTGTGCTCAGAGTTATGAGAGGCGCCACCAAACTATTAACGCCTGGCACCAAACTCATGGATTACCACGCCATAGTTGGTAAAGAGCTTATGGAAAAAGAACTAGTAGATTTAGGCCTCATCAGTCTTCAAGACATCAAAAATGAAGACCCAGCATGGCCAGCATATAAAAAATATTTCATGCACGGCACCAGTCATTTCTTAGGCATAGACGTACACGATGTGGGCATGCGCTATGAACCAATGCAAGCCAATATGTTGTTTACCTGCGAGCCAGGCATCTACATACCAGAAGAAGGCATAGGGGTAAGAATCGAAAATAATATTGTTATCAGCAACGAAGGCCCAATTGATTTAATGGACGCCATCGGTATGCCTATTGAAGTAGAAGAAATCGAAGCCATTATGGCCCAATAATACCAAGCATGTCTAGAGCACAAAATCCGAACCTGGTATTTCACAACCTCATAGTGTTGGTGTCTAAATTGCGCCGAAAACTCGATGCGCAAATAGAAGCAGAACTTCATTACAGAGGCTATGAGCAATTTAAATCCTCTTATTTGCCCATCTTTTTGCTCTTACACAATCAAGGTCAAACCACCGTTCAAATTGCAGAAGCCTGCGGGGTAACCAAGCAAGCCAGTAGTAAACTCGTTCTGGAAATGCACGCCCTCGGTTGGCTTAAAACACAAATCAATAAAGCAGACAGACGCTCAAGCATTATTTTGTTAAGTGCTAAAGGCAAAAGAATGTCTTTAGATGTTAGAAAATGTCTGTCTAAACTCACAGACAATTACAAATCCTTAATGGGCAAAAACAAATACGAACAATTGGTAGAACTGCTCGACATCATGTGGGTATTGCACGAATAATCAATACAAATTCAAAAGCAATTCTAAAGCTTTGTGCTTCATGCCAAAACGCTTGGCCAACGATTGATTCACCAAGTGGCCCTTGTAAATATACACCCCTTGTCTGAAGCCTTTGGCTATTTTCAATAATTCATGAAAGCCGCCATAGTTAGCCATGTCATTGATCAAAGGCGTAAATATATTACTCAAAGCATAAGACGCTGACCGCGACACCCTCGCTGTAATATTGGGAACGCAATAATGGATCACATCGTGTTTCTTAAACACTGGGTTTTTATGGTTAGTGATTTCAGATGTTTCAAAAACACCGCCTTGGTCAATACTCACATCAATTATGATGCTGTTCGGTTTCATTTGACTCACCATTTTTTCAGTCACCACTACAGGTGAACGGCCACTCTCGCCGCGCAATGCACCAATGGCAACATCACAGGTTCTAAGCGCTTCTGCCAAAATATTCGGTTGAATGGTAGAGGTAAATAATTTGTTGCCTAAATGCTCTTGTAAACGTCTTAAGCGGTACAGTTCGTTGTCAAACACCTTCACGTTTGCGCCCAAGCCCAAGGCTGCTCTGCAAGCGTATTCACCCACTGCGCCAGCGCCTATCACAACAATTTGTGTTGGTGGAATGCCTGTAAAGCCACCCAATAATTCCCCTTTGCCAATATTGGCATTGTTTAAGTATTCTGATGCCAACAATATAGAAGCATGACCAGCCATTTCACTCATCGCTCTGATGATAGGGAATGAACCGCTATCGTCTTGCAAAAATTCATAGGCAATCGCATTCACCCGTTTTAAAATCAATTTGTTCAGAAGAATCGGGTCGATTTGGTCTAGCTGCAAAGCAGATAATAATATTTGATCTGGTCGCATCAGTTCAATCTCGGCATCAGTTGGTGGTTCTATTTTTAGAATCACATCTGCTTTGAAAATCTCTTCGTGCGCATGCGCTATTCTAGCCCCAGCTTCGCTGAAGCGTTCATCGCTAAAATTACTGGCGTATCCAGCCTTTGATTCAATCACAATCTCGTGGCCATTTTGTACCAAATACTCAATGGCAGAAGGCGACAAGGGTACGCGGTTTTCTTGTGAGGTAATCTCTTTGGGAATGCCAATGAACAAACTACTGTGGTTCTTTTTAATGGGCGCTGCCATTTCTAAGGGTTGCATGGCAAAAGCTTCTTTCGCCAATTCGTTAAACGTTACCAGACCTTTTTTTTGTTCAGACATGATGTTTACCTTTCACTTAGTTTCAAAACAAAAATACAGATAACTTTACACAATAACAATCTCAAAATGCGAATAACTAATCGTTGGTAGTCAAGGCAATCTTGCGTAAATTTGTAAGCCATGATGAAGCTGCAAAACTGTATAATAGGCTTTTGTATGATTGTGTTTGGAAGTAGTCTCCAAGCCCAAAACTCTATTGGCAGAATTGACAGTTTAACGCATCTGTTCATGGAGCAAACCATGAGTCAGCCTTTGGGGAATTTAAGTGCTGAAGAGGTCTTGAATTTAAGCGAAGAACGTTTCAATCAATTGGCGGCTCAAATGGGTACAAGTATACCTTTTAAATACGATGCCTCTGTGTTGATGCAAATGACATACATGAAGCACCCCAACAGTACATTTTTAAGCAAGGCCTGGTCGCGCAAAAATCTTTATTTCAGAGTCTTTGAAGAAGTGCTCGACAAAAAAGGCATGCCTGATGAGATCAAATATTTATCGATAGTGGAATCTTTGTTAAGCGCTAATGCCGTTAGTTGGTGCGGTGCTACAGGCTTGTGGCAATTCATGCCTGCCACAGGCAAAATGATGGATCTGCAAATCAATGAAGATGTAGATGAGCGCAAAGACATTTATAAAAGCACAGAAAAAGCCTGTGACTATTTATTGAGTATGTACGGCCTCTACCATGATTGGTTGTTGGCCTTGGCTGCTTATAATGGTGGCCCGGGGAATGTCAATAAAGCCATAAGGGCTTCAGGGGGCAAACACACTTTTTGGGAAGTGAAAAAATATTTGCCAAAAGAAACACAAAACTATGTACCGAAGTTTTTAGCCACAGCCTTTCTAATGACCTTTTCGCCACCAACCGCCTCAAGCAATAACTTGTTGCAAGCCCATGAAACTTTGGTGCCGGTATACATGTGTTGCAAGGTAGATATGAAATTGGTTTGTGCCTTAGTGAACGTGTCTGAAAGCGAACAACTTGAATGGAATAGCGCATACAAAAGCGGCATCATCCCTGAAAACACAGACAATAAAAAAATCGTGTTGCCCTATCAAAAAGCCATGCAATTGGCCGAGTGGCAAGACAGCGTATACACCATTAGCAACAATGCGTTTAACCCTGAAGACTTCATTCA
>JBIPPH010000008.1:0-66376 GCA_044368575.1 Bacteroidia bacterium
TCCTACTGAACTTCTTGATGAAACAGGCGAATCATTGCGCCAAAAAGGCAACGAATTTGGTGCCACAACTGGCCGCCCTAGACGTTGTGGTTGGTTGGATTTAGTGGCTTTAAAATACGCCATCATGTTAAGTGGTGTCAACCGTTTGATCATGATGAAGAGCGATGTCTTAAGCGGGTTTGAAGAGATTAAAGTTTGTACAGCCTATAAAGTGAATGGACAAATCACTGAAGAAGTGCCATATGATCTTTGCAATGCGTCTGTTGAACCAGTTTACCAAACCTTTAAAGGTTGGTCAGCAGATTTAAGTATTTGCCGAAAGCAAGCAGAACTGCCAAGCGAATTTGCCGCCTATGTGCAATTCCTTGAACAAACCCTCAACATGCCTATTCACATCATTTCTGTTGGTCCTGACAGAGAACAAACCATTATAGATTAAAGCCATTATCCCATAAAAAAAGGCGCCTGAGACAGGCGCCTTTTTTATTATGCATTGATCAGCTTATGCTGATTGAGTTAATCTGGCTTTTAAACCTTTATCTAATTCATCTAAGAATTCTTCTGTATAAAGGTAATGCTCACCATGGCTAACTTTATTACCATGAATACAAACCGCTAAGTCTTTAGTCATTTTACCACTCTCTACAACATCTACACATACCCTCTCTAAAGTTTGGCAGAAATTGATCAATTCTTGGTTGTTATCTAATTTACCTCTGAACTCTAATCCACGTGTCCAAGCAAAAATAGAGGCAATAGGATTGGTAGAAGTTGGCTTGCCAGCTTGGTGGTCACGGAAGTGACGGGTAACTGTACCGTGCGCTGCTTCAGCTTCCATGGTTTGACCATCTGGAGTCACCAATACTGAGGTCATTAAACCCAATGAACCGAAACCTTGAGCTACTGTATCTGATTGAACGTCACCGTCGTAGTTTTTACAAGCCCATACAAAGTTGCCATTCCACTTTAAGGCAGAAGCCACCATGTCATCAATTAGACGGTGCTCGTATACGATACCAGCAGCTTCAAATTTAGCTTTGAATTCGCTTTGATAAATCTCTTCGAAAATATCTTTGAAACGACCATCGTATTTTTTCAAAATGGTGTTTTTAGTTGATAAATACAAAGGCCAGCCTTTTTGCAAAGCAGTATTAAAGCATGAGTAGGCAAAACCTCTGATCGATTCGTCGGTATTGTACATGGTTAAAGCTACACCATCGCCTTTAAAGTTAAATACTTCAAACTCTTGAACGCTGCCATCTTCACCTTCAAACTTCACAGTCAATTTGCCTTTGCCCTTAGTAACAAAATCTGTTGCTCTGTATTGGTCACCAAAAGCATGACGGCCGATACAAATTGGGGCTGTCCAGTTAGGCACTAATCTTGGTACGTTTTTACAAACGATTGGCTCTCTGAATACTGTACCATCCAAAATATTTCTGATGGTACCATTTGGAGACTTCCACATTTGTTTCAAAGAGAATTCTTTTACTCTGGCTTCATCAGGGGTAATGGTTGCACATTTGATCCCAACATGGTATTGTTTAATTGCCTCAGCAGCATCTACAGTCACTTGGTCATTGGTAGCATCTCTATGCTCAATACCTAAATCATAATATTTGATATCAAGGTCTAAGTATGGGAGAATCAATTTGTCTTTGATAAACTTCCAGATAATTCTGGTCATTTCATCACCATCTAATTCAACTACAGGGTTGGCAACTTTAATTTTATTCATATTGTGGTTTCAATTTGGGAATGCAAATGTAAAAATTTATGTTGGGATTTGAAAACCTCAGGGCATAAAAAAAGCCCTGTAAAAATACAGAGCTTTGAAATAGGTTTATAGCGATTAAGCTTGGTCTTCTAATACAATACCAGAAGTACCTTTAAAAGGTGACTGAATGTAAACCATCTTGTTGACATTCTTCAAGTTAGTTTTTCTAACACGTGTCATTTCTTTGTTTCTTCTGTCTTTTCGCTTAAGTCTTGTAACAGCCATGATCTTTAAATTTGAGGGTGCAAATATAGGTTTTAATTCGGATCCAAACAAATATTACTAAAAAAAATTATAGAACTAAGATTTTGACTCTAAGGCAATAATGGGCACTAGCATTTCCTCTAGCGATATACCGCCGTGTTGAAAGGTGTTGCTGTAATATTTAACGTAGTGGTTATAATTGTTGGGGTAGGCAAAAAAATCGTCCTCTTTGCAAACCACAAAACACTGACTCACATTCACTTTTGGCAAATAGGCCATTTCAGGCTTTTTGATTTCAAACACTTCCTTAGGGTCGTAAGTTAAATTCTTACCTTGCTTATACCTCAAATTAGAATTGGTGTTTTTATCGCCAATCACTTTAACAGCCTTATTAACTCTCACAGAGCCATGGTCTGTAGTGATAATGACTTTACAAGGCTTTTCTGCAATTAATTGCATGGCTTCCCACAAAGGCGAATGTTTGAACCAACTTTCAGTAACAGAGCGATAGGCCGCTTCATCTTCAGCCAATTCTCTAATAATGCTCACATCGGTTCTGGCATGTGAAAACGCATCAACGAAATTGTATACAATGGCATTGATCTGGTTTTGAAACATATTGGGAATTTTGTCAACCAAAGCTTTGCCGCCATCTAGATTGGTAACCTTAGTGTAACTGCTTTTCCCTTTGATTTGCAGTCTTGATAACAAATCTTTGAAAAAGTCCTCTTCAAAATTATTTTTTCCCCCTTCATCCTCGTCATTACTCCATTTTTGAGGGAAACGTTTTTCAATTTCACTTGGCAATAAACCACTGAAAATGGCATTTCTGCAATACTGAGTGGTGGTTGGCAATATGGTTAAGTACTGATCTTCTGATTCTAGTTTAAAGCGGTCTTTGATGATGGGGGCAATGGCTTTCCACTGATCAAATCTTAAATTATCTATTAAAATGAAGAAGGTCGGCACTTGCTCATTAATGAGGGGCTTAACACAACGTCTAAAAAGATTATGACTCATCACAGGCCCGTTATCTCCTACTGGCTGCAAAAAGTCAAAATAGTGTTTGGTTATGAATTTACTGAAGGTATGATTGGCTTCTTTCTTCTGGTTTTCATACACTTCATTCATGCTCTTATCCGCATTTTTACCCAATTCCAATTCCCAAAACACCAGTTTATTGTATACTGCTTTCCACTCGTTCAAATCCATGTTATCCATGAGTTTGTTGCTGATGTGTCTGAAATCTATCTGATAGTTAGAATTGGTTTTCTCGTTGACCAAGCGAGAACGGTCAAGCAGTTTTTTAATCGATAATAAAATTTGATTAGGGTTAACAGGTTTGATCAAATAATCAGCAATTTGAGACCCTATGGCATCGTCCATAATGTACTCCTCTTCACTCTTGGTAATCATAACCACCTGTACATCATTTTGATTGGCTTTAATCTTACTCAATGTTTCTAAGCCACTTATGCCTGGCATATTCTCGTCTAAAAACACCAAATCAGGTTGGTGGGTTAACGCCAATGCTATGGCATCGTTACCATTATTAACGGTAATCATTTCATACCCTTTTTGTTCGAGAAACAAAATATGTGGCTTTAAGAGGTCGATTTCATCGTCGGCCCATAGGATTTTAATTTTTTGACTCATTTTTTTGCTGAGGAATTAGAACTGATAACGCCCAATAGTTCATCGTATTGCATAAACTGATTTTTATTGTACAATAAAATCTGATAATCGTTTTCGGTGTTGCTAAAATCACCTTCTGTAGACGACAAATCCGCAACATTATTAGCGCCAGGCAGCACATACCAATAGTTGTAATACGCTTGTTTTAACATGATCATTTTCTCGTATTGCAGAGCTTTTGGGTTCCACTCCATTTTAAAATCTTCTTTCAACTGCCAATCACTTAACTCCCCAAAAATATAAACATCTTTAGGCAACTGATCACTGATCAAATTGAAATGAACTGCGGCATAATCTGCCCCTATCTCAGCTTTAGCAATACCATCGCGGTTATCGATGACTACTTTACCGTTAAAATCAATGGTTTGAACATATGGCAAATTGCTTCTGATAGCATCAGCGTATAATACTGCATGCTTAACATTGTTTTCGTCGTATTTTCGGCGCACATTAGGGCTCAAGTACCTTAAATTCCTAATATCAAAATATCTGAATTCATTTCCCCCTAAAAACAAATTACCAGTTTCGTAATTGTAATCTAAAATCTTGCCGTTAATGAACCTTGGCTTTAAATCAAAAATTGCATTGTCCCAACAAAGGTTCTGCATAATGGTAGCCTTCACATCCATCATGGGATTTGGAACGATGTTATCTCCCATGTTCACTGAAAAATCAATCTCTTGTGAGTTAAAACGCACATTTGGATTAGTAGCTACTTTGACACTTGGAGTGATCACAAATTTATCATCAACCACCATAAAACGCCTAGTCAATATCAAATCGTTTTCATCAAAGTTTCTGTATACTTTTAAAATATAGTTACCAGACAATCTTGGGTTCATGTCATTTTCAGGAAAATTGATTTGGTAATGTGTGTACACCTGAAAAGTGGTTGTAGAAAAAGAATAGTTATTAATGTTTAAAAACAAATTGCCTGTTAGATATTCATTGGGCTTCAAATTGGAAGGCTTCCAATCCGAACTACAATGGATGAATGTATATTGATAATTATCGCTTTCAGGCATCATATCATCAAACTCAATATGCAATTGTTGATTACTCCCTAAATCAATTACTGGAAAACGTTCAAGACCTCCAGCTTGGGTTAAAATGACCGTTTTAATATTGCTTTCGTAAGCTGTATTGGTATAGCTTATTGGCAGGTAAGCAGCATTTAGACATTGGCAACAAACCATTGCCAATAAAAAGAAAAGCCCTTGTTTCTTGGTGTGCATATTATAACTGTATGAGTTGTTCAAACAAGACTTCAAAGTCTTTGTTTTTTGCATTAATTTGAAGTTCAATTTGTTTATACTGTTCAGAAACAGTGCCAAAATCATTGTGGTTCTGCAATTGAGCTAATTGAGACTCAATAATAGTCTTCTCTAGTTGCAACGCTTCAATCTCTTTTTCTAAAACCTCTATCTGTTTTTGCAATTGTTTCTTAAGTTTTACGGCATCGTTATTATCGTTTTTTGGCTCAATTGCTTGCTCTTTGGGCTTTTCTATTTTATTAGATTTCACCTGAGTTTGAGTCTTTTGACGCTGTTGCATGAAGTACTTCCACTCGTCATAAGTGCCAAGATATTCTTTAATATCATCTTCTTCAATCCACCATATTTTGTTGGCTACATTGGCAATGAAATAACGGTCGTGCGACACGGTTATAAAAGTGCCTTCAAATTGTTGCAATGCCTGAATCAGAATATTCATGCTCTGAATATCCAAGTGATTGGTAGGCTCATCCAGCAATAAAAAATTAGCCTCATGCACTAGGGTTTTAGCCAAAGCCACCCTAGCCTTTTCACCACCACTTAAGACTTTAATTTTCTTGTAAACATCATCTCCTGTAAACAAAAAACAGCCCAAAATAGTCCTTAATTCATTTTCAGTCTTAGTAGAACTCATGTGGACCAATTCTTCTAGAATCTCATGCTGCACATTTAAAGATTCTAATTGGTGCTGCGCGTAAAAGGTCTTCTCAACATTATGCCCGTATTCTACTGAACCGATAATGGCTTCACTTTGATCAATGATTCTCAACAATGTTGATTTACCTTTACCGTTGGCACCTATCAAAGCAATTTTATCCCCTCTTTGAATTTGGGCATTGGCCTGCTTAAAAATCACTTGATCGCCGTATTGTTTATCAATGTTTTTAAGGGTAGTAATTACTTTACCAGGCTGTTGTCTGACCTTGAACTTTAAGTTCATAACCGCCTCATCGTTTTGCACTTCTTCAATGCGTTCAATTTTATCGAGCATTTTCATTCTCGATTGAGCCATATTGGCCTTGCTGGCTTTGGCTTTGAATCGATCTATCAATCGTTCTTGTTGTTTGATAAAGCTCTGTTGGTTTTCAAAGGCTCGTTGTTGCAGTTCATCTCTCTCCACTTTTAACTCTAAAAACTTAGAGTAATTTCCGGCCCATTGATAAACTTTCTTATTGGCAACCTCAACAATTTTGGTGACCATACGATCCAAGAACAATCTATCGTGCGATACGATAATAACAGTGCCTTGATAGGATTGCAAATATTCTTCAATCCATTCAATTGATGGTAAATCCAAGTGGTTGGTAGGCTCATCCAACAATAGTAATTTAGGGTTTTGTAAAAGTAACTTGGCCAACATTACACGCATTCTCCAGCCTCCACTAAACTCGTTTAATGGTCTTTGCAAATCAGCGGTTTTAAATCCTAAACCTTCTAAAATTTCTTCGGTTTTGAATTGAATATTGTAACCGTCTAAAGCTTCAAACTGCTCTTGTTTATCGCCCAATAAATTCAGAATTTCATCAGAATGATCTGTTTCCATTCTTTGAATAATGGCATCAATTTCAGTTTGCAGGGCAAGGGCTTTATCAAAGGCTTGAAGGGCAACATGATAAATACTATCATGGCTTTCATAACTCAATAAATCCTGATTTAAAAACCCAATACTACAATCCTTGGCTTTTGAAAGATTGCCTTCTGTAGGCTTGTACTCACCAGTAATAATGCGGAGTAAAGTAGATTTGCCGGTACCATTTTGACCCACCAAACCTATGCGCTCACCTGGTTTTATTTGCCAGTTGACATCGCTGTATAAATAACGACCTCCAAAGTCGAAAGCTAAATCGTTTAAAGTTAACATGAAACAGGCAAAAGTACAATAATTACGGGGAATTTAGGTATTAATCTTATCTTAATTTTAAGCCTTTTTAGCTAATTTTGTCGCATGAAAATTGAAATCTGGAGCGACATAGCCTGTCCATTTTGTTACATTGGCAAACGCCATCTTGAGCAAGCTTTGTTAAAGTTTAACAGCACAATCAACTTTGACATTGAATGGAAAAGCTACCAGCTTCAGCCTGACTTACAAATTACTGAAGCCAAAGGATTAGATGTCTATTTGGCTGAAATCAAAGGGTGGTCTTTAAGTCAAGCGCAGGAAATGAACCAACAAGTTAGCCAAATGGCCAAAGCCTGTGGCTTAAACTACCAGCTTAACAAAGCTATTGTTGCTAACACTTTAAAAGCACACCAATTGATACAATTAGCCAAAACCAAGCTGATGGGAGATGCCGCTGAAGAGGCCTTGTTTAAAGCTTATTTCACTGAAGGCAAAGACCTTAATGACGAAAACGAATTGTGCACAATCGCTGAGAGTATGGGCATTTCGAGTCATGAAATGGCTGCTGTATTTAAAAACCAGGCATATGTAGACGAGGTTAAACGCGAACAATTTGAAGCCCAACAGCTTCAAGTAAGAGGCGTTCCTTTCTTTTTATTCAATGATCAATATGCCATTTCTGGCGCCCAACCGGTTGAAACTTTCGAATCAGTTATTCAACAAATATTAACGACAGAACAAAACCAATAAGTTTAACTCAATTAAGGTTGTATCTGAATTGAAATTGTATTGTTAACAAAGCTAGTTTTAAATGCCTTTAGGGATTGAGTAGCTGGTTCTGTTAAGACTTTGCCTGTGTAGTCAAACTTACTGCCATGAGATGGACAAAACACCTCTTTATTGTTCACAAACACCGGATTATCGTAATGCGTGCATTTTAACAAAACAGCTGAATAATTGGCATTACTTAAATAATATAACAACACATCGTATTCCAAATCATCAGTTCTAAGGACAAGTGTTTTTTGAAGTTCATTGCACAAAGAAGCATCTACATTAATTACCTTGTTAAGAACAGTTACTTTAAGAATTTTCGCAGTAGCACAACCTTCAAATAAAGTCAAAACAGAAACACCCGCAGCCATCCCTGCACATACCATACAACTGCGTTTTATAAAGGATCTTCTCTTCATTAGAAATTATAACCCAAGCCTAAATTCACCCACCAATTTTTGGCCAAGTAGCTTGATATTTCTTGAGGTTGGTACAATACTGGATTCACTGCTCCACCCACACGATTGACTACATCAAATTTTATGGCTACTCCGACTGTTGGCTTGTAGGTTAAACCCATGGTTAAAAACTTTTGGTTTAGCGCATCATCTTTAATGCCGTTGTCAGGCATTTTTGCATTCAAATTTACCCATTCATAACGAGCAAACAATAAACATTTTTTAGCAAAAATATCACCGCGCTTTAAGAGGTTGCGATAGAGTTCAATAAACGCGCCATTCATGTTACTAGCAACATTTGAAGCATATGCTCTGTTGATTGCAAAGGCATCTGGAATTTGAATAGAGGCATACATTGCCTTCGCACCCCACTGATCTGCAGTATATTGAACGTTGCACTCGGCAAGCGCTACAGGTGTTCCAAACGCTCCACCATTGAGCATTAAACTATCAGCCATTTTCGGAGCTAAGCCAACAGTTCCGCCATAATAACCTGAAGCTTGTATTCTAAAACGTTTGTAGTAGTATAATGCTGCGCCATGTAATGCAATATTATTTATCGTGGCATTTTCTCCTTGATAACGTCCCTTTCTTATTCCAGATGTCCTGTTAAATTTTTCACTGTTTAAACCATTGGTTAAACCGATATAGTAGTTAAATCCTGGTAAACGATTGGACTGACCATACAAACCCACACCCATTTCTCTCCAAGTTGAAGGTATAATAAATCGCTCTACAAAATGCCTCTGATTACCATTATAGGTTGTTGGCAAATGATTTTCATTAATGATTCCAATTCTAGGAATATACAATCCTGCAATGATGTAATTATTCTTATTCAAGTCAAACTTAATAAAGGCTTGTTCAATAGAAAATTCTCCACTATTGCCATTGGATAGTTTGGCATTTTCTAATTCCATTTCAGAAAATAAAGTTACTTTTTTAGAGAACCTATGGCCAAAGAATGTCACAAACCTTGTGAAATTGACTTGACCTGTTTGAGCGCCTGTATTATATGAGGCGAAACATTCACCGTATCCACTTAAAATGGTTGTTTTAGTTGATACTTGTAAACCAGCAGCCAATGAATCTTCTTTAGTTAAAATTTGTGCTTTTAATTGAAAGCCTGCGAATAAGACCAATAAGAGTATAAATTTGATTTTCATGGCCGCAAAATTATATTTATTTAGACTAATTACAAATAATATTTGTCATAATTTTGAAATAAAAAAAGCACCCTAAGGTGCTTTAATAGAGAAGCTTAAGTAATATTAGGCGTGTGATACAGCTTTAGGCGCTGCTTGTTTGATGGCTTCACTAGACCCATCCTCAAACTTTTTAAAGTTCTCGTTAAATTTATTGGCAAGCGCATTAGCTGTTTGATCATATGCAGCTTTATCTGCCCATGTATTTCTTGGATGTAAAATCTCCTGTGGCACATTTGGACATGAATTTGGCATTTGCACACCAAAAACTGGATGAGTTGTATACTCAATAGCATCTAATTCTCCATTTAAAGCTGCTGTTAACATTGCTCTTGTGTATGACAATTTCATTCGGCTACCTACACCATAACCACCACCACTCCAACCGGTGTTGACTAACCATACATTGATTCCGGCATCCGCATTTAATTTAGCGCCAAGCAATTCAGCATATTTGGCTGGATGCAATGGCAAGAAAGCTTGACCAAAACATGCAGAAAAAGTACTTTGAGGCTCAGTAATGCCAGCTTCTGTGCCTGCAACTTTACTGGTATAACCAGAAATGAAATGGTACATAGCTTGCTCAGGCGTTAATTTTGATATTGGTGGTAATACACCGTATGCATCACAAGTTAAAAAGAAAATATTTTTTGGAGACTGACCAATTGAAGGCACAGCAATGTTGTCAATAAAATCAATTGGATAAGCAACACGGGTATTTTCTGTTACAGAAACATCTTCGTAGTTCACGGTATTGCTGCCTTCAAAAAAGCGAACATTTTCAACTAAAGCACCTTTTTTAATGGCATGCCAAATTTGTGGTTCTTTCTCTTCGGTCAAGTCTATACATTTCGCATAGCAACCGCCTTCGAAATTGAAAACAGAATCATTGGCCCAACCATGCTCATCATCACCAATTAACTTTCTATTCGGATCTGCAGACAAAGTGGTTTTACCGGTGCCAGACAAACCAAAGAAAATGGCTGTATCGCCTTTTTCACCGATATTGGCTGAACAGTGCATTGAAAGCACTCCTTTTTCTTGAGGAAGAATATAATTTAAAACAGTGAATATACCTTTTTTTAATTCGCCTGTATAACCAGAACCACCAATTAAAATGATCTTTTTGCTGAAATTAATAATTGAGAAGTTGTGTTGTCTGGTGCCATCTAATTCTGCGTTCGCTTTAAATGATGGAGCGGCTAAAATCAACCATTCAGTGTCTGTGTTGTCACCAGCATTTGGTCTTAAAAACAAATTATTAGCAAATAAATTTTGGTAGGCCGTTTCAGTAACCACCTTAATGTTTAATTTGAAATCTGTGTGCGCACAAGCATAAGCATCTCTAACAAACAATTCTTTGCCTTTGTAGTGGTCTAAAACTTTGGCTAACAATGCATCAAATTTTTCAGGTGTAAATTTAAAATTAACAGGGCCCCACCATACAGTGTCTTCTGTTTTGCTATCACATACCGTGAATTTATCTTTAGGAGAACGGCCAGTGAATTCGCCTGTATCTGCGGCTAATGCACCACGATCTGTTAATACACCTTCGTTTCTTTCAAGGGCCTTTTCGATTAACTGATCTGGCGTTAAATTTTCAAAAACATTACCTGCAGAGGCAACTACACTCGATATAATTTCTTGATTTGTCATAGTATATGATAATTTGGGACTGCAAATTTACTAAAAAAACGATTGATTTCCCAATATGACTAAGTTGTTGATATATATCAGCATTTGAGTGTATTTTAAGGTTTTTTTTTGTTTGTTTTGTTGTTGGTATGCAGGCCAACAAAATAGTCGTAATTGCTTCTGTCTTATGCGCTATCTTATTGATAGTTGATGCCTTTTGTTTGCCTACCTTTATTGATTTATTGGATTACAAAATCAACCATTCTTTTATTTTTTGGTCTTACAGATTACCCAAAGCTTTAACGGCTTGTATTGTTGGTGCCAACTTAGCTTTGGCCGGATTTATCTTACAGCAAATGTATGCCAATCATTTAGCTGGGCCATACATACTTGGCATAAGCTCTGGGGCTTCCTTGGCTGTTTCTATTACAATCATTGGGGCACATATTTTTCCAATATTAAACCATGGGCTGAGTCTATCACTAGCTGGCATGATCGGTTCTATGCTGATTCTAAGTTTGGTTTTATTGGTTTCTAAAAGATTTGGATCAGGCGCTACAATCTTGCTTTTCGGGGTCATTTTGGGGCAAATCACAGGCGCCACTCAGAGCTTACTAGATTTTTTAGCGATATCTAATGATTTGAAAGCATTTACCGTTTGGGGCATGGGATCATTTGCTAAAGTCATATCATGGGATTGTGCTTTTTTGATCTGTGTATCATTAATCGCCATAGTATTCGCTTGGCGCTTAATGCCAGCTTTATCCATTATGGTCTTGGGCAATGATACAGCCAATAGCTTAGGGGTTAAAGTGCAGCAAACACAATGGCAATTGCTATGCATCACAGGCTTATTGACTGGTATCAGTACGGCTTATTGCGGTCCAATTGCTTTTATTGGCATGGCCATGCCCAATTTAGCGCGGATTTTATTACCCAGTATACATTTCAAACGCCAACTCATTTTAAACTGTCTGTTGGGCGCTAGCATGGCAGTATTAAGTGACATAATAGCTTCCTTGCCGATTTTCTCTATCAACCTACCAATTAATGTATGCACTGCCATATTGGGCGGACCATTTGTTTTATATGTTTTATTTAAAAAGAAATGAGTAGCGTTCAAATACAAATACAGGCCATTAACCTCAATACAGACAAAGCTCTGTTAAATGACTGTAGTTATGATTTTGATGTACCAGGTTTATACATATTAAGTGGTAGAAATGGCTCAGGCAAATCGACTTTATTAAAAGCCATTGCGGGCTTGCATACTCTAGCTTCCGGTCAAATCACTATTAACGGACAAAGTATAGGGCAAATGTCTGTTGCAGAAAGGGCCAAAAACATTGCTTTTGCTGGGGCTAATGCAATTCAAGAACATTTTATTACCGTTCAAGACCTGATTCAGGTTGGGCGCTCCCCTTTTGAAAAACACTGGTATGATTTAAAACCTGATGCAGATTTTCATCATATTGTTGAGCATCTACAAATTCAACATGTCTTACACAAATCATTAAATGCCATAAGTGACGGTGAAAGGCAAAAAGCCAATATTGCCAGAGCCATTTACCAAAAAACGGCCGTTTTACTCTTGGATGAGCCATCTGCCTTTTTAGATTATCCTAGTAAAGTCCATCTTTTTGAATGGTTGTCTGAATTGGCAATTGAACAATCAAAAATCATCATTTGTTCTACTCATGATTTAGATATAGCTAATCGATATTCGAGGCTTCATCTCCAGATTTCAGAAAAAAAAATATTTTTTTTTCAACAAGCCCCGATGTAGTTTAAAGGCTCATAAACACTAGTTCTTAGGTGTTTTGATAATTCATTTGAAAGGCGTTTTTTTTCGCCCACCTACAAATTCAGATGCAACCTTTTTAAAAAACGCAGTCTAATTTGTAGAAATCAAAAAAACATATGACGACACTTTACCAAAATTACACTTCAGATTTTAAAGTATCTGAACCTTTATTGTTTCCAAACAAACAATTTTCAAAAAACTACAATAACAGTCCATCTGGCAAAATGAGTAAATCACCAAAGGGCTATCGCAATCAACATGAGATCCAAGACCTCATTCAAATGCTATGCTTAAACTTTGTTCGCTATCAACGAAGTCATAATTTATTAAACTAAAACCATGAACCTTTGAGCTTTTGAGGGGTATAATCCCCCTCATTTGCCAGGGTCAATAACCCCTCCCAACATGAATTCAAACTCCAAATCAAACGCAATATGGATAGTTGCCTATTGGTTTATCAACCAAAAACACAACTTCGAATTATTTTACATGCTCGAAAAACTAAAGCACAGATATAAACATGCCCCAATTAAGATTATTGGGTTAAATCCTTTTAATAGTGAGGAAGATATAGCACAATTTAAAGCTCAAAAAGGGATTGGTTTTGAATTAACTCATGACCACAAGCATACTGCCATGTTTTATCAAATTCACCAATTCCCAAGTATCCTGATTATGGAAAGCAATGGTAAAATTCTTAAAAGGTTTAACGGCTTTAAGGAAGACTTGCTTCAAGAAATCGCTTACTTCCTAAGCAAAGAATGTACAATCAATAGCGAGCAAAAGCAGATTGCCATCTCTCCATTTTTGTTTTGGCATTTTAAAAATAATCTGAGTTTTGGCGCAAATTAAAACCAATTTAAAGCAGTAGTTTCTGTATTTTTGCGGCATAAAATTGCATTATGTCAGGTGAATACAAATTAAACAGCATTGAGTCTGCGATAGAAGATATCAAAAACGGCAAATTGATTATTGTCGTTGATGATGAAGACCGCGAAAACGAGGGCGATTTTTTAACTGCTGCCTCTAATGTTACACCAGAAATGGTTAATTTCATGGCCAAGGAAGGTAGAGGTTTGATTTGTGTACCATTACTACCAGAGCGTTGCTTGGAATTAGAGCTTGACCTCATGGTGACTCACAATGATTCTATGCACGAAACCCCCTTTACAGTTTCTGTTGATTTAAAGGGCCATGGGACCACAACAGGTATTTCAGCCTCAGATAGAAGCAAAACCATACAAGCTTTAGTAAATTCTGATACCAAGCCAATTGATCTTGCCAGACCAGGCCATATATTCCCATTAAAGGCTCAAAAAGAAGGCGTTTTAAAACGTGCTGGCCATACTGAAGCTGCCATTGATTTTGCTCGTCTTGCAGGATTAGAACCAGCTGGTTGTATAGTTGAAATTTTAAAAGAAGATGGTGAAATGGCCAGATTACCTCAATTGATGGAAATCGCCAAAAAATTTGACTTAAAGATTGTTTCCATTGAAGATTTAATCAAATACAGAATCAAAAATGAAAGCCATGTTAAACGTGAGATTGCAGTGAATATGCCAACTGCATATGGTGACTTTGAAATGATTGCCTACTCTCAAATCAGTGATGGCACTCAGCATTTAGTCATTAAAAAAGGTGAATGGGAAGCCCATGAACCTGTATTAGTGAGGGTTCACAGCAGTTGCATGACTGGCGATATATTCGGCAGCTGTCGTTGTGATTGTGGTGAACAATTGCACCAAGCCATGCAAATGATTGAAAAGGCAGGCAAAGGGGTTGTATTGTACATGAATCAAGAAGGCAGAGGCATTGGTTTACTTAACAAACTTAAAGCCTACAAATTACAAGAACAAGGGATGGACACTGTAGATGCTAATCTAGAACTTGGTTTCAAAATGGACGAAAGAGACTATGGCATCGGAGCTCAAATCTTGAGAGATCTTGGCATTAGCAAGATGAAACTGATTAGTAATAACCCTAAAAAACGCACCGGATTAATTGGTTATGGATTAGAAATCATTGAAAATGTTCCCTTATTGACATCGCCAAATCCACACAATGCCCAATACTTGAATACCAAGAAAGAAAAAATGGGTCACGAGATTTAAGGACTTAGCCTTGAAATCTTCCAAGATTGATCGGCCTGAAGTTCATAATGCAATCTGTCATGCAATCGACTGCTTCTGCCCTGCCAAAATTCTATACTTTCCGGAACAACAAGATAACCACCCCAATGCTCTGGTCTTTTAATGGTTTCAGGCGAATACGTTTGTAAGGCCAAACTCATAGCCTGTTCTAGCTCTTCTCTTGAAGCTAAAACATGACTTTGTTGACTCACTATCGCTCCTACTTGACTTTCAAATGGTCTTGAATAAAAATAGGCATCGCTATCTTGAGCTGATATCGGGGTAGCTTTACCATTAATCCTCACTTGTCTTTCCAATTCCAACCATAAAAAATTCAATGCAACGTTAGGATTTTGAAGCAATTGTTGACCTTTATGGCTGTCGTAATTGGTAAAAAAAACAAAACCGTTAGACTCAAAACCTTTTAACAAAACTACTCTACTGTGAGGCTTTTGATCAAGCACTGTACTTAAACACATGGCATTGGGTTCTATTACCTCAGCCTCTAATGCCTCTTGAAACCAGTGTTTAAATTGTTGAAGAGGATCAGCATGAATACTGTTTTCAAGTAGTTCAGCCTGTTTATAATCTCTTCTTAATTGGGCTAAATCTAAAGATTTACTCATGATTTTTTACGAAACCAACTCTTGATTTTTAATTCAATAACACCAAAAAACGCCTCTCTGAATATTTTTTTACTCATTTTAGAGGTGCCTAAAGTTCTATCAGTAAAAATGATTGGCACTTCGGTGATTTTAACACCCGCCAACCAAGCCTTGAATTTCATTTCTATTTGAAAGGCGTAGCCTTTGAATTTAATTTTATCTAAGTCAATTGCGTTGAGTGTTGTTCTGGTATAACAAACAAAACCTGCCGTAGCATCTCTTATGGTCATGCCTGTAATGAATCTTACGTAGGCACTGGCATAATAACTCATTATGACTCTGCTCATTGGCCAATTCACAACATTGACACCAGTAATGTACCTTGATCCAACAGCTAAACCTGCACCATCGGTTTCACAGGCTTTCAATAATTTACTTAAATCATCTGGATTGTGTGAGAAATCCGCATCCATTTCAAAAATATAATCGAAGTTGCGCTCTAAACACCATTTGAAACCAGCAATGTATGCAGTACCTAATCCATTTTTACCCGGGCGCTCCAATAAATGCAATCTAGAGTTGAACTCAGCTTGTAAACCCATTACAATCTTTGCTGTACCATCAGGGGAATTATCATCAACAATTAGCACATCAAATCCGTCAGGCAATGACATGACTTTTCTAATAATGGCCTCAATGTTTTCGAGCTCATTATAAGTGGGGATTATTACAATCTTGTTAGACAATTTTAAAAAAAATTAAATTTCGCGCAAAATAGCACTTATTTTGTAGGTATAAAATTATAATGACAGAAAGGGCGATTTTTTTCGATAGAGATGGCGTAATCAATAAAGAACTAGGTGACTACTGCACTAAGCCTGAAGACTTTTACATTCTTGAAGATAGTTTAGCCACCTTATTGCTGGCCAAAACACATGGTTTCAAAATCATACTCATTACTAACCAAGGTGGCATTGATAGAGCCTTATACACCCATGAGGGCTTAAAACAAATTCATCAAAAACTAATCGATGCCTGTAAAGAACAAGGCATTCATATTGACGATGTCTATTACTGCCCTCACCACCCCATTGTAGGACATTGTTTGTGCAGAAAACCTGAAGGTTTAATGCTACAAAAAGCCATTGCTAAGCACCACTTAAAAGCCTCTGAATGCCTTATGATAGGTGACCATGATCGTGACATGGAAGCAGCAAGCTTGGCGGGGGTTAAAGGCATACGCATACAACCTAATGCTCCAAAATATCATCTACTAAAAGAAGAAATTCTAAAGATCATTGAATAAACAGTATTTTTGCAATATGAATAGACTTATTTTGTTAGCGCTATGCCTAAGCATCTCATTATTGGGATTCGCACAAAAAACAATCAGCGCCAAAACCGCTAAAACAACAAGCAGTTCAAAAACGGCTAAGACTTCAAAGGTTCATTTTACCATCGAAGGCAAACTACAAGGCTATTCAAAACACCTTATTGTTTTAAACAAATTTAGATTGAATAAGCTAGAATTCATTGATTCAGTTATCACAAATGATACTGGCTATTTTAAATACACTGGCAGTTTAAATGAAGCGAGCATTGTTTATGTTCAATACAATACCAAAACCGCAGTTCCCTTGATTATTGAAGAAGGCGCCAACATTCAGGTGCACATGATTCCTAACGATCAAGGATTATATTACGAAGTGCATGGCAAAGGCTCAGAAAAATCTCACAATTTATTTACCTTCATTAAACAATTCACTCGCCTTAACAATGATTTAGCCAACTTGGAAAGAGCTATTTCAAGTGAATCTGACCCAATGAAGACCTATGAATTACAAATGTTGTTTTCTACCAGACAACAAGAATATTACATGAGCATTGATAGCATGATTCAATACCACGATCCTTTAGAAGCTTATTTTGTATTGTTTAATTTTACTCAAGAGCACAAGTTTGCCGATGTTAGAACCATTAAAACTCACATGGAGCCGAAGCAAATTCAATCTAACTACTATAAAGATTTAAAGGAAATTTACGACAACAATAAACTATTAGAAGTTGGCGAAATGGCTCCTGACTTTGAATTACCTCAAGCAGATGGCAGTTTATTAAAACTGTCTGATTTAAGAGGTAAAGTTGTACTTATAGATTTCTGGGCCAGTTGGTGCGGACCATGTAGAGCTGAATTTCCTAACGTGAAAGCATTATACGCTAAATATAAAAGCCGTGGTTTTGAAATACTTGGTGTATCATTAGACAAAGACAAACCGTCATGGGTAGGGTCTATTAACTCATTGGGACTAACTTGGCGTCATGTGAGTGACCTTAAATACTGGAGTTGTGCCCCTGCAAAATTGTATAAAGTGACCGGTATTCCATTTACTGTTTTGGTTGACAAAGACGGTAAAATTTTAGCCAAAGGCCTAAGAGGTGAAGAATTAGATGCTCAATTAATAAAGCTGTTTCCTTAATGATTTGATAATCCACTATTAACCTTCCGGTCAAGTGCTTAGGGGAATATTGTGACAAGAAAAAGTATGAGTACACAATCTTACAAAATATTAATTGTAGACGATGAAATTGACATCATTGAGTTGTTAAGCTATAATTTAAAGAAAGAAAACTTTACAGTAGTAGCGGCTATGAACGGCAAAGAAGCCATTAATATTGCCAGCAAACTAAAGCCAGATATTATTTTAATGGACGTGATGATGCCTGAAATGGATGGTATCGAAGCTTGTCGTCAGATTAAAAGTTTACCACAACTGAAAAACATTCCATTGTTGTTCTTAACTGCTAGAGGCGAAGAATTCAGTGAGCTAGCTGGATTTGAAGCTGGAGCAGATGATTACATCATTAAACCAATTAAACCACGTGTTTTGATCTCAAGGCTAAAAGCCATTTTAAGACGCAATGTGAGCGATAGTTTACCAAAAGAAACCCTTGAGTTCCCAGACTTAAAGATAGACCGAGAACGTTTTTCTGTAACCTATTTGGGCAAGGTTTTGCAATTTCCAAAGAAAGAATTTGAGTTATTGTCTTTACTGGCCAGCAAGCCGGGCAAAGTATTTACCAGAGAGCAAATCCTAGAGGCCATTTGGGGCGATGATGTTTTGGTAGTTGACAGAACCATAGATGTGCACATCAGAAAGATCAGAGAAAAGCTTGATGATAACTTTATTCAAACAATTAAAGGCGTAGGCTATAAATTTGAAGTGTGATTAAAAACCCAAGTCCTGAGCGAATAACTTTACTCACCACTTTGTTGTTGAGTGCTATATTTGCTTGTTTTTTATACTACTTCAAAATTCCACTTCTAAGTTTCCTAATTGCGCTTTTTACATTTGCCGCACTCACTTACATTGTTATTCTTTATGGTTTAGAGGTCTTTATTTACAGAAAAATAAAACTGATTTACAAAACCATTAACCATTTCAAAACCCAATCGCTTAAAAAACCTAACTTTATTGACGATTACGATATTGACCCTATTAAGAAGGTGAATGAAGAGGTAATTGAATGGGCCAACAGTCAGAAACAAGAAATCACTCAATTGAAAGCGACTGAAGCCTACAGAAAGGAATTCTTGGGCAATGTATCGCATGAGCTCAAAACGCCAATTTTCAATATCCAAGGCTACATTGAAACGCTTTTAGATGGTGCTATAGAAGATCCAGAAGTGCGCTATTTATTTCTTCAAAAAGCTGCTACTAGTACTGAACGCCTTAATGCTCTAGTTAATGATTTATTAGACATTAGTAAAATGGAAAACAATGCCATGACTATGCGTTTTCAAGAGTTTGAAATCAATGAGTTATGTAAAGAGGTATTTGAATCTTATGGCAAATTGGCTAAATCAAAGCACTACCATTTGGGCTTTAAGGCCGATTGCGATATACCATTCAAGGTATTAGCAGACAAAGACCGGATAAGACAAGTCCTTAACAATTTAATAGGCAACTCTATCTCATATGGAAAAGAATCAGGCCATACCAATATAGGCTTATACGACTTAGACAAAACCATATTAATTGAAGTGACTGATGATGGAGATGGTATAGAAGCTGAACACTTACCGCGTTTATTTGAACGTTTTTACAGAACAGATAAAAGTCGATCAAGACACAGTGGCGGCAGTGGATTAGGCTTGTCTATTGTGAAACACATAGTTGAAGCCCACGATCAAAGTATAGATGTGAGAAGTGAAGTGGGCAAAGGCACCACCTTCACATTTGCGCTAAAGAAAGCTTAAACTGCTTTATTGGATAACAACTCCAGTTGGGTTAAATTCTATCTCCCCTTCTTCTCCTGTAATGAATTTGCCTTTAGCAATAGCCGTTTTACCTTTACAATCCTTAGGCATTGAAAATTTTTCTTTGGTATCAATTAAGAACTCATTGGAATCGTTTTTAAACGTCAACCAACAACCTTCGCCTTGGCATACGTTCTCTACTTTACCTTGAATGGTATATACAGTGTCTTTACCTGCAATGTATTGATCTATAGCTTGCGTATATGGAACGGCCCCTTTAGCATCGAATGTTTCTCCAAACGAACCTGTTGAGGGTTTTTGACAAGCCACCATGGCTAAAACAACTAAACTTAAAACGATTCTTTTCATGACTTTTTTTTACAAAATTAAATGTTTTTAGGCGTTTAAAACAAAAACTGTATTTATATTTGAGCAATACATTTATGAGCCAAGACAACAATATCATTGAGCAGCCAATAGACATCGAACTGAGCGAGGAAATCGCTGAGGGTATTTACAGTAATTTAGCAATCATTACGCACAGCCAAGCAGAGTTCATTATTGACTATGTGCGCATTTTACCAGGCATTCCAAAAGGCAAAGTCAAAAGCAGAATCATTATGACACCTCAACACGCAAAGCGTTTGCTTTTAGCCCTTAATGAAAACATGCAGAAATTTGAAGCTAACTTTGGTGAAATTGATTTAGACCAAAACAATGGCAATCACGGCTTTCCTATCAACTTCGGAGGCATGACCGGCCAAGCTTAGTAACCTAAGGTTTTTAACATACTTTTATAGGTTTGTTCTTTTGAAAACAACCTAGTATTGTATTCGCCGTTCTCATCAACGGTAATAATAATATGTTTAGGAGCAGGTGTTAAACAGTGTTGAATACCACCGAATCCACCAATACTTTCTTGATAGGCCCCACAATGGAAATATCCTATGTATAAGGGTTGATTTTCATCAAAAACAGGCAAATATATCGCATTAGCATGTTGTTCACTGTTGTAATAATCATCACTATCACAGGTTATACCACCTAACAGAACGCGTTCATAGTTGTGATCCCAATGGTTCAAGGGAAACATCATAAACTTCTTATTAATGGCCCAAGAATCAGGCAATGTCGTCATGAAACTTGAATCAATCATATTCCATTTTTCGCGATCATTTTGAATTTTTTGATACTCTACTTTAAATATCGCTCCACCACTCTCACCAACGGTAAATGAACCAAACTCAGTAAAAATATCTGGCTCTGCCACCCCGTTGCTATCACAAACTTGTTTAACTTGAGCTACTATCTCAGAGGCCATGTATTCATAATCAAAATCAAATTTTAATGAGTTTTTAATCGGGAAACCACCGCCAATATTTAAACTATCGAGCTCAGGGCACATTTTCTTTAATTCACAGTATACATTCAAACATTTGTGCAATTCATTCCAATAATAGGCGTCATCTTCAATACCAGTATTGATAAAAAAATGCAACATTTTTAATTGCATGTGTTTGTTTTTTTGGATCTTCTCTTTGTATAAAGGCACAATATCTTTGTAGCCAATACCAAGTCTAGAAGTGTAAAAAGGGAACTTAGGTTCTTCTTCAGCTGCTATTCTCATACCCACTTTAAATGGACCCTGAACAGCATTTGATAACAAATCAATCTCTCTTACATTATCAATCACAGGAATGACATTACTAAATCCTTCATTCATGATTAAAGCAATGTTGTCTATATATGATTGCAACTTAAAGCCATTGCAAACAATGTATTTATCTTTTTGAATTAAACCTTGTTCGAACAATGACAAGATTAAATGAATATCAAATGCTGATGATGTTTCTAAGTGAACATCGTTTCTAAGTACCTCTTCTAATACATGAGAGAAGTGTGAACTTTTAGTGCAATAGCAATAATGGTACTTAGCTTTGTAATCCACTTTAGCCATAGCCACATTGAACCAAGTTTTAGCTTTTTTAATGTTCTCAGAGATCTTAGGTAGATAGGTAAACTTTAAAGGTGTACCATATTGTTCTACTATATCCATTAATGGAATATTCTGATAGGTTAACTCAAAATCTTCATTAAGTGTAAATTCATCTACCGGAAAATCAAATGTTTGATTGATTAAATCTTTGTATTTATCTTTCATTAAATTAAATGTAAGTTAGTTAGTTCAACTTTTTTTTGCAAAAGTAATTAACTTACTTTAGAAATCATAACCCTATTTTCACAAAAAAACTGGTGTAAAATCACAATTACACCAGTTCTAAAAAAGGCCAAATAAATACCTAAAACACTACAAATCAAATATTTATCAATAAAAGAAAACCTCTTCTTTTTTAAAATTTTTTAAGTTAAACAAATAACTCAAACCAATACCAATGTAAGTTCCTCTATAACCCAACTTGAAATAGTCTTGAGTTTGATTTGAATTGGTTCTAACACCTATGAGTGTCTGATTTGCAAAACTCTGATTATAGTATACCCCAAACACAAATACATTGCCAGATGCATTCTCACTGGCTATTTCAACACCTGTGTTCAACATCGGATAAATGGCTTGATCGTGAGTTTCTTTTACTATAAAATTATTGCCTGCATTGCGAATTTCATGCTCAGTATTTTGAATGATGTAATTCATACTTCCACCAATTACAAACCGCATTTTTGAACTCGACCCAAACCTTAACTTAAAATGTAAGTTAACAGGCAACTCAATCAAACCACTATTGTGCTTAATCACATTGCCACTTGAATTGGTATCATTATACAATCGGTAGCCTTTATTTGTGTAAAACAGACCAGATGATAAGACAAAACGATCTGAGAATCCATATTGCATGGTCATACCTGCCCTAAAACCTGATTTGAATCTAAAATTAAAATTACTAGGTAAAGAGTCTATAACATAGGGCCTTGATGATAAAAAAGTAAGTTGCGGCCCCATCTTTAAGCCTTTTTGAGCCATAAGATTTGTACCAATTAACAAACAAATACCCAGTAGTTTGAATGACAATTTAAACATACTTACAAACCTAACTCATTTTAATGAATTTTAAAATGATTAGCGCCAAGGTAGATTTACTTTTAATGACTTATTTTTGCCAACACGTGCAAGCATCATATAACATACAAACAGCCTTTTTAGACTTGGGCAAATCTTTGGCAGAGCTACCTGAAGAGATTATTCATAAGGCCAATATCCACAACCAATGGTTTACTTCAGAGTTCATTCAATTAGCTACCCAAAATTGGCATAAAGTACTCAATGCTAATAACATTTCAACTTGGTTAAACGATTACCCATACCAAAAACATGAAAAGACTTTAGGGATTATTATGGCAGGCAATATCCCATTTGTTGGATTACATGATTTGTTGTGTGGATTAGCCCTAGGCTTTAGATTAAAGATAAAACTATCATCTCATGATGAAATCCTCATGAAATATGCCATTGACTGTTTATGCAAGTCAATGCCAGAATTAAAAGGACGTATTCAAACCGATCAAGACTTACACCAAATCGATGGATTAATTGCCACTGGCAGCAACAATAGCTCTAGATACTTTGACTATTATTTTAAAGACAAAGCCCGACTTATCCGCAAAGGCAGAACATCAGTGGCAGTCCTTTCTGGTAAAGAAACCGAACAAGAACTTCTTGGATTAGCTGATGATATATACAGCTACTTTGGCTTGGGCTGCAGAAATGTAACGCATTTGCTTTTACCCAAATCAATCGCATTAGAGCCCTTGTATATGGCTTATGATAAATACATGCAACATGTTCACCACCACAAGTACTACAACAATTACATGTATCATAAGTCGATTTTATTGATGAATTTAGACAAACATTACGATAATGGCTTTATGTTGTTTCAAGAAAAACGAGCATTACATGCCCCAATTGCTACCCTCAACTACCATTATTACGAATCAGAATCAGAGGTAAACAATTATTTAGAACATGAGCAAGAGAATATCCAATGCGTTGTCAGTCATCTTAAACTAAACACAGCAGTCATCCCATTTGGTCATAGCCAAATGCCTGCCTTGTGGGACTATGCAGATAATATCAATACATTGGAATTTCTGAAACCAATTATTGAATCTGAATAACGCGTTGCATTAATGCACCTGATGCATTTTCAAACCTCAACAAATACATCCCTGGCTGATAAGCACTACAATCAATTTGATATTGGCTATTAGCAACTTTCCACACCCCTATTGTTTGGCCGTGAGCACTGATCAATGATATGGCCATTGGCTCTGGCAAACCATTAATGCTTAATTGATCTGTAACTGGATTGGGATAAACTACAATTTGACTTAAGGCATTGTTAAATAGCTGAGTGAAGTCATTCACAATGCATTTCACTGTGCTTGAATCCACACATCCGAATCGACTAATGACTTTGTGAGCTATTAGCAATGTGTCGCCGATATAGGGTGTCATGTTATAAGTAAACGCATTGTTTGTAGATACTATGACCCCATTGATACGCCATTGATGCTGAACGGCATTGCTTGTATCTGAGCTAAAATCATAGAATTTCCAATTTTTCACGATTGATATACTTGGATTTACTGCCGGGTATGGTTGATAATTCCATGACGCGTAGGTTTTAACACAAGTTTGGTTGTAGGCCATTACTTTAATTTGAGCCCCTGAATTAAGCTGCTTGAACATATACTGATTTCCGCCTCTATGCAGCACTTGGTTATTCAAATAATAAACACATGAATCATACGCGAAAGGCAAATTCAATTGAAAACTTGAATCACAAGAAAGCACTGATTTTGAGACAAAGTTTTGGCCGTCCAATAAGGTGTCAACTGAATATTTAACATATTCTACGATGTTTGGACAATTCAAACTGCTGCTATCTTTAAGTTCAAATCGTATAGAATCATTTTGATTCGCCAATTGAGTGTAGACGGTATCTTGATTGAATGGGCCATTATTCCAAGAAATGCTGTAGTATTTACCTTTTAATTGTTGAGCAATGACATCAATAGCACTGGCCTTACAAACCCTGGCTTTATAAGTCAAATTGTACGACAAATTAGAACACAAATTTGTTCTTATAGTAAGGACTGAATCTGTTTGTGTACAAGGGCCTTGTTGAAAAGTCCTTAAAGTAATTCTGTACAAAGTATTAGCATTTAAACCATTTAAATCAAGGGTTGAATCAGTCGTACAAGGATTATAATTAAGATTATCTGTGCTGTAAAAAACAGATTTTACAGTACTTGAGTTGCGCCATTTAATAGCAATACTTGAAGTCGTCTTTTGAATGACAATAGACTTTGGATATACTCTTGGCACCACAATTAAATTGAGTTGATTAGACATGCTTGACTTGCAATTGTTGACAGATTTAGCAATAGCAGACACTGTCACAGAGCTATTTGAAAACAAGGGCAGGCTTAAGGATTTTGTCCTGAAACTTAACTTTCCATTCACATACCACAATACGCTATCAATATTGGCTCCATTAGCTGTTATCACTTCATTTATTTGATTACAAAATGAATCTTTGGAGGAAATGCTTGTTAAAGTTATGTTTGGAGAAGGGTAAATACCAAGTTTGAAAGGAGAACTCACAGTAGAGCATTGAGTAGAAACATTACTGACTTTAACTCTGTATGAACCTGTATCTTTTACAAATACACTTCTTTGAGATTTGCCATTATGCAACCACAAATAGCTAGCCCCTGACACAAAAGCAGCAGATAAATTCAAAGAATCCCCTTTGCAAACTGATCCAGCACTCCCGTTTAAAATACTTGCATTAGGAGATTGATTGACCACAAAATTCAAGGTGTCTGGAAAACTAACTCCTTTGTTATTTCTTACAGTCAAAATCGCCATTTTTGCACCTGGGTTAGCAAACGTTATTAATGGATTTTGCAAGGTGCTTGTACTTGGATTTCCGCCAATTATAGTCCAATTATAAGAGGTGGGTGAATTAGTTCCACTACCATTGAGTTGGACATTGTATCCTGAGCATGTAAGTGTATCATTGCTAGCAGCTATTGCATTTGGCAACAAACTAGAAGGCGTTACCACAACTGTTTTGGCATAAACAATATCACCATTATCATCAGTACCATTGTTATTGGCGGCCATTACTACCATGTAAAAAGTAATATTACCGATATTATTCGCAGGCGCTTTCCAATTAAACACCCATCTAGTACTATCTGTTCCAACAGTTGAAGTACCTGTAGAAGTGTGTTGAATATACTCTCTAATTTTAGAGTTGTACAAGCGAGTAACTCTGCTGGTTCTGGTATTCATATTAATGAATGATCCTGCAGGATTCCCTGATTTATCTAAAGCAGTTATTTGAAAACCATATTTTACCTTACCAGTTTGTTTAAAGGTTAATTCCATTGAATAGGTAGAATCAGGTATATAACCACTGCCAGTAAAATTACCCTTTAGACGAATATTGTTAAGGTTTGAATTATTGCTAGTAATAATGGAACTCGTATGACAGGATGTACAATTTGCATCGCCCGGCGCATTGGAATTACCTGCTCCTGGGCCACCTTGAAACATTACAGCACTGGTTAAAACCAGCAAAAATAAAAATGCGATGAAAATTGATTTAAAATTGAACAAATGCATATTCGACAAATATAAAATTTGTTTCAACATAAATAATATATAAACAGAAATATGGCAGTTTTAAGACAAACGCCTTTCAATTATTTGCCCTACTTTGTCTAACAATTGCTGAGGCGATAATTTTCGCCAATAAACAGCATCTAATTCCCCACCAAAATTTAGAAAATAATCTATTTTATAGGTTTTAATCTCCTCCAAAACATGTGGCCTAAAATTGACAAATGCTATCCACCCCTCTTCTAGCTCATTATACCATTCTTCGTAGTATGCGTCCTCTGCTGCATGGAAATTGAGCAAATTATCGCCTAAAAAAACAAACTTTTGAATCCCCTTATCTATCATCGGTTCGATAATTGAACGTTTCAAGACCATGACATCATTTTGAATGACATCATTCCATTCACCAATGAGTTCAATAATAGCACTTTCAGCCTCGTAGTCAACAAATAATATTTTCAGGTACAATGTTGGTGACCCAAAGCTATCCCATTGTGGATGAATCAAATAATTATAAACAGTTTGACTGAACTCAAACTCACTGTGTTCTTGTTCAAAAAAGGGAGAATACTCATCTTCTTCAGAATTATACAAGTGCAACCAGTGGTAGTGAGGTTCAATGTCGTGCATGCCGCAAAAATACACTTTAAAAAGTGCCGAACAAAGACATAATGATCACTACTCTTGCAATGGTTTGCGCCTTTTTTTACCAATCATTTGATTTTTAGGGTATAAAAGTATTATTTTGCGGTTCTTTTTAAAATTCAAATATGGCCGTTTTAAGCAAACTTCGCAACTCCACTTGGGTACTGTTTTTAGTACTGGTGTCATTGGCACTATTCATCATCAGTGATTACTTTTCAAGCAATAACAAATATGGCTTGAGTTCTGGTGAAAATGTCGGAGAAATCAATGGTACTGACATATCAATCATTGAATTTGACAGCAGATACAAGCAATTATTATCTCAAATGAGTGCTAATGGCACTGTAGAGACTGAAGAAACTCGAACACAAGCTTCTAATTACGCTTGGAATCAATTCATTCAATCATTAATCATCGACAAAGAATTTAATAAATTAGGTATTGATGTAACCGTCAAAGAAGCTGGAGAACTTTTATATTCAGAGAATGCCCATCCAACCATTAAACAATATTTCAGCAGAGATGGTGTATTTTCTCCATCAAATGTTTTGAATTTTAAAAACCAAATGGCTAAGAAAGACCCTAAGGTTATGGAGCAATTTGAAATGATCATTCAACAAGTAGTACTTGAAGTACAAAACAGAAAATACAACTCTCTTTTGACCAAATCAATTTACGGCACTTCTTTGGATGCTGAAAATGAATACTATAATAGCACAACAAATTATAACGGCAAATCAGTAACGCTCAATTTTGCTTCCATTGAAGACAAATCAATAAAAACCAGCGATGATGAATTGAAAGATTACATCAACTCTCATAAAGATGAATTTGAACAAAAAGCTTCAAGAGACCTTAATTACATCCTAATCAATGTTGCGCCGTCTTCACAAGACACCCTCAAAATTAAAGAGGACTTATTGGCATCAAGAAATGAATTTGCAACTACTGAAGATGACTCAGCTTATATCTCTTTAAACAGCACTCAAGCATACAGCGGTAATTTTCAATCTCATGGCTCATTCAGAAAAGAATTTGAAAGTAAATTATTTAACAGTGCTAAAGACAGTGTGTTAGGTCCTTTCTATTATGATGGTGGATTTAGCTTATTCAAAGTCACCAACAAAAAAACTGACTCAGTATCATATTTTCATGCCATTAAAGTTGACTTACCGGTTAAAGGCAACACAGCTAAAGACACTTTAGCTGCTATGGCCGCTGGTAAACAATTAGGTATTGCCTCAAATAGTGCTGCTAATTCTTTAGACTTTTTCAATTCTAAAATGAATACAGGTGAAGTGGTTTACGCTCAAGATTTAGGTTGGATGAGAGAAGGCACCCAATCAGAAGAAATTAACAAAGCCATCAAAACTTTAAGTGCTGGTCAATCAACTGTAGTAAAATCTTTATATGGTTTAACACTCATTAAGTTAATTGAACCAAAATCTTCTGAATTGATTCAAGTAGCTGAACTTAGAAAGCCAATTGAAGCATTACAATCTACTCAAGACGAAGCCTACAAAAAAGCTAGTGAGTTTCGCAATGCACTCAACACAGAGTCTAAAGAAGCTTTTGAAAATGCTGCTAAAAAATTCGGTTTAGCTAAAAGTGTTGCAAACAATCTCAAAGAAGAAGATAGAACTATGACAGGTATTCCTGGCACCCTTGAAGTGATCAGATGGGTATACAATGAAAAAAGAGCGTTAAATGACATTTCTGATGTTATTTCAACTGACAATAACCTAATTGTTGCTCAATTAGTTAAAATCAGAGAAGAAGGCACAGCCGAAGTTGAGGATGTTAGAGAAAAAGTAACTCGTTTAGTAATCAACGACAAAAAAGCAGAAATGCTTAAAAAGAAATTAGAAGATGCAGCCAATTCAAGTAAAACACTTGATGAAATTGCCACTAAGGTTCAATCTGCGGTTCAACCTTTCTATAACATTAACTTTTTTTCAAATAATGTTCAGTTTGCTGGCAATGACATGAAATTGGTAGGTTACGTTTGTGGTCTTAAACCAAATGTAATGAGCAAACCAATTGTAAGCAATGACGGTGTAAGTATACTATTAGTTGAAGGTGTTACTAAACCTGAAGCGCCTAAAGATTTAGACAACAGAAAATTGGCTATGTTTGATCAAAAGAAACAACAAGTATACAATGCTGTTTACGAGGGCATGAAAAAAGTATTCAAAGTTGAAGACTTCCGTTACAAATATTATTAATAGTCATGTCAAACATTGATTTTTTGCCATTGCATGGCACGGACTACATTGAGTTGTACGTTGGCAATGCCAAACAGGCCGCACATTTTTACAAAACGGCATTTGGATTTCAGAGTTTAGCCTACTCAGGTCCGGAAACTGGCGTTAAAGACAGAGCTAGTTACGTTTTGGTTCAAAACAAAATGAGATTGATCCTTACCTCTCCATTGAGTTCTGATTCTGATATTGCTAAGCACCATTTAAAACATGGCGATGGTGTAAAAACCCTTGCCTTAATGGTTGATGATGCCTACGATGCCTTTCAACAAACAACTTCTAGAGGCGCAAAACCTTATTTAGAACCATGCACTTTAACAGATGCTCATGGCGAAGTTAAAATGAGTGGCATCCACACATACGGCGATGTCGTGCACATGTTCATAGAACGCAAAAACTACAATGGCGTATTTATGCCAGGTTTCCAAAAATGGGAAAGTACATACAATCCTGAACCTACTGGTTTATTATATGTAGACCATTGCGTTGGTAATGTGGGTTGGAACCAAATGAATACTTGGGTCGCTTATTACGAAAATGTTTTAGGCTTTAAGAATATCTTATCATTTGACGACAAAGACATTTCTACAGAATACTCTGCCCTTATGAGTAAGGTAATGAGCAGTGGTAGTGGTTTTGTTAAATTCCCTATCAATGAACCTGCAGAAGGAAAAAGAAAATCTCAGGTTGAAGAATTTCTTGACTTTTATGAAGGTGAAGGCACTCAACACATTGCAATTGCTACTAATGATATCGTTTCTACCGTTAGACAATTAATGGCAAGAGGCGTTGAATTCTTGAAAGTGCCAAACACATACTATGATGACTTACTCGACAGAGTTGGCCCTATTGAAGAAGACATAGAACCTTTAAAAGAACTTGGTATATTAGTAGACAGAGACGATGAAGGCTATTTATTGCAATTGTTTACAAAACCTGTAGAAGACAGACCTACCATGTTTTATGAAATCATTCAAAGAAAAGGCGCTAAATCTTTTGGAAAAGGAAACTTTAAAGCCTTATTTGAGGCCATTGAACGCGAGCAAGCCTTAAGAGGCAACTTATAAGCCCAAATGCCAAATACAGTTTCAACGGTCGATATGATTGGCAGAAATGTCAAGATTAATCAACCAATAGAACGTATTGTCTGTTTGGTGCCATCTATTACTGAACTTCTTTTTGAAATTGGACTGGGCCATTTAGTGGTTGGTGTTACAGTGTTTTGTATACACCCAGTTAAAGCCATTAAAAGTTTACCTAAAGTTGGGGGCACAAAGAAGGTGCGCATGCAAGCCATTGAAGACTTGAGACCAGATCTTATCATTTGCAATCAGGAGGAAAATACGCTTGAAATGGTACAAGCCCTTGAAGAGCAATTTCCGGTTTGGGTCAGTTCAATCAGTAATTTAAAGGAATGTTATAGATTAATATTAGAATTAGGCCATATTCATGGAGTTACCCAATCGGCTTTGAATCTTCAACAAGCTATTCAAAAAGCCTTTGCTGAGATCAAAATCAGGCACCGTTATAGATGCTTATACTTGATTTGGAGAAACCCATACATGAGCATAGGCAAAGACACCTTTATACACCACATGTTGTCTTTGGCCGGATTTGACCATGTAATTGACAATAACAGATACCCTGAAATCAGCTCTGAAACTATAAAAGATTTAGCGATTGATGTATTGCTTTTGTCTTCGGAGCCCTATCCTTTTAAAGATAAACACATCGCTGAATTACAAACGCTTTTACCCAATATTCCAATATTATTAGTCGATGGTGAATTGTTTAGTTGGTATGGTAGTCGATTACTCCACTCCCCTGCTTATTTTAATGATTTACAAAGACAATTACATTTAATCAAACGATAATGGCCATCATCATCAAAACCCAAGAGCAAATTGAGGGCATACGCAAAAGTGCCCAATTGGCTGCTGAAACTTTAAAATACATTGAACCATTTGTACAGCCAGGCATTAGCACAGCAGAATTGGATCAAAAAATCGATCAATTTGTAATAGAACATGGTGCTACTCCAGCTACTAAAGGCTACAGAGGCTATAAACATGCCAGTTGTATTTCTCCAAATGATGTGGTTTGCCATGGTGTTCCAAATGAGTACATCATAAAAGATGGAGACATCGTCAACATTGATGTAACCACCATCTTAAATGGTTATTATGGCGACACCTGTAAAATGTACGAAGTGGGCAATGTTAGTGCATATGCTAAACAATTGATTCAAGTGACTAAGGAGTGTTTGAGACTGGCCATGGAGGAATGCAAACCAGGCAATCATTTAGGCAATATTGGCTATGTGATTAACCAACATGCTGTAAAGCATGGATACAGTGTCGTGTTTGAATTTTGTGGACATGGCGTAGGCCTTCGCTTCCATGAAGACCCTCAAGTGGATCATGTGGCCAAAAAGGATTCTGGCATACTATTAAGACCGGGCATGACCTTCACCATAGAGCCTATGATCAATGCTGGTAAAGCCAGGTGCAAAGTTGACAGACGCGATGGCTGGACTGCTAGAACCATTGATGGCAAACTCTCTGCTCAATTCGAGCACACCATTCTGATCACAGAAACAGGATATGAAGCATTGACCGATGTTTACGGCGATTTTTAACTAATTGATTCTTTGATTTTAGAGTAAACATTATGTATTTTCTGAATAATACTTGATGTTGGATATGGACTATTTAAATTACTATCTTGAGTAATAAAATATTCAGCCATAGTCATGATATCATATTTAACAAATTTGATTTTACTAAACTGAGTCATTACTTTATCTAAAAAGGTAATTTCGTATACATTAAGTTTGTGTTTTTGTATCCATTGATTATAATTTTCTTTCCCTTTAATATTCAAATTAAAAAGACTTAAGATAAATTCTAATTCATAAAAACAAACTATTCTGTATCTCCACCAAATATGTTTTGAATTAATTCTAATAATATCAAATTCAACTATAGACAAAACAATAAAAATTACATAATAAATCATTGGCAAATCAGGCATTCCTAATCCATACAAATCAAATCTCAATGCCATTATTGAACAATTGTAATAAGCCACTAAAACTAAAAAAAACCAAATTAAATTTATCATAACAAAATAATGTAGTTTCAAATAAGACAAAGACATCCAAATGAATTGTGTTTTCATATGCATAGTTTTGTAAATAATGACTACATAAAATCCAAAAACAATCTCTAAAATGGTTTCAGCTAATTCAATATTCTCAAATATTATTTTGGGTCTTGGAATGATGTTATAAAATGAGGTTAATAAAAATATGATAAGTCCAAACAAAAGAGCGCTAATAAACACTTTTAAAAAATCACCAATTCTTTTTATTGATGAAATATTAGTAGGTTTGAAATTATTTAAAAATGTTTTTTCATCATTTAAATCATAATAATCATTTTTGTTTTCTGATTCATTAGTCTTATTTAAATTATTTGATTCTTGAAAAGATGCATTGATTAAATTAAAATACTTAGTCACAAGTTTATCCCATAATTTATCATTCGGTTTTTTAACAGTAAATGATTTATTAGCTTGCACTTCAAAAGTTTCATTAAACAAATGATATTTGAAAAAATATTGCTTATTACTTCCTACTTCTTTCAAATAAAAATCAATTGGAATCACAGGGATTTTATTGCCATCTTCGCTTGAAATGTAAAACAAATAATTATGGTCTTTCAAAAACCTATTATATGATTTTAGAGTCAAAGAGATGCCTTCAAGTGATTCAAGTTTTTGATTAAAATCTAGAAGATAATTTTTGAATTTTGAATGATTTAAATAGTCTAACTTCATTTAAATGTAGTTTGTTTATTACCGTTTTATATTATCAGAATGGTATAAATCTTGTGTAATAGTTCTAAGATTAGTTCGCTAATTTGCAACAAATATGTTTAAGCACCTAATATTTTTATTTTTATTGATTGGTTCAATAAGTCTTAAAGCTCAAACCAGCTTTAGTTCAGAACCTGCTGTTTTCATTGAGGAGTTCAAGACATTTATGTCTGCCTCTAAAAAATCAGATATTCTAAAAGCTACAGATAATTTCATCAAAGTATGGAAAAGTGGAAAGGTGACTGAAGAGCAGAAGTTGTTTATTGTTCAAATCAGTAACAACATGATGTACAAACAGCTCCCGCGCGAACCCTATTTTGAGTTATTGGTTAGCAACTTGGATTTGTACTATCAAAAAGCTTTGAATGAAAAACTCTTAAAGCAATGGCAAAGCATCAGTAAAACCTTACTCGATAAAAACCCTAAAGAATATCTAGCCTTTTTAGAAACTGCCAACGGCTTATTCAAAGACAACACCTTTAACCGCTCTGACGCTAGACGATGGTATGCTTCCAACAACAATTTTGAATTCAATTACATTAAAAACAGAGTGGTTATTAGCTTCAATGCACTCGATTTACATTGTGATGCTGAATTGGATAAAATTAAAATCATGAATTGTGCTGGCGCTTATTATCCTGATAAAAAAATATGGATAGGCAGCAAAGGTAAAATCAATTGGGAACGCGTTGGCAAACCAGATGCTGAAGTATACGCTGAATTCACCAAGCACCAAATCAATTTCAATTCAGGAGGCTTTAAATTGGATTCTGCTAAATTGTTTTATCCTAAAATTTCACAAACACCTTTGTGGGGAACACTCGAAGAACGCATCTCTCAATCGGTTTCTGTAGATCAAATCAAACAATCTGGTTTTCCTAAATTCATCAGCTTTGAGCCCAGTATTGAAATCAAAGGCATAGTTGGTGACATGGCGGTTTACAAAGGCGGTTTTAGCATAGAAGGGGCAAAAACCAATTCTCAAAACTTTGGAGAAGGCCAAGCTAAAATCATTTTAATGTACCAAGGCAAACCCTTTATTGAAGTACAATCAGATGCATTCAGACTGGATTCAAACAAAGTGATGAGCCAACATGCTGCCATTAAACTAAAAGTTGACACAGGCTTCATTACCCATCCTAACATTGGCTTTAATTACAATATCAGTAATAAAAAACTCATTTTAACCCGAGGCAGTGAGGGCCTAATGCGCATGCCTTTCTCAGATAATTACCACGGGGTTGAAATTGATGTCGATCAATTGATATGGGATCAAAAACTCCCTTATATTGATTTTGACATGATCAATAATGAAAAAGCTGCTTATGTTGAAACCAATACCTTTTTCAAAAAACTATTATTTGAAAAGCAACAAGGCGCCTTATTGCAAAACCCATTGGAAAAACTCTTTTACTACTGCCGTCAAAACAGTACCAGAGCCTTCAATCTCAACCAATATGCCGCTGGCATTAATTCTAAAAAAGAATTCTTAATGCAACAAGTCATGGACATGGCAGACGATGGCTTTATTTATTATTTCCCTAAAAATGACTCCATTTATGTTAGAGACAAACTGTACAATTGGAACTCCAACAATACAGGAGGTAAAGATTACGATGTATTGAGATTTGGAAGCATTATTGCGGCAAAGCCAAACATCACTTACAACTTCAATTCCCATGAACTAAAAATGGAAGGGGTAAGAAAATTCACCTTCTCAGACTCTCAAAACGTTACATCACTTCCTAAAGATCAAAGATTGATCATTAAGAAAAATAAGAACTTGCATTTTTCCGGCATGATCAGAGCAGGTAGAATTGATTTCTATTCTCAAGATTTCAATTTTGATTATTCAGGCTTTCAGATCAACAATACCACCATGGACAGCATGGTGATTTATTACCCAGACGAAAACCTCAAAAGCTTAAGAAAAGTAGAAAGTGTTTTGTCTAATACTTATGGTAGAATTTTAATAGACAAATCCAACAACAAATCGGGGCTAAAGAATTTTGCAGAATACCCAATTTTCATTGCAGAACGTGGATCAGAGATCAATTACGACAGAGCTCTTACCCACAACCACTCCTACAAAGCCGATAAGTTTAAATTTGAAGTTGACCCATTTGTAATTGATTCCCTTGACAATTTTACCATTGCTGGTTTTGGCTTTAATGGCACATTGGTATCTGATGGTATTTTCCCTGATATCAAAAATGTCGCAAGAATTCAACCCGATTACTCTTTAGGATTTGTGGACCAAGTTAATTTACCAATGTATCAAGGCAAAGGCAAGGGTGATCTTACCATCAACCTCAGTAATAGAGGGTTTTATGGCAGCGGTACAATTGAATACGAAACCAGCACATCAAAATCTCCTGAGTATTTGCTTTTACCTGACTTAACCACTGGTCAAAGCACCAGCTTTGATTTACCAGAGAGTGGCAAATACCCACTGGTAACAGCCGCCAATGTTAAAACGGAATGGTATCCTAAGAAAGACAAAATGCTTCAAACGAAATTAGACAGCAATTTGAAAATCTTTAAAATGGGCTATGATTTTGATGGTCAAGTTACTCTTTCGCCTCAAGATTTACATGGCAATGGCAAATTGATGTGGTCTGAAGCACATTTCAGCAGTCAAGACATGGTGTTCGGCAGAAATCAAAGTAAAGCTGCAGCTGCGAATATTCAAATTTTCGCGGTTGATCCTAGCAAATTTGCATTCGAATGCAATAATGTCAAAGGCAATTTGGATTTTGACATTCGAATTGGCCATTTCAATACCAATGATGTAGGCGCCTATACCCACTTCCCTTACAACCATTATTCAAGTAACATGAATGATTACCATTGGGACATGAATAAAAAAACCATGGAGATCAAGCCTGGTGTAGCTATGGGACAAATCAAACCTATGTTTGCTGGTTTACCTCAAGACGCCAAGGACAGTGTAAAATTTGAATGTCATTATGCCAAATTTGATTTAATCAAAAACGTCCTTTTCATGGAAAAAATCCCATACATAGACGTTGCCGACAGCAGAGTGTTTCCATTTGAAGGTAAGGCAATCGTTCGTGAAAAGGCTTATATGGATAGATTAGATAGTTCAAGAATTGAGGCCAACAGAAACGATAAGTTCCATGAAATCAAAAACTGTAGAACCTTTATTCACGGAGGCAATAATTTAGCAGCTACAGGCTATTACCGTTACATTGATAAATACAATAAAGAACAGCCATTAATAGTCGATAGTATCAGAATAGATGCAGACAAACATTTAGTTGGTTACGGCAGAATTGAAGAAAACAAACTCTTATACCTCGATAAAAAAATTGGATTCAAGGGCACCTTTAAAATCATCAGTACCAGCAGACCAATTGAGTTCATGGGCTTTGTTAGACCAATGCATTCATTTGTGAAAATGGAAACGCTTTGGTTAAGATACAGAGATGTGGTAGATCCTAAACACGTTGTGATCAATGTTAACAACCCTAGAGATAAAGACAATAAGCGCTTGTCGATTGGTTTGTACTTTGCCAATGACAGCAATCACGTTTATCCAATTATGTTTGATTTAAAACGCCGTTATAGCGATCCTGAATTACAATCTGACACAGGCATCATGTATTACGACGATGTCAAAGATGCTTTCATGATTGGCAACGAAGACAAACTCATGAACCATGGATTAAAAGGCAACTACATTCAGTTCAATGAAAAGGACCATAGTGTGTTTGCTGAAGGTAAATTTGATTTCAATATTCAAGCGCCAAAAGTGCATTGCGTATCAGCAGGTACTGCTACTCATGCCGCTACAGATAGCACCTTCAGATTTAACTTAACCATGTGGTTAGACTTCCCTTTTTCAGCGGAACTCAAGGCCAAAATCCTTAAAGTATTGAATGCTGAAAATGCTGGCAGCCCTGCACCAAATCAAAAAACCGCAGATGTCAAAATGGGCATTGCTGAATTGATTTCAGACGAAAAACTCGCTGGCAAAATGATCAAGTCTTTAGAATCTAATGGCGTTGTTCCTGCTGATGGTGAGTTTAAATCTGGATTTGTGTTTACAGATATTGATTTGGCCTTTAACCGCATCAGAAGAAAATTCATTTCAACGGGGTCTTTAAGCATGCCATTGTTTAACGGCATCATCGTAAATAAAAACTATAGTACAACTATTGCCATTGAGAAAAAGCGAAGTGGCGATAAAATCTACCTATACATAATGACCGATGCCGGAGATTGGATGTACTTCGAATACATGAGAGGCAATATGATGATTGCCAGTAGTAATGCGGAACTGGTTACCGCTATTACTGCAGAAGCCACTAAAATGAGCGATGAACAATTCTTAATTCGATTGGGCAGTGAAAAAGCTAAAGACAACTTCTTGAAACGCAATGACGCTGACCCTGACGAATAAGCATTAAACAACTGATAATCATAACATTAAACTCAAATTTGCCCTATTTTTAAAAAAGTGGTATATTTGCTATTTATTAAAAAACACCAAATTAAAACTTCATGGAAATAACCATCATTTTAATCGGCGTCATTTTATCTTATTTGATAGGCTCAATGCCTACCGCTTTATGGGTAGGAAAAGCCTTTTATGGCGTTGATATAAGAGCTCATGGTAGCGGGAATTCTGGTGCTACAAACACCTTCAGAGTTTTGGGCAAAAAAGCTGGAAGCTTGGTACTCATCATTGATGTTTTAAAAGGTTTAACGGCGGCTAGTTTAGTGCGCTATTGCTATTTTTTAGATCCTGGATCTGTTAGATACGTTAACATTCAATTGTTGTTTGGTTTAGTATCTGTTTTAGGTCATATCTTCCCTATCTATTGCCAATTTAAAGGTGGTAAAGGCATTGCAACACTGTTAGGCATGATCATTGGCATTCATTACCTTTCCGCGTTAGCATGTGTTCTATTGTTCATTGTGGTTTTATTTTCAACGAGGTATGTATCACTAAGCAGCATGTTAGCGGCTATTGCATTTCCTTTATTTGCAATAGTGATCTACAAAAATGAAGAACCGCTTTTTGTGGCTTTTGGAATAGCAGCTGCCATAATGGTCATTTTAACCCACCAAAAAAACATTGCTAGATTGGTTGAAGGCACAGAGAACAAAGCCAAATTACTAAAGAAACACCGTCAAGAATAATTCCTTTATGAGATTTATGAAAGAATTAGGACAATCACATACCTTACAAAAAACCATTGAAACAGCAGATTTCCAATTGGTTTTATACAACGATGACCACAATACCTTTGATCATGTTATTAATTGTTTAGTGGAGTATTGTAAACACGATGTTTACCAAGCAGAACAATGTGCTTGGATAGTCCACACCAAAGGTAAATGCGCTGTCAAATCTGGAGAATATGCCTTGTTAGAACCCTTGTGCACAGCCCTTTTAGACAAAGGCTTATCTGCACAAATAGAAATGGCATAATATGAAACAAGTATTGTTTTTTTTGCTATTGGCAGCAATGGCATTTGGTTGTAATCGAGTCCCCATTACCCACCGCAGACAAAGCACCTGGGAAAATGAAGCTGCTCTTCAAAAAATGTGCGATTCAATGTACAGGCAATTTATTGCTACTCATAAAATAACCACTAACAAACAACAAGCAGCTCAGGTACAATTACTTGGTCAAAAACTTTCTATCGCCATTACTAACTTTTTCAAAACCTACGACAATGGCAAATACTATCCAGAGGTAAGTGCTTATAAATGGGCTTTTAACACCATTCAAGACAGTACTATCAATGCCTGGTGTATGCCAGGAGGCAAAGTAGTAGTTTACACTGGATTAATGAAAGTGACTCAAGACGAAACTGGTTTAGCTGTAGTTATTGGGCACGAAATAGCACATGCCATAGCTAAACATGGCAATGAAAGAATGACCCAAGAAATGAAGGCTCATGGCTTAGGCAGTATTTTATCTATTGCCTTATCAGGCAGCCCTCAGGCTACTCAAGATGTATTGGGAATGGTATATGGAGCGGCAGGTGGTTTAACCTTGTTAAAATACTCAAGAAAACATGAAACAGAAGCCGATAAGATTGGTTTAGTCTTTATGGCCTTAGCTGGATATGATCCATCGAAATCTATTGAGTTTTGGGAACGTATGAGCAAAGCGAATGGCACTCAAATACCACAATGGTTAAGTTCACATCCTAGTGATCAAACTAGAATCAATGAGTTAAAAGCATGGTTACCCGAAGCGCTAAAATATTATAAAAAACCATGAGCGACACAAAACTTGTTTTCAAAGACAGTTTTGCTGAAACAGAGATTGAAACTGTCGCTCAAAAAATTATAGCTTACCTAAGTCATTATAGAATTATTTGTTTGACGGGTGAAGTTGGAAGCGGCAAAACCACCTTGTCAAAAACGCTTTTAAAAACACTTGGCTTTCAAAAGGCTGTTGATAGTCCGACTTTTAACCTCGTTAATACCTACCATTGGGCCAATCAAACGGTTTATCATTTCGATTTATACCGCATCAAATCTGTTCAAGAACTTAACGAAATAGGCTTTTTGGAATACCTTGACAGTGGTCACCTATGTTTGATTGAATGGCCAGAATTGGTTTTAGACTTTTTAGATCAACCTTATCTGAATTTAAGGATAGAACACCATGACAACATGAGGCACTATGAATTAATCGCCTTCAATTAAAGTCATTTTAAAGACCAAATTTCCGCCCCCAATTCATACTGATCAACCACATAATACAGCAATTGCTCATGAAACGTTAGCTGCATTGGTGGCAATTCATTGCTGTTAGAATAAGCGCCTGTTATGGCACTAATTTGATGATTGTTTCCAATACACCAAAGTTCTGGTTGATTCACCCCAATATTTGCCACAAAATAAGCCCCTTTATTACAAACCAATACTGCTCTTGGTATACATGACACAGGCCCTTTTTGAATGTCTTTAATCAACTTAGTTGACTTCTCTGTACCTTGACTACTCCAAAGTTCTATTCCATGATTTCCATCATTAGCAAAAAAGAATAGGACATTATTCACCACCATAGGAAAGGCGATTTCAGAATCTTCCTTCCCAGGCAGCATATCCTTAATTAACTGAGTCTTTAATTGAATTAAATCCAGGGCCCACAATTCTCTTCCATGCATACCATCCGTTGCACTCAAATACAAATACTTATCAGTACCCCCTAAAATTTCAAGTTGCGAACCCTCTTCTCCTTTGGCAATGTCAGCCAGTAAAGCACAGGTTGAAGACTCTCCTTTACTGCACCATAATTCAAGGCCATGTTCACCATCATCTGCCACAAAATACAGCGCATCATTATGAACCATCAACCCAATAGGGTCTGAACTATGCGCTCCGTTGTATACATCTTTATGCATAAGCGTCTGAACACCATTGGTTTTCCATAGCTCATTGCCATTGTTGTAATTATCTGCTACGAAATACAATTCATCTTTAAATACAGTCATCCATTGGGGTGATGAGGAACTTTTGCCTGGTGAAATATCTTTAAACAATCTAGTGCCTTTAATGCTGCCATCAGTGCACCACAATTCTTGTCCTGAAATCCCATCGTTGGCGTTAAAGTATATCAAATGCTTGTACCCTATGAGCTGTTGATCATTGGCTAAAGGTTGTGCATATACAAATTGTTTGAGTTTAAAAGTGCCGGAGGCATTACCATCACTCACCCATAACTCTAGAGATTTACTGGCATAATTGATCACAGTAAAATAAAGTTTTTGTTCATACACATAAGCAAAATCTAATTGCAAATCAGACATAGACAATTGCTCATTGGCCAAATAGATGGTTTTTACTTCATAAAACTGTTTGCTATCAGAGGCATAACGCCACAAAGCAATAGCATCATCAGTGGCGGAAAAACACAATAGATCTTTTTGAAACCCTCTGATTAACTGAGGCGAAAAACCTATTCCTTTTTGGTTGATGTTTTTGTACAAAGCCAATTGATAAGTTGCATTCTGTTCTTGTAGCTTGAATAATTCTTGCCCATAGTAAGCATCTTTATAAACCAAATACCATTGTTGCTTGTAGGCTACTATTTCAATGATGGCAGCAGAAACAATAGACTTGTTTTGCCATTTCAAATCTTGAACTTTCAATTGATTGTATAACTGAATATTGGACTGTGACTCTAGCATAAGCAGCCCATCAGCAAGCACTTTAAATACTGAGCCCTTCCCTACAACTTTTATTTGAAAGGTTTTATCAAGGTATATGACTTGTTCAACACCATTGGCTTGAAGCGTACTTAAATACAATCCATTGGATTCAACTGACACAGAAGCGATGTTTATGCCTTTTCCTAGGCTGACGCGTTTTTCTATACTTAAGCCTTTGCTCTGTTTGGAAGGCTCTGATTGAATTTGATACAAGGCATCATCTAAGTACAAATAATTTTGTTGACCTTGAACCAATAAGCCAGCGTATTTAGATTGACTCAAACGCAATGTCCAATCTGATTTTAGAACCGTTAAATTACTCAAATCAACGGCAAAGCATATCAAAGCATTGGCTGAGGAATTATCTGCAGACAACAATAAATAGGCGCGTGTTTCAGGATTATACACTGCCGATATAAAGTCTGTATAAGCTAACAACAATTTTGTACCTAAAGCTTGTCCGTTGCTGAAATAAAGTGACTGACGACCGTTCTCATTAATCGAGAATATTACACCACCAGCAACAGCCGTTAAGTGCTGAGGCTCTTCTTTGTTATTTCCCGGCTTTAAATCTTTGATTAAATGCGTACCTGCCTCAGTACCATCGCTTACCCATACTTCGACGCCATTAATACCATCATTGGCCAAAAAATACAAAAGGCCATTTGAAAAGGTTAATTGCTTCGGACTGTAATTGGTTTTCCCGTGATTGATATCTTTAATTCTAACAGTCCCTTTTTCGGTCCCATCTGACTTCCATAATTCAGTGCCTTTGTCAGATTCATAGGCTGTGAAAAACACCAAACCATTGCCTGCACAAATCTGATTCGGCAAGGATGAACAATTGCCTTCACAAATGTCTTTTACCAAACGGCTGTTTTGTGTAAGCAAATCATTGGCCCACAATTCCATGCCATTTTTATCATCATCAGCCACATAAAACAAGGTGTTACCAACTGTTGTTAACCCGTGCACCTTGCTACCTTTGTCGCCTTTGATCACATCTGCTACTAATTGAGGGGTTTGAGACCTTACAACTTGAGCCAATCCGAAGGCCAATACACACCAAAAGAACCGCTTAAAAAACATCATACAATGATACAAAAAACCTTGCATTCTTAAAGTACAATATGGTGATTCAGTCTTTTGGTTTTTAACTTATATTTGCTGAGTGCAAATTCAATTAAAAGGTAGAACAGCTTTAGTTTGTGGCAGTAGCCAAGGGATTGGCAAAGCCATAGCAACTCAACTAGCCCTGAGTGGTGCCAATATTATTTTGTTGGCCAGAAACGAAGAAAAACTCAAAACCATCTGTACCGAATTAGACAGTCAACAAGGTCAAACCCATCAATATTTAGTGGCAGATTTTAATGATATTAAGTCTGTTGCCAATGTTTGCAAACAGATTGAACAAATGCCAATTGATATTCTGATCAACAACACCGGAGGCCCAGCTGCTGGACCTGCTATTGACGCGCCAATTCAACAATTCCTTTCAGCATTTGAATTGCACTTGATCAACAATCAGCAAATCACCCAAGCCGTTGTTAAACACATGAAAGCGAATGCCTTTGGTCGAATCATCAATATCATCTCAACATCTGTAAAAGTGCCTTTGCACAATCTTGGCGTAAGCAATACTATTAGAGGCGCCGTTGGTAATTGGTCTAAAACCATCGCCACTGAACTCGCCCCTTTCGGCATAACCGTCAACAACATCTTACCAGGGGCTACTGAGACTGAACGCTTAGGCAATATCATCAATAACAAATCGTCTAAATTAATGGTGGATTCAAGTCAAGTTACCTCTGAAATGCTTGCAGAAATCCCTATGGGTAGATTTGGCAAACCAGAAGAACCTGCCTATGCAGCCTGCTTCTTAAGTTCTGAATTTGCAGCCTACATTACAGGCACCAATATTGTCGTTGACGGAGGTAGAACACCGTGTCTATAAAGCCATACATACAAGCTGCTAGATTGCGCACCTTGCCTTTGGCCATTGCAGGTATTTTAACCGGCAATCTTATTGCAGGCATTCAATTCAAACAAATGCACTGGGCTTGTTTTATACTTAGTTTAATGACCGCCATTGCCCTACAAATTTTAAGCAATTATGCCAATGATTATGGCGATTTCAAAAATGGAGCTGACACCGCCATCCGAACTGACCGCGTAATGGCCTCTGGCCAAATGAGTATCAAAACCATGCAAATAGCAATTGGGGTTTTAATCACTTTGAGTTTAGTCTCCGGCATTGGTTTACTGATCACCTCCATACAAAGTATAAACAGCGCATTTTGGAGTTTAATGGGCATTGGTTGTTTGGGCATTGCTGCTGCTTATTTTTATACGGCCGGCAAATACCCTTATGGTTACTATGGTTTAGGAGATTTGGCAGTTTATATTTTCTTTGGCATTGTATCCGTTTTAGGGGCTTATTACTTACAAAGTGGGCAATTATCATGGTCAGTAGTTTGTTTGGCACATGCTATGGCTTGCTTAAGTGTAGCAGTATTGAACATCAATAACCTACGCGACATCGAAACCGATGCGCTCAAAAACAAGCGCACCCTTGCCACTCAAATGGGCTACAAAAACACTTTGCGTTATCAGGTTGTTTTATTGGTGAATGCTTTAATAGGTATGCTGGCTTTTATGCAACTTCAAAAGGCTTTTGGCATTTGGACTCTAATTAGTATTGGCATCAATGGCATTATCGTATTGAAGCAATGGCAAAAATTGAAAGCGTGCAAGAACAGGATGGACTATAACCTTGCCTTGAAGGGCATGTCTTTAAGTGCTTTAGCCATGATGCTGTGCCTGTGTTTGGCTTATTATTTAATGCAACAATAATGGGATTAAAAGCCAGTATAGAACAACATGAACTCTTGTTTAAAAAGCCGGCCACAACCAGCCGAGGCGCTTATAATGGCAGACAAATCTATTTGTTAAAAATATACAACGAAGCCGACCCAAATTGTGTTGGCATAGGCGAATGCGCCCCACTAAAAGGCCTAAGTATAGACGACTTAGGAAACTATGCTGATTATTTGAATGATTTAGTTGAACAGATCAATAACAACCATTCAGAAAATTTCCCTTTTCACCAATTCCCTTCTATTCAGTTTGGTATTGAAACTGCCTTGCTGGATTTAAAGCACGGCGGCAAACGCATCATTTTCCCTAACTTTTATGCTATTGGCAAACAAGGTATACCCATTAATGGCTTGGTATGGATGGATACAATTGATCAAATGCAATTGGAAGCTGAAGAGAAAATCAAGAAAGGGTTTAATTGTTTGAAATTCAAAATAGGGGCTTTAAACTTTGACGATGAATTGGCATTGATTAAAAACATTAGGCAGTCTTATAACGAGCAGGAATTAATGATAAGACTTGATGCCAATGGTGCCTTTTCGCCTGAAACCGCTTTAGATCAATTAAAAGCCCTATCAGAATTCAAGATCCACAGCATAGAACAACCAATAGCAAGTCATCAACGCAGTCAATTAAGAGACCTTATCCAAAAAAGCCCAATCCCTATTGCACTCGACGAAGAATTAATTGGCATTCAGTCTACCGAAGACATTGACGCGTTATTGAAAGAGGTAAAGCCTCCTTACATCGTTTTAAAACCCAATTTATTGGGCGGTTTTAAACAATGTGATGCCTGGATAAAAGCAGCTAAACAACATGGTATTAAATGGTGGCTAACTTCTGCATTAGAGAGCAATATTGGCTTAAATGCCATTGCCCAATACGCTGCCAATTTTCAAAATCCAATGCATTCTGGCTTAGGCACAGGACAATTGTACAAAACGAATTTCACCCCTAACACGCGCATCATTGATGGCTATCTTTGGCGCGACATGGGGCAAAGCCGTTCGGATCAATAAGCAACAATGATTTGTTTCTGCTCCATCCAATTGCCTTCTTGAAGTCTGAGTATGAATTGACCTTGAGGCAATTGTGAAATAGTTGAATTGGTGGCATTGATTCGACCTGTTTGGATCTGTTTGCCATGCACATCAAAAATGCTGTAGTCAACAGCCTCAAAACCTGACTTAGACAAATCTACTCGAATATGGCCTGAACTTGGCAAAGGAAATAAACTGATGGCATTGGTATACAATTCATGAATTTTCAATAAGTGTGCTTGAGTAATAACAAGCGTATCAAAATAAGTACTAGGACAATTATAAGGCACTTGATTGACTTGATGTTCCAAGATATAAGTACCAGGGCTTGTAAACACAATGGTATCGTATGATTTATTTAAACCGTAATGGATTAATTTCATTGAATCATTGTACAAGGCATTGACATATCGGTAACTTGATTTTACTGTTGAATCCGAAGGCTGAGCAATAATCACCAAGCCCCCTTTAAACAAATACTGATAGGTCAAATAGTCTTTAGCCTTTGGTTTGACTTGAACAGTGTAGGTTTTAAAACTTTTTAAAGGTGGAGAGCAATGTTGATCATCCACTTGTACTGTAAATCGATAAGGGGCCATTTTAGCATCCCCAACTTTGGTTTGCCAACAAAACTCAGCTTGTTTCTCTCTGGCCATTGGGTCAATGATTCTAAATGTAGCCATTTTAATCCCTGAATCCCAATACAATTGTAGCGTATCTGGGCTCAGTTGTTTAGGCAAGAACTGATCATCCGTACTTGAAACGGTAAAACAAATCTTGTTGCCTTCACAGACAGCATATTGATTGTTCCCTGTAATGTTAGGGGCATTATTATCAGAACAAGTACCCACAAACCAAGTGGATTCGCGTTTGATATAACCTACCCTTCTCAATACGCCTGTAGAATCTTTTCGCCATTCATCCACTTGCATCACCATAACACCAACCTCGTCACATTTATTAGGCGTAAAAGTGATGTCCCCATTATAGGTATTAAAGTAAAAACCTCTAGGAGGCTTAGCGCCAGGCAAAGCTCTGCAATTGATCACACCAGGATTAGGCGGGCAATATGGGGTCATGGGTATTCTTGAACTAAAAGTCCCTGTATACAATGCAGAATCATTGAAATTTTTCAATGCAGGAACTGATCTAAAGCCTAAACTATCTGTATCAGTATCTTCAATGGCGCCAACATTGTAAAGAAAATAATTATTACAACAAATGGATTTGATAGGATTGAAACCAAACCTAGGTGATGTATTGCCTTTATTACCCGCTAAGCAAACATCTACCATAGATTCTAAATACATGTTATCAGGCATCAAAGTCGTAATGGCACCATTTCTACAACAAATAGACATGGAGAATAATACTTGACAATTATTGGCCATAACAGTATTAAAACTTGATTGTTTAAGATCAAGGTCTATTTCATAACTGTGGCATTCAATACCCGTCTTGGAAGGGGTGTTTTGTGGCTTACAAGGCAAGGTGTCATTTTTACAAACCACTGAAATGTCTTTGATACCTGTTCGGTTGGGGCTAATGCTTATAGCTGAACTACCATCTCCCTTACTTAAAAAGAATTGTACATTTTGAAGTTGAAGGCCAGCGCATTCTCTGTATATTGTGTAGACCACATGGTAAACTCTGTTGCCTTTGTGCGTGTAGGTGATATCAGCTCCAATTACATGCGATGCCTGCGCCTGAACACAAAAGGCCAATGTTAGCCAAATAAAAAGCGTTTTCATTATAGATATTAAGTATTGTTAAGACCTCAAGCAGCCAAAATTAGTTGCTTATTGCCACTTGGTGGATTCAATCATTTTGTAAATATCTGCTTTGATAAAATCAAAAATAGGTTGAATACTGTCTATTTCGGTTTTGTCGTTGAAGTACAAAGCACCTCTTAAAAAATGGCGCTTACCATCACTCACATAAAAATTGAGGTTAGTGGCTGTATTGCCTTTTAATTCATATACTATTCCAGAAGTTTGAGTCAGCGCATTGTGCAATTCTATTTCTTCAATTTCATCTGCTTTGATATCGTGTTTATAAACAAGTCGCCTAGTGTCGTCAAACAACTCATCAAACTCATTGCGATCTTTAAAGGCATGGTAACTTAAATGCAGCGTGGCATTGAAAGGCAAATAGTGTAGATTAAACCAATATGGGTGCTTAGCTGAATCTTCCGCGTCATTAAAGGCCTGCATAACGGCATACTTCGGAATGAGGAATGAGTATGGTGCGATGCTATCAAACAATTGATATTGTTTCTGAGGATAATACACCCTCGGATAAGCATGTGGCTTAGGGGTATAATCATTACCTCCACATGACAACAATAGAACTGCTATGAAAAATGCCTTTATTGCCTTCATGAAATCACTACTTTAATGCGCTTTATGCGTCTATTGTCTACAGATTCAATGGTAAAGGCAAAGTGTTTGTAATGAATGGTTTCATTCCTAAATGGAATCTTGCCATTCAATTCCAACAACATACCAGCCATTGACTCCGCTTCCCCTTTTACTTGGTCAAAAAAATCATCCTCAGTCTGGGTAATTTTACAAAAATCATTGATCAGCATTTTGCCTTCAATGATGTATTGGCTGTCATCAATTTTACTGTATGACAAAGGCTCTTCATCAAACTCATCATTGATCTCTCCGAAGATTTCCTCGAGAATATCTTCCATGGTCACGATGCCTAATTTTCCACCGTATTCATCAACCACAATGGCCATGTGCATTCTCTGTTCTTGGAATTCACTCAGCAATAAATCAATACGTTTATTTTCTGGTACAAACAAAGCAGGTTTCAATAAGGATTTCCATTTAAAGTTTGATGACTCATTCAAGTGAGGTAAAATTTCTTTAATGTAGAGCACACCAACAATGTTATCAAAAGTATCGTCATACACAGGGAACCTTGAATATCCAAGTTCATTCACTTTACCCATCATTTCGTGAAAATTGCTATGGACTTCAATGGCCGCCACATCAATCCGACCTTTCATGATTTGTCTGACAGTTTTACTCCCGAAATTGACTATCCCTTTTAAAATGGCTTTTTCTTGTTGGCCTGTATGAGCGTCCGTAGTGATATCAATGGCATGGGTGAGTTCATCTGCAGACACCGTATGTTCATGCACCTTTACTTTTTTATCAATGATGGTCGTAAACCTTACCATTGGAATCACTAAAAAAGAGAAAGCTTTTTGACAAACTAATAGTGGCAAGGCAATCATTTTGGAAATGCGAACATTGTTTCGGCTGGCATAAACCTTTGGAACGACTTCCCCAAACAACAATAAAACTAAAGAGACCAAAATCACTTTAATAGCAAAGTCTAAATATGGATGAATGTCTTTGTTAAGTATGCTTTCCATCCAAACAGAACTGACAATTACGAAAGTAACGTTCACAAAATTATTGCCCACTAAAATAGTTGCCAATAACTTTTTAGGTTGACTTAACAATTTAAGTACTGCATTACCAGAAGCTGAATCAAGGGCCTTCATGTCTTCTTTCTCTTTTGCATTCAAAGAAAACAATGCATTTTCTGAAGCAGAAAACAAGCTAGAACAGAATACTAATAGGATTAAAAACAACAATGTACCGTAGAGGTACAAATAAGAGATACTAGCTAATTCAGGGTTAAAAACACCTAAAATGCTTAGCGGGGTCGAAGGATAAGGGTCGTCCATGTAACTTTAAACTTATATTAAAATGGTAGATCGTCTGCTTGTAAATCCATTGGGGCATCATCAACAGGAGGCGTTGATCTGTTGTCTGAATTAGATGGGTTTTCAGAATTAGGAGAAGCCACTACTTGAAATTGTAGCGCTCGGATTCTCACAGCACTTCTTTTATTGCCATCTTTATCAGTCCAAGTTTCGTTTTTGATTTTGCCTTCAATAAAAACTGTACGACCTTTTTTAAGCACTTTTTCTGCATTTCTGGCCAAGGCATCCCACATTTCAATGTTGTGCCAATCCGTTTGTTCAACTTTATTACCTGATTTATCAATAAACACTTCGTTTGTAGCAATAGTAAAATTAGCTACTGCACGGTTATTGTCTAAATAGCGAACTTCAGGATCTTTGCCCAACCTACCTAATAGAAAAACCTTGTTGACCATATCAAAAAATAATTGCTTGTTACAAACATACTAAAAATTTCTCGATTAAAACAGATACCGGATAGTTTTGAATCTGTGTGATTGGCACCCAAATTACATCTGATGCTTTAAAATCTATTTGATCATCAGCCTCTACAGTCCAAAATTGAGCGTGAATGGTTTGATGGGTTAACACCTGTTTGGCCTCAGATAAATACTCAATTTTATTTAAACGATTAAACAATATATTATCTATCTCTTTACGAACAACATTGGCAGACATCAATTGTTTGGATTCCACCAAAGGCAGCTCGTATAAATGCTGCCAAATATCTTTTTCTTGGCGTTTGCGAATGGCTATTTGTCCGTTTTGTTGTATCAAGAAATAATTGAAGAAGCGTTGGCGTTTCTTTATGGTTTTTGCCTTGACTGGAAAATTTTGAACAGCATTCATTTTTAAGGCTTTGCAATTGAATGAAACCGGACATTCCGCACATTTGGGGGCATCTGGTTTACACAACATGGCCCCAAATTCCATGATGGCATTGTTGAATAAACTAGGCTGTTGGCCTTGAACCCAAGCCTCTAAAATGGCCATAAACTCTGGCCGACTTTTATTATCGTCAATTGGCGATTCAATTCCATATAACCTAGACAAAACCCTATACACATTACCATCTAAACAAGGATATGCTTGATCAAATGCAAAAGACATAATTGCTGCTGCCGTGTATGGTCCAATGCCTGGCAATTTGAGTACAGCTTGGTATTGGTCAGGAAATTTCCCATCGTATTGATTTACAATTATTTGAGCTGTTTTGTGCAAATTTCGAGCTCGTGAATAATAGCCCAAGCCTTGCCACAACTTCAAAACAGACTCTTGGTCTGCAGACGCTAACGACTGAATATCAGGATATTGCGACACAAATCGTTCATAATACCCCAGGCCTTGAACCACCTGAGTTTGCTGCAAAATGATCTCTGAAAGCCATATTTTATAAGGGTCTTTAGTATTCCTCCAAGGCAAATCCCTGAAATTATTTTTATACCAAGCGATTATTTCTAAAACATTTTCCATAGATTTGTAATACAAACATCAAGATTATTGAAATAATAACTACCATTCCTTATGACAAAAGCAGAAATTATTAGTGAAATTTCCGAAAAAACAGGCATTGACAAAGTCATTGTTACTGAGACTATGGAATCCTTCTTCAAGGTCATGAAAAACAACATGTCACAAGGTGAAAACATCTATTTCAGAGGCTTTGGTAGTTTTATCCTTAAAAAAAGAGCTAAAAAAGTAGCTAGAAATATTTCTAAGAATACCGCTTTGGTGATCGATGAGCATTTCATTCCAAAATTTAAGCCTGCAAAAGTATTCGTCGAAAAAGTAAAAACAAGCATTCCTTCTGATTTTGTTCCTAAAAAAGAAGAAAAAGAATATTAATTTCGCCGCATGAAGCTGAACCCATTAAAAGCAATCTTATTGATTGCTTTTTTTATTGTAACTGCCCTACTCACCTATTTTGGTTTGCACAAATCTGAAGCTCAAATTGATTTTGAAGCTTTGAACAAAGAAAGATCTGAAGCCATGACTGCTCAAAACGAGAAGGCTTTTGAATCCATTTTAAACAATTTGGGGAGCAGCACAACCGTTGTTAAACCAGATATTTTAAGCTCTAATGACACCCAGCGTATTGCCCTATCAATTACATTATTGGATACCATGCAGCAATACCTTTATGCAGCAGTCTTAAGTGAGCGCGTAGCCAAAATCAACAACAATGCTTGGCGTTATCACACAGCAGCCCGTTACTTTTTGATGGAAACAGAAAAGGGTGAGCATTTAAGTCTCTTATTCAAAAAAGCTAAAACCAATTTAGAACAATGCTTGAGCATTGAGCCCAACAATTTAAATGCAAAAGTGGATTTGGCTGTTAGCATTTACAACATCAATAACCAGGAACCACCTAAAAATACTGCAGACCTTATGCGTCCGGCTTTACTACTTAGAGAAGTTGTTGCAGTTGATTCTAACCACATTGATGGACTGTATTACTTAGGAAAATTAGCCCAAGCTTCTAATCAATTAGAAAAAGCTATTGAAAGATTTAAAAAATTAGTATATTTGCAACCCCAAAATCGCGAATATTACTTGGAATTAAGTCAAATGTATGAACGATTAGGGAACCAAAAAGAAGCAAAAGTTTGGCTCGAAAAAAGCCAAAACATTAATTAAACCATTATATAAAGACATTATTATGCCAAGCGGAAAGAAAAGAAAAAGACACAAAATTGCTACTCACAAACGCAAAAAAAGATTGAGAAAAAATCGTCATAAGAAGAAGTAATTCATCTTTTAATCTTTTACCATTGTGAATGAGCTTGTCATTGACCGCAACTCAAATGGCATAGATGTAGCCTTATTATTCAACAAACAACTCACTGAACTCCATCAGGAGAACGCCGTTTCTTCGTTCCAGATCGGTGACGTTTATTTGGCTAAAGTCAAAAAAATCATGCCAAATCTCAATGCCGCATTTTTAGATGTTGGCCACGAGAGAGACGCATTCTTACATTACACAGATCTCGGCGCGAATTTTAATTCAGTTGCCAAATTAACCAAAATCGTTACCCAAGGTGGTTTAAAATCTACTCACCTCGATGAATTCGAAAAAGAGGAGGAAATCGTTAAAACAGGTAAAATTACTGAGTTAGTTAAAAAAGGAGATCAGTTACTAGTTCAAATTTTTAAAGAGCCCATTGGCAATAAAGGACCAAGAATCACTTGTGATTTGTCTTTTGCTGGCAGATATTGTGTATTGGTGCCTTTTGGCAAAACCACTGCCATCTCTAAGAAAATTTCGGACGTCAACCACAAAAAGCGTTTGAAGCAAATGGTTGACAAAATCAAACCTAAGAACTTTGGTGTCATCATAAGAACCATTGCAGAAGAGGCGCTTATTGAAGACATTGAGATGGATTTAAACAATCTCATTGGCCAATGGGAAACCTTGGTTAATGCTTCAAGAAATGCAGTGCCGCCTGTAAAAGTATTGGGCGAAATTTCAAGAACAGAGTCATTATTAAGAGATTTATTAAACGATGAATTCTCTAATATCCATGTTAATGATGCAGATTACGCATTAAAACTAAAAACCTATATTGGACATATTGCTCCAGGCAAAGAAGAGTTAGTTAGAGTTTACAACAATAAAGTGCCGATTTTTCAGCACTTTGGCATTGACAAACAAATCAAAGCTTCTTTTGGCAAGAATGTGATGTTCAACAATGGCGCTTATTTGATCATTGAACACACTGAGGCTATGCACGTAATTGATGTAAATAGCGGCAGAAAAACCAGTGCGACTGAAAACCAACAAGAAAACGCCCTAAAGATTAATTTAGAAGCCACCAAAGAAATAGCTCGTCAATTAAGATTGAGAGATTTGGGTGGTATTATCGTAATAGACTTTATTGACTTAAAGAACCCTACGCACCGTAAAGAACTATTGGATACTTTAACGGCTGCAATGAAATCTGACCGATCTAAACACAACATTTTGCCAATGAGCAAATTTGGTTTGATTCAGATCACCAGAGAAAGGGTCAGACAAGAAACCAATATCAATACCACTGAATTATGCCCTAGTTGTAATGGCACAGGCACAGTTGTATCGAGCATGCTGTTGAGTGATAATATACTCGAAAAGCTTCAATACATTTGGGACAGTCAAAATGCCCAAAAATTGACTTTAAAGGTGAACCCTATCATTAAAGCGTATTTGACTAAAGGCGGTTTTAAAAGTGTTAGGTTCCAATGGTTTTGGAAGTATAAAAAGTGGGTTAAAATTCAAGCGGAACACTTGTACCATTTAACCAATTTCACCATTTGCAATGAGGCAGGTGATGAATTAAATCCTTAATTATTTTTGCTTCGGCTTTTGTTCTAACAACTCGCCTTCATTATTGTATTTCTGATACAATACCATTTTGCCTTTCTCATTGTAATAGCGCCACTCTCCTACCATTTTACCACTGGCGTATTCACCTTCAACGTGTTCGGCTTTATTGAATAAACCTGATTTAAATGGACCATCTAGCAAGCCATTTTTATAGGCTCCGACTTCATCTAAACCTCTTACATATTGCTTATTTGAAGTTTTAGGATCGAAGGGTTTATTGACCTTTTTCTTGCCAAAATCTTTGACGCCTGAAAAGTATTTCATATAAGGGCCATTCAGCACATCATTTTCGTAATGATAAACATTAAGTGTATCGCCGGCTTCATTGAATGAAATAGAATTGCCTTCGCGTTTACCTAAACGAAAAAACGCTTCTTTAAGTACAACTCCAAAAACGTTATCTGAATACCTTGAAATGCTGTCTAAAAGCCCTTGTTTGTAGTAGGTCTCTTCTGCAATCAAACCTGTTAAATGGTATTTATAACATTTGCCATTTCTAATGCCATTGGCATATTCAATTTCAGATCTGATATTGCCAGCTGGATAATAACTCTGCATTAAACCATTTGGAACATCATTGGTTAAATAGACCTTTTGTTCTAATTGCCCATTTTTGTAATAGGTCATTGACCAACCTGTTCTTATGCCTTTAATGTATTGGTGTATGTATTTAGGCAAACCATTTTCATACAAACAAGTTACAGTGCTGTCTAACTCATCATTGATGTATTTACCAATGAGTTGAATGTTACCATTTTCATGATAATATACAAACGGGCCATTGCGTTTGCCCATGTTAAAAGCTAATTTGGCTCTGACTTGATTACCTCCTAAAAAATATTCTGTTTTATCACCATGCAATAGACCATCCTTCCAATTGATCTCTTGCATCTTGGTTTTATTGTCGAATAAATCAATGCTAGTACCTGTATAAGGTTGATTATTGAAGTAATAGACCTCATTATTGTTTTGCAGGTCTTTGGTTAACACACGTCTTTTGATAACATTAGAAGAAGCATCTTTACTTTGCTCCTGAACAATATTAGATTTTGAATTGGCTTGCTTTTGCGCCCAAGCAACTTGAAAGCTTAACAACAAAGAAAGACTAATGCCAATGACTTTTATATTCATAAAGCGCATTATGGTTTTACTAAGGCTTTGATTTTTTCCTCTAATTCAAGTTCACTGCCTTCAGTATAGCCATTGTGTACGTATACGATATGTCCTGATTGATCCAATAATATGGTTTGAGGCGGATTGTTAACGTTCATCGCTCTGGCCAAGTCTTTGTTCTCATCTAACAAAATAATGTAGGGCCAAGTTAATGCAGTAACAGTCGGACTGACCTTTGAAACCGTTCTGGCATCATCCATAGAAATGGCCACCACTTCTAAGCCATATTTTTTCTTCCAATCGTCGTATAATTCAAGTACATTGTTTAGCTCTTTTATGCATGGTGTACACCAAGTAGCCCAAAAAGACAATACCATGATTTTACCGGTTTTACCATAATCTTGGATGTTCACAGGAGTACCATCCAATTTCTTAATCATAATGGATGGCATAGTTGGTTTGGCTTTAGTGGTATCTTCAGCAGTATCGGCTTTGGCAAATGGCGCGAGCACCATTACAGTTGATAATAAAAGAAATTTGAACATGTTTACAAATAAACAATCATTGTGCCAAATAAACAACCTGAACTTATCCTAACAACCACAAGGATTGTAGTGTTTCACTTTGCCTTTTTTATTGCGCGTTTCAATGATGTCACCCTTGGCATTGAACTTCGTGTAATCAATGAGTTGACCATAGCGATAAGTTGACCGTTGAAGCACATATTTAGGTGTTCTACAAATCCAAATACCATGCTTAAGGGTATCCTGAACATAGTTACCAGAACACACAACAGAATCTGCTGAGTTGGCCCAAAGCTTACCCATTGTTAAGCCTAAAAGACAAAGCAATAGTCTAGGCTTGAGTGGTATCATCGGCAGCGTTTTCGCTTGGCTCAGATGTTGTTGCAGTTTCTGAAACAGTTGTTTGATCCGTTTCAATGACAGCTTGATTTTGTGTTTGATCGCCATGAACAAATGATTCATAATTGGTTTTATGATCAAATGGACGTTTGCCAATAATGCTCTCTAAATCTGTTTGAAACAGTATTTCTTTAGCCAATAATTCATGGGCAAGCTTTTCAAGTTCAGAGCGTCTTTCATTCAACAAAGTTTTGGTGCGATCGTATGCCTTTTGAATGATCAATCTTACCTCTTCATCAATTAAATCAGCTGTTTTTTCGCTGTATGGCTTGTTGTAGGCAAACTCCCCTGTTGAATCATTGAAACTCACTTGACCCACTTTGTCGTTCATACCGTATATGGTCACCATGGCATAAGCCATTTTGGTAATGCGCTCTAAATCATTTTGAGCACCCGTACTGATTTTGCCAAAAATAATATCCTCAGCAGCTCTACCACCCAAGGTCATACACATTTCATCCATGAGTTGTTCAGTTCTGTATATGTATTGCTCTTTAGGTAAGTACTGCGCATAACCCAGAGCCGCAACACCTCTTGGAACAATTGAAACTTTTACTAAAGGATCAGCGAATTCTAAGAACCAACCAGCTACTGCGTGGCCCGCTTCATGATATGCTACTATATTCTTTTCTTCAGGTGATATCAATTTGTTTTTCTTTTCAAGACCACCAATCACTCTGTCAATGGCATCTTGGAAATCTTGCATATCAATCTTCTCTTTGTTGTGTCTGGCAGCAATCAATGCAGCTTCATTACATACGTTAGCAATCTCTGCACCAGCAAAACCTGGGGTTTGAGCAGACAACTTTTTAGCATCAATGTCTTCAGCTAAAGCTTTGCCATGTAAATGCACTTTAAAGATTTGTTCACGACCATTCAAATCTGGTTTATCAATTGAGATTTGTCTATCAAAGCGACCTGGTCTTAGTAAGGCTGAGTCTAATATATCTGGTCTGTTTGTGGCGGCTAAAATGATGACGCCGCTGTCTGTTCCAAATCCATCCATTTCAGTCAACAATTGGTTCAAAGTATTTTCTCGTTCATCATTCGAACCACTGACTAAATTCTTACCTCTGGCTCTACCGATGGCATCAATTTCATCAATGAAAATAATACAAGGGGCTTTTTCTTTGGCTTGTCTGAATAAATCTCTCACCCTAGAGGCACCAACACCAACAAACATTTCAACAAAATCAGAACCTGATAAAGAGAAGAATGGCACATTGGCTTCGCCGGCAACCGCTTTTGCTAATAAGGTCTTACCAGTGCCTGGAGGGCCAATCAACAAGGCGCCTTTGGGAATCTTACCCCCTAATTTGGTGTATTTTTTAGGTTGTTTCAAGAAGTCTACAATTTCCATGACTTCAACTTTGGCTTCATCTAAACCAGCCACATCTTTGAAGGTGATATTCACCTTGGTGTTTTTATCAAACAATGTTGCTTTACTTCTGCCAATATTAAACAATTGGCCTGGTCCACCAGCACCACCGCCTCCACCGCCCATTCGGCGCATCATGAAACTCCAAATCAATATGAATAAACCAATCATGAACAACCAATACAAAATAGTACCTGATGAATCGCTCTCGTATTCGTAGTCTATAACAACAGCTTTGGCATTATTATAAGCCTCTTCGCTTATGGTTTTTTGCTGAACCAGCAAATTGTCATAGGCTTTATTGAAAGCCTCTTTATTGATCTCAAAATAGTATTCAGGCATTTTATCACCCAACATACTATTGTTAGAACGCTTAACGTCTTTGTATTTTTCGTTGTCTAATGCTTCTTTCTTAAGGTATACTTTAACCACACGGTCATTTAAGATCTCAATTTTTTCGACATCATTAGAAACAATCATCTTTTCAACTTCGTTCCAATTGGTTTTTTTACCAGGATTGGAAGGGAAAAAACTGATGATCACAAAACCTAGTAAGAGTATACCCCAAATCCACCACATGTTAAAACGAGGTTTTGAAGGCTTTTTGTCTGAAAAAGGTTTTTCGTTGGGTTGTTGTTGGTTATCCATTAAAATATTGTAATTGCTTAAGTTTGGCTGCTGTGCAAATGTAAATAATTGTTTAAACTATTTTTAACATTTAAGCTCAACTCCTTTATTTTTGCAAAAAATATTCCAATCATTATGTACGGTGCTCTACAACAACAATTGCAAACAGAATTACAGCAAATTAAAGACGCTGGATTGTATAAAAAAGAACGCATTATAGTTTCGCCACAAGGCGCTGATATTAAGCTTAACGACGGCAAAGAAGTGATTAATTTCTGTGCCAATAATTACCTTGGATTGTCTAGTCACCCTCGCATTATTGACGCTGCCAAAAAGTCACTCGACACCCACGGTTTTGGCATGAGCAGTGTGAGATTTATATGCGGCACTCAAGATATTCACAAAACACTAGAAGCTAAAATTGCTGAATTCTACGGCACAGAAGATACCATTTTGTATGCCGCGGCATTTGATGCCAATGGCGGTGTATTTGAACCATTGTTTAATGAACAAGACGCCATCATTTCTGATAGTTTAAACCATGCTTCTATTATTGATGGGGTTAGGCTTTGTAAAGCAGCAAGATACCGTTATAACAACAATGACATGGCGGACCTTGAGCAACAATTAATTGCGGCCAACCAAGCAGGCCATCGCAACAAAATCATTGTAACAGACGGCGTGTTCAGCATGGATGGCTACGTGGCTCAGTTAGATAAAATTGTGGCATTAGCAGATCAATACAATGCCTTGATTATGGTAGACGAATGTCATGCTGCAGGTTTTATTGGCAAAACAGGCAGAGGTACGCCAGAATATTGTGGTGTACACGGTAAAATTGATATCATCACTGGCACCTTGGGTAAGGCACTAGGTGGCGCCATGGGAGGTTATACTACTGGTAAAAAAGAGGTGATTGAAATGTTGCGTCAGCGTTCAAGACCTTACTTATTCTCTAACTCATTAGCCCCTGCCATTGTTGCGGCTGGGATTGAAGTGTTTGACTTATTAAGTGAATCTACCGCTCTTCGCGATAAACTTGAGCACAATGTCAATTATTTTAAAGCAGGCATTAGAGCTGCAGGCTTTGATTTTAAAGATGGTAACAGTGCTATCGTACCAATTATGTTGTATGATGCTAAACTTAGTCAAGTAATGGCAGATCAGTTACTCGAAGAAGGCATTTATGTAATTGGCTTCTTTTATCCTGTAGTTCCTAAAGACCAAGCCAGAATAAGGGTGCAATTATCTGCTGCTCACGAGCAACACCATTTAGATAAAGCAATTGCGGCCTTTACTAAAGTTGGTAAAAACCTTGGTGTGATTAAGTAACTTAATGTTTAGGGCGCTCCAAGCTGTCTTGAGGGTACCAAACATGCATTGAATCGCGCATTTGCTTTGACCACTCTATCAACAAATGCACTTCATCGGCTTGAAGCTTCGCTTTAGGATGAATGAGCGTATAATCCCATAATGGCATTTCTTCCGATAGCATGACTTCGTCAATCTCTTCTAGTTTATGGAATTGTTTGTAAGGTCTATATTTCAAGAAATCATCAAAATTTAAATGGCGTTTACCATCTTTAATATGATTCGCCAAATAGGCTGATACAGGTTGAATTGAGGCATACCAAGGATAGATGGTATTATTGGAATGGCAATCATAACAGGCCTTCTCTAATATTGCTTGAACTTCGGCATTGACAGGAAATTTTTTGACAATGGCCGCCGCTTTAGCTTGGCTATTGTTTCGTTCTGTAGGCAGCAATTGAATCATAAGCAAAAGCAAGATTACACCTAGTCCAATTTTGCGTTTATTGATCTTCATAATTAATGGAATTCTTCTTCTTTAATGGCATCTCCTCTGAGTATACGGTAGCGCTTTCTGGCCTCTGCCACATATAAGCTTCCTGAATAATTCAGGACAATTAATTCATAAATCTTTTTGGCATTAGCTGTGTCATTCAATTTAAACTCATAGAGCTTAGCCAAGCGCATAAGGGCGTTATCTGCAAGAATATCATTGCTGTATACTTGAATCAATCGCTGGTATAATTGTTCGGCTTGTTTGAATTGTGACTGTTGTTCGGCTATTAATGCTCTAGAATATAAGATCTCATCAGACAGTGAGTGATTGGGGAACATAAGGGAAATGCTATCCAACAAAGGCAAAGATTTTTCATAATGGTTCTGAAAAAGGTACAAATCTGCTTGGGCAAATCTTTGCAGCGCTTCACGGGTGCTATCATCGGTTAAATTATCTTGTATCAATAACCATAGCTTTAAGGCATTATTGCTGATCAATTGAGAGGTGGCGTCTTTTAAGACATCTAACTGTGATTGACTCCATTCAAACTCCCCTCTAAAATAACAAAGCCTGGCATATCTATACTTTGCCTCTTGACCTAAAGCATCATTCAAAAAGGCTTTTTCAACTTGCTTGTATAGTAAGTCGGCATCCCATGACTCACCATTAACCAAATAGGCATCTGCCAAAACCAATTTACAATTGGCCAATGTGCTTTCTGACAAACCAGGAATGGCTATGGCTTCTTTCATTAATTGAATACTCCATTTGGCATTGTGCATGTAATACAAATACAACTCAGCCAGGTCTTTCATTTGTTGAGCTGTTTGCCAGTTGCGGCCGTTGGTATTCAAGAATTGGAGGTAAGCTGTTTCAATGGATTTAAGTCGCTCAATGCTGGCGCCATTTTCAGATTTTATCTGAAGCAAACCACAATTTAACACCCCTTGTTGTGCTTGGTAAAAATAGCGTTTGTTATCGCCCAAGGCCAACACATAGTCATAACATTTTAAAGCATACTCATAGGCGTCGTTTTCTAGCATGATTTGCGCCAAGACCAATACCGATCGCCCTTCTTCTTTTAACCGCTTGTCTACTGCTTTAGCTTGAATTAGGGCCCCATTCCAATCTTTTTGTTGGGTAAAAGACCAGATTAAAAAATCATTGTAGACATAATTATCTGGGGCTTTTTGGATCAGTTGCAACAAGACCTTACTCAAGACTTGATATTGAGCTTCGGTTTGATAATTAACGGCTAACCTGTCTTTTATATCTTCGTACAAAAATGGATCATTCCCAGCCATCATGACTAGTTCCCTTGTGGCCAAATCAACCTGTCCTAAATTAAAGTAAACTTCACTTAATTCATTGGCAAACAGAAAATCTTCTTTGAATTGCTGTCTGGCATGTTCATAGACTTTAATCGCTTCAGCGTAAAACTTTCGCTTGACAAAGGCATTGGCCAGTGCTTCAGTTTGCACCACCCCATTCAATTTGAGTTTAAGTAGATCATTGCAAATTTTTTCCTGCTTACTGCTCAGGTCTTGCAACTTGTAAATATAGGCTTGATCAACAAAAAACGTGTATTCTTCAGGGTATTTGCGTTGTCTTTTTTCTAGTAATTTTTCGGCCTCTTTAAACGATTTTAGCTGAATATAACACTGCAGCAGGTTGTCGTAATAATATAAATTTTGAGGCTGTTTATTGCTCAAATCTTCATAAAGATCTGCGGCCTTGGTGAACTCTTTACTTGAAAAATACTGAGCAGCTAATCGCTCATCATTGTTTTGCGCTTGCACAACAAACACATAGGTAGTCATTAGCAAAACAAACAAGCCCCTCATATGTACAAATCTATTACAAACGCAATGAAAGCACAACTGAATTTATGTTTTAGATAAAAATTTCTATTTTTGCTTATTAAGTGATTGCAAAATGAAGACCTTTAATGTGATAGGGATAATGTCTGGTTCATCTATGGATGGCGTTGATTTAGCCTTGTGTGAAATCGTATCTGACCAAGGACAATATACCTTTAAAATCAAAACCGCTGAGACCTACGATTACAATGAGACATGGCGCATTAGATTGTCTCAATTAAGAAAGGCTGATGCCTTAGCTTATGCCAAAACAGATGTGTTTTACGGTCATTATTTGGGCCAGTTAGTCAATCAATTTATACAAACCAATGGGCTTCAAGCGGATCTTGTGGCGTCACATGGGCACACAGTATTCCATTATCCTGAGGCGTTTATTACGCGTCAAGTGGGCGACGGTGCCTCTTTGTCTGCATTGTGTGGCCTACCCGTAGTGAGTGATTTTAGAAGCATGGATGTGGCCAAGCGAGGCGAAGGTGCCCCCTTGGTGGCAATTGGTGATGAATTGTTATTCAATGATTACGATTACTGCCTAAACCTTGGTGGGTTTTGCAATATTTCTGGTGTGTACAACGGCAAGCGCATTGCCTTTGATATTGCCCCTGCTAATATTATCCTTAACCGTGTGGCCAGAGACCTTGACCAAGACTTTGACAAAGATGGAGAGATTGCCTCAAGAGGATCTATACACTACCCTTTGCTAGAACAACTGAATCGCATTCCTTTCTACCACCAAGATTTCCCTAAGTCTTTGAACAGAGATTGGATTAATCATGAATTGTGGCAAATAGTGAAAGATGGCGAACGATTAAGCCCTGAAGATAAAATGAAAACCTTTGTTGATCATATTGGCTTTCAAATCGGCAAAAGCATAGATCAAATTGCAGGCAACAATGGCGCCGGCAAAAAGGTATTGGTTACCGGAGGAGGTGCTTTTAACTCTGTCTTAATGGACCATATTAAAACCCATAGCGAAGCTGAATTCATAGTCCCTGGCGATGAATTGGTTAAGTTCAAAGAAGCGCTGATTTTTGCCTTGATGGGTGTTTTAAGGGTCGAAAACAAAGTCAATATTAAAAAAAGTTATACAGGGGCTAAATCTGACAGTATTAGTGGCGCATTGAACGGTGACTTTAGTAAATTGATTTAATTTCCATTTAAAATATAAGTATATTTGTATACCATGTTGCGAATTGCCAGAACAGCTTTATTAGTATTAATGTGCTTGAGTTTAAGCCATTGTAAAAAAGACAAACAAAAGGAAGTCATAATTGAATACCCTTTGTTTTTTGTCAATAACATGGAAATTGATACCTCTAAGGAAGACAGTTTAATTGTTAGAGAGTCTATAGACTTCCCTACCAATCTTGAAGGCGAATTGGCCAAGAACAATACTGATAAATCTAAAATCAAATCAGGCAAATTGGAGTTCTTTAGAATTCAAATCCTTGACAATGCAGTATACGATAGTTTAAACTATTGTAACTTTAAGGATTTAACTGAAATGAGCATTGACATCAAACATGCTGATTTAGGCCAATTTGAAGTTGCTAAAAAATTAAATATCCCAGACATCAGAACCAAAGCCATTAACCTTGACATGAATGGTGTTGAGTTGAAAGACTTTCTTCAAAAGGAAAGCTTCAGAATGGTATTTAAATACAAAAAGCGCCGCCAAATGCACCATGAAATGCCATTTGTGGTATCGCTTAAATTCAAAATAGTGGCCGACGCCCTATAAACATTCTCCATAACTATTCCACATAGACTTGTTTTTTAACAATAATTGAATATTATTGCCATTAAACATCGTTTATATGAATGAAATAACACCAAAATCAGGACACCCAAAAGGTTTGTACTTACTATTTGCCACAGAAATGTGGGAGCGTTTTTCCTATTATGGAATGAGAGGTATATTAATCCTTTATTTGACTAAATCATTGATTCAAGGTGGATTAGGCATCAATGAACAATCAGCATCTTTGATTTATGGCTTTTTTACAGGCTTTGTATACTTTACCCCGTTGATTGGCGGTTGGTTGGCTGATAAATATATAGGTCAAAGAAATGCCATCACCATTGGCGGTATTACCATGATGATTGCTCAGTTTATTTTATTTGGTATCAATACGCAGTTTGGTCTCTATTTAGGCTTATTCTTATTGATTATTGGCAATGGTTTTTTCAAACCAAACATCTCAACCATAGTTGGTAGACTATATGCTACAGATGATCCTAGAAGAGATTCTGCTTTTTCAATCTTTTATATGGGCATTAATTTAGGGGCCTTCATTGCGCCTTTAGTAATTGGTTTCTTTGCTGAAGACATGTTTGCGATTAAAGACGCGAGCGGTAAAATTTTAACTTATGGTTACAAATACGGATTCTTAATTGCTGGCTTAGGTATGATGCTGGGCCAAGTATTATTTAATTCAATGGCTAAAAAATACCTTGGAACTGTTGGTGAATCTCCGGCTAAACAAAATGCCAACGCAGCCGCTGATAGCACTACAAAAGCGCCTGACATGCCTTTAACCAAAGAAGAAAAGCAAAGGGTAACAGTAATTTTTATATTAACAGCCTTTGTGATATTCTTTTGGGCAGGGTTCGAACAAGCAGGTTCATCATTAAGCCTTTACACAGATAAGTTCATCAATAGAAATGTACTAGGGTTTGAAATACCTACTTCTTGGTTCCAGTCTGTAAACCCATTATTTATCGTTGCATTAGCACCTTTATTTTCAATATTCTGGACCAGCAAAGTTGGTCAAAAACTAACCACTCCAGTTAAAATGGGATTGGGTATGATATTATTAGGCATAGGCTTTTTCTTTATGTTAGGCGCCGTTTCTGAAAGAGGTGGCGACAATCAAGACATCACCGTTAAAGCAAGTTTATTTTGGCTAGTAATCACCTACTTACTGCATACTTTAGGCGAATTGTGTTTATCGCCAGTAGGCCTATCTGTAGTCACTAAATTAGCTCCAGTTAAATTGGCTTCATTAATGATGGGTGTTTGGATGTTATCTACTTTTATTGCCAATATTATTGGCGGTTTTGTTGCTGCCTACGTGGAAGCCTTGGGCGCTTTTGCAATATTTGCTACAATTGCCGGCTTTGTTATTGTTTTAGGGATAATCATGATATCATTGAATAAACCAATTCTTAAAATGATGCATGGCGTAAGATAATAATATAACGCTTAAACTCAAACTGAACAAAGATCAAAAACGTTTAAATACAATTCAAATAACACAAACCTACAAAGCATTTTGTAGGTTTGTTTTTTTAATCAAATCATATGTGGAAGAACCATCCTAAAGCTTTACCTTTTTTATTTTTATCTGAAATGTGGGAACGTTTCGGTTACTATTTAATGATCGGCATTTTTACACTCTACTTAAAAGATGTAGAGTCTGGGTTTGCTATGACTGAAAAAGAATCCTCTGATTTGTATGGTACTTTTATCGCTTTGGTATTTTTAACCCCATTTATTGGTGGTTTATTGGCCGACAGATACTTGGGCTACAAAAAATCAATTGTTATTGGTGGCATTTTAATGGGTGCAGGATATTTACTTATGGGCATTCACCACATCAGTGTTTTATATCTGGCGATGACTTTGGTTATAATTGGCAATGGTTTTTTTAAACCAAACATTTCAACCTTACTTGGCAATCTATATTCAACCGATCAATTCAAAGACAAAAAAGATGAGGGTTATAATATATTTTATATGGGCATCAATGTGGGCGCATTTATTTGCAACTTCTTTGGGGCTGCATTACAAATCTTATTGGGTTGGAAATTTGCATTTATGGCAGCCGGTGTGGGCATGTTTATTGGCGTAATCGTATTCTTATTAGGCACTAAGCATTATCAAGGATTTGACCATAAAAAAGGTGTGCAAGAAGGAGACATGCCATTTTATAAAATTGTTTTATTCATTTTATTGCCTTCTGTTATTTTTGGCATTATTGGATGGCTCATCAAAGGCATAGCCTCTCCCACTAATAATGAAAGCTATATTTTTGGATCAGACAGTACTGATGCGTTTATATTCGCTTGTATTCCAGTTGTGTTTTTTTATGGTAGTTTGTTTTACAAAGCCAAACAAGAAGACAAAAGACCAATAGGCGCTTTGCTAACAATATTTGCCGTTGTTATTTTGTTTTGGGCTGTATTTAAACTCAATGGTTCTGCGCTTAATACATGGGCAGACCGTTACACAGACAGACAAATCACTGGTAGTACAGAAACCGTATTCAACACCTTAAAACTATCTAAATCTGTTGAATACAAAAAAGACTCGGTAGATTTATATGATGCCAATTACAAACTACAAAAGACAAATGGCATTGTTCAAAAGGAATACAATTACCCTTTGTATTTTAAGAATGTAGCTAAAGATAAATTACCAGCAGAAGGCGGTAAAGTATCATTGTGGGCAACCAATTTAAGTCAATCAATTAATCCAGGATGGGTCATTATTTTGACGCCACTGGTAGTTGCATTTTTTACATTTTTAAGAGGCCGCAAAAAAGAACCTAGCACGCCTAGTAAAATTGCTTTTGGTTTATTGATTTCAGCATTATCTGTATTGATAATGGTTGCAGCAGTTCATATTGGCGCAAATGGTTCGGAGAAAGTTTCAGTATGGTGGTTGGTTGCCAATTATGGCATAATAACGATAGGTGAATTGTTTTTAAGTCCTATGGGGCTCTCAGTTGTTTCAAAGCTTAGTCCTACAAACATTACTTCATTAATGATGGGTGGATGGTTTTTGTCTACTTCGATAGGCAATAAATTAAGTGGCGTATTGGCCAGCATGTGGGACACCTACTCAGACAAAAGCAATTTCTTTTGGATCAATTTCGCCCTACTAATGACTGCTGCTTTATTAATGTTTGTTCTTTTGAAACAACTCAATAAAGTTATGCAAGAAAAAGGCATTAACTAATTAATAAATTATGGAAGAAAAATACAGCTTAGAATCCATTCAAAATTTCAAAGGCACTTATCCTAAACAAATTTGGATATTGTTTTTGGTTGAAATGTGGGAACGTTTTTGTTTTTATGGCATGCGTGCTTTGTTGGGCCTATACATTTCACATCTGATATTATCTGCCAACTACAAAGGCATTTCAGGTAATGAATTAGCCGTTAAACAAGCGCAATTCAAAACTGAAAACCATGAAACATTAAACCCTGAGCATCCGAGGTATTACATTGAAACCTCTCCACAAACTGAACGCAACAGCGCTGAAGCCATTTCCAATAAACGCTACGGATTGATCCAAGCTTTTATATACGCTATGGCCTTTATTGGCGGCATGTTTGCAGA
>JBIPPH010000061.1:0-6826 GCA_044368575.1 Bacteroidia bacterium
GAAAGCCGTATACACTCAAAAATCAAATGATACAGAATTGTTTAATGAAATTGCAGATAAAATAGCCCAGGGTATGGTAATTGGTTGGTTTCAAGGTCGTATGGAGTTTGGACCTAGAGCCCTAGGCAATCGCAGTATTATTGGTGATGCACGTCATCCTGAAATGCAAAAAAAGCTCAATTTAAAAATCAAATACAGGGAAGGCTTTAGGCCATTTGCACCATCAGTATTAGCAGAAGATTGTGCTCAATATTTTGATTTGAACACCAGTTCACCCTATATGCTTTTGGTGGCGCCGGTGCTTGAAAGCAGACGATTGCCAAAGCCAAATAACTACCAACAAATGACTTTATGGGAAAGATTATATGCCAAACGCAGCGATATACAATCTGTTACCCATTTGGATTATTCTGCAAGAATACAAACTGTTCATGCTGATACCAATCCGAAGTATCATGGCTTAATATCAGCCTTTAAACAAAAAACCAATTACGGACTTGTAGTGAATACCAGTTTTAACGTCAGAGGGGAGCCAGTGGTTTGCACACCAGAAGATGCCTTTAGATGTTTTATGGGCACAGAAATGGATGTATTGGTGCTCAATAATTTTGTTTTTTATAAGACCGATCAACCCGATTATACCAATCAGGAAAAATGGTCTAGAACATTCAAAAAGGATTAAATAATGAAGAAATTCATTGCTGTTTTAATAGGTTGCACAATAGCGTTCGCGCTCTGTGAATTGATTTTGCGTTTATACAATCCTTTTCAATCCAGAATTCGCGGACAAGAAATCATACTGAAAAGTCATTTAAAAAAGACCATTCAAATTCAACCATCTATTAAAGGGCTCAGCGAAACCATTCATTATAGCACCAATGAACTGGGCTTTAGAGGCCCTGCAAAACCTAGCCAATGGGATGCTAGTAAAACCATAATCACAGTTGGAGGAAGCACAACGGAATGTTCTTTACTAGACGATGATTCTACTTGGCCACAACAATTGTATAAGCTCATGCATGCCAAGCAATCTAACGTATGGATCAATAATGCTGGTATTGATGGTTGTTCAACTTTTGGGCATTTAATATTGATGCGTGATTACATTGTGAAGCTAAAACCAAACTATGTGGTATTTATGGTTGGTATTAATGATTTAGCTAAACAAGATTTTGCTCAAGAAGATGGTTTTTTATTGAATAGAAAAGAGTCCTTTTTTCGTTCATTCATTAAACGCTCAGAATTCATAACCACACTTTCCAATGTGTATGAAGCACTCAAAAGCCACAAAGCGAGTGTAGCCCATGGCAGCTCTCCCTACGATTATCAAAAAAATGATTTTAATTTGATGGATAGCATTGCAAGGGCAAACAATGATATTAAACTGCAAACATGGTTAAAGGCCTACCAACAAAGACTCGAAGCTTTGATTCAAATTTGTAAGCGTAATCATATTCAAGCTGTATTTATTACTCAGGCCAAATTTGATGCTGCTAATGCGTATTCATGGCAAGTTATGCAAGCCTATAATGAGACATTAAAAACCACATGTAATCAATACCAAATCCCTTGTATTGATTTAGCCAATCAACTCCCTAAAAAACCTGAATACTTTTACGATCAAATTCATTTTTCAAATGCTGGTGCTCGTCAAGTGGCCGCTATTTTATACCCTCAATTAAGTCAAATCATCAAATAATACATATGGAATTTTTAAAAGATTTATGGCAATTTATGAAACAGAGAAAAAAGTTCTGGTTATTGCCAATAGTCATTGTCTTATTGTTTTTGGGCATCCTGTTATTGGTTGGTAGCTCAAGTACATTAGCACCATTCATTTATTCATTATTTTAATGTCAAATTCATTTAACTCAAATCCGCCTAAAACCCTGTTGACAATCTCAACAGGCCTTTTGGTTTTGTATTGGTACCAAGCTTATCACAATCCAATTTTATTGTATACTGCAATAGGTATTGGAATCATAGCTATAACAAGTCAATACTTGAGTCTTCAAATTGAAAAAGTATGGTTTGGTATAGCTAAAGTTTTAGGTTTTATTATGCCAAAAATCATTCTAAGCATTGTGTTTTTTTGTTTCCTTTGGCCCATCGCTCAATTGTCAAAATTATTCAGAAAAAACGATGCACTTCAGTTAAAAAATAACAGTTCATCAATGTTTGTTGATTCAGTAACAATTTACGACAAACAGTATTTTGAAAACATGTGGTAATTATGCAGCAAGCCCTTAAGCAACACCCCTATATTCAAGCTATCAGAGCACTTCATTTGCAACACAATGACCGCAAAGCTTTTCACCAATCGGCGGCGCCTATTTTAACTGAAATGGGCAATGACTCAGCTTTTTTAAGTCTTGTAGCAGAAACCAATTTAACCGATCCGTTTTTTATTCATCAGAAATGGTCTTTATACAACATCCCATGTTTGTATATTTATGAAGATGAAGACATGTATCTTAAAATACATTTCTTCCCCACCTTAAAAGACTATAAAAAAGGTACTGCAGCGCATTGCATTCACCATCATAACAATTATATTTTAACCACGGCAGCTATATATGGTTCTGGTTATGAGAGCATGTTATTTGATAAGGCTATTCATATCGATCCTGTTAGCAAGCAAGCTAAGTTGAAGATTGCAAAAAGATTTACTCAAAAAGAATTTCCAGTTCATACTATTGATGCTTGGGAGCCCCATATTGTATACCAACCAGAGCATTTTTCTGCAACCCTACAGCTTTGGACACCAGACAAAATCAGATCAACAGACAAGCTAAGACATTGGCCTTTGATAAAGGCATTTAAAGCACCTTTAAGGCAATTAATCAATTGGCTTAAACTAGAAAACTTATTTGGCATTTCAGCTGCTAAAACCTACCAATTTTATCCAGAAGGCAATCGTTTTAAGGCCATCGATGAAACAGACTATTTTGCGCCAACCAGAAAAGCTGTTGGACCTGAAGTGGAGTTTTACAGCATGCAAACCATCTGTTACTTTTTGCAAAAGAAGGCTTTGCTCAGCCCAACTTTTTTAAGTGATTTGATAAAAAGTCAATCTTTGCCTAAACATTATTTACCCTTGTTCGAAGCGCTTTTGAACCAGCAAGACATTGAACAAACCTATGCTAAAACCAGCATCAATATTCCTCAAGGCAATTATACCTTAGACGATGTTGTAAAAGCCGCGCAATAATGCGTATTCTATTCTATTCTCCTCATCCTACCCACGACATCGTAAGCGATGTTGGTTATGCCATACATCAAAGGCAAACCATTGCTGCTTTTAGAGCATTAGGGCATGAGGTTCTACCTGTCATTTTAGGCGGTACAGCTGCTGGTAATTTAACCCTTAAATCCAATCAAAATTATCAAGCATCAAAGCTAAAAACGTTGATCAAACAATGTCTTCCAAAATGGCTTTGGACCTCATTGAATAATTTGGTTTTAAGACAACATGATGCCAAGGCAAAAGCGATTTTAGCAAAAGCCATTGCTACCTTTAAGCCTGATTTGCTTTACGAACGATCAGAATATCTTCAAGACTCTGGGGCTTTAATGGCCAAAAAGTTTGGATTGCAGTATTATCTCGAAGTCAATGCCCCATTGGTCCAAGAAATGTATGGGTTTGAAGGCTATTCATTGTACCATAAAAAAGCACATAAAATTGAACGTTTCAAATTGTCTGCAGCACATAAAATCATTGCCGTATCTAGTGCATTAAGCCATTATTTATCTGAGCAATATAACATTATTGCAAATAAATTTTTGGTGCAACCGAATTGTATCAATCCTGAACAAGCTCAAAATGCAGATGCTCAGAAGGCTCATAAAATCAATGCATTCAATAAGTCTTCTAGAAAGGTTATAGGATTTGTTGGTTCTATGTTTCCATACCATGGCGTTGATAAGCTGATTGCTGCTTATAAGCACGTACAAGCTAAGCACAGCAATACACTCTTATGTATTATGGGCGATGGTGTGGTTTTACAAGACTTAAAACAACAGGTCAAGGACTTGAATTTAACCGATTCAGTGTTGTTTACAGGCCAAATTCCTCACACTGAAATCATGCATTATATAGCTGCCACAGATATTTGTATAATGGCAGAATCTAATTGGTACGGCTCTCCAGTCAAAATTTTTGAATACGGCTTAATGGGTAAACCAATCATTGCACCTGCAACAATGCCTGTTCAGGATGTGATGCAAGATAAAACAGATGGATTACTTGTAAGCAATCAACCAGAAATGATTGCAAATGCCATAAACACCATGTTGGAGCAACCAGATTTTGCGCAACAAATGGCTCAGCATTTTCATAAAAAAGTGATGACCAATTATACCTGGCAACAAGCGGCTTTAAACACATTGAATACATGAGGATTGCTTTTATTACAGATGGCATTTTTCCTTTAGTGATAGGCGGCATGCAAAGGCATTCTTATTACATGGTTAAATACCTTACACGCAATCAAATTCATGTAACACTGATCCATTGTAAGTCACCTAATCAAAGCCTTGGCATTAAGGATGTTTTTACTGAAGCTGAGTTAGCCTATATTGATCACATTGAGTTAGCTTTTCCAAGTGGCAATCGATTGCCAGGGCATTATATAATAGACTCTTATGCTTATTCTAAACAGGTATTTGAAGTATTGAAACCACAGTTAAATCAATTCGATTTTATTTATGCTAAAGGATTTACAGCTTGGTATTTGATCAAACAAAAGCAACAGCAGCATTTGAATTGTCCACCTATTGGCGTAAAGTTTCATGGCTATGAGATGTTTCAAAAGCAAGCCAATTTCAAGACCTTTTTGACATCTGTTTTGTTGGCGCCATTTGTAAAATGGAATACCAAACACGCCGATTATGTGTTTTCATACGGCGGAAAAATAACAGACATTATTCAAGCTTTAGGTGTCGCCAAAAACAAGATCATTGAATTGCCAAGTGGTATTGAAGCAGAATGGTTACATGCCAGCAAGAAACAATCCGAAACAATCAAATTTGTATTCATGGGTAGATATGAAAGGCGGAAGGGCATTGAAGAATTGAATCAAGTGCTTCAAATTCTCCTTAACAATCATTTGCGATTCGAATGTCATTTCATAGGACCAATTCCTGAAGACAAACAAATTCATTCAGAGGCAGTGAAATATCATGGCACTATAACCGATAGTAAAGACCTGCAAAATAGACTTGATCAAATGGATGTATTAGTTTGTCCGAGTTGGAGTGAAGGCATGCCCAATGTGATAATAGAAGGGATGTCTAGAGCCTGCGCAATTGTTGCAAGCGATGTTGGGGCAGTGAGTGAATTGGTTAATCCTAGCAATGGCATAATGATTAAGCCAGGCGATAAAAAAGCACTGCAAAAGGCTATGGAACATTTTATAGCGCTTCCTAAAAATGAGTTGCAGACAATGCAAAACAATGCCATGCAACACATACAAGCGCATTTTGTTTATGATGCCATTATTCGAAAATTAATCAGCACAATTCAATCAACCATACAGACATGAAATACATCAAACAGCTTCAAGTACCAGTCCTAATTTTGTATATGTTATTGGCATTTCCTATGTTTTATTTTGCCTATAAATTTGGCATTTTATTGCAAGGCTATAAAGATGCTGAATCGTATTTAAAGCTCTATGAAAATTTAAGTTCTCCTGATGTAGAATCGCCTTTTAATATGCGCTTAATTAGCGCCAGTATTGTCCATTTTATGGGTAAGTTTGGCTGGTGTTATTCAACTGAATGTGCTATTGATGCGTTTCCTCAGTTTAACAAAGTGTATTATTTCAACAATTTATTTTTCAATTTTTTCTGCATCGCACTTACGTCTTATTCTATTTGTATAAGCTTTATAAAATTGGGCATATCAAGATGGTTGGCATTTATGTCTGGCGTGTTGTATTTGCTTGGTTTTGGCACATTGTTTTATTTAATGATGCCTGGCCCTGACGCTTTTTCAGTATTAGTGTTTACTTGGCTTTTGTATTTTTATTTACAAAAACATGTTGCAGTTGTACCCTTCTTTTTAATCCTAATTTTACAAAGAGAATATTACTTTTTAGTCTTTATGATTGTGGCTATAATGGATTTTATTAAATCAAAAGACAGATATTATTTATTGGTTTGGTTGTTGAGTATTTTGTGTTTCTTAACCTATTTTATTTTAAGAAAAACCATTTTTCACACACACCATTGGGCCCATCAAACCTCACCAGAATTTTTGTTACACACACTATTTAACAGCGATCTTCAGCCCATTCAATTGATCAAACAAACCGCTATGACCATGAATATTTTCTTCATTTATTTAGGTCTTATAGTCTATAAATGGCAAAAGGGTTTAAGCATCAATAAACACTATTTAGTCGTGTTAATATTAGTCCTTTTTGAAATTACCATATTGAGCTATGCCGCTACTTTCGGCACCAATAACGGCAGGTATTTTTATCTCAATATACCTTTTATCTTATATTTGATTTGTTTGGAATTAAAACCGCTAGAATCCAAACTGATTTCAAGCCAATCTTAAGGCTTTTTCTTTGAGTTTTTTCTCGACTATTTTTCGACTGATATAGTACATAAAGAAAAACAAGAAAAACCCATTACCAAAATAATTGCCTGTTCTAATCAATCTAATGATAAACAGGATAAATATACCTTGATTTATTAAGGTATAATCTCTCAGCTCAGGGTCATCGTAACCTTTCAGGTAGAGTAGGTTTCTAAACATGAAACCGAAGAAAAGCCCTAATCCCAACAAACCCGTTTCCGACATTAATCGAACAAA
>JBIPPH010000034.1:0-21767 GCA_044368575.1 Bacteroidia bacterium
TCGGTTTAGGTTTACGAGAAATAGGACGATCAAGCATGATGCGAAACTACTTTAAAAGAGGACACTAGAGGGAGAAATTTATTCACTCTAAAATTGTGTACACATTGTGAATATCATTGATAAAAAAATGTAATTGAAGAAAGTTCAAAATTCAATTTTAAGTACATTTGCTCATATAGGATGCCCGCAGACAAGCTGTCAGATTCAGGCTAATAAAAAACAAATGGCATTGAATTGGATACTATGTTTTGCGTTGCCACGTTATTAAAAAAAACAGGCAACATCCAATACTAAAAAACAATATTCATGGAAGCAAAATTCTCACCAAGGGTTAAAGAAGTGATTCAGTACAGCCGCGAAGAAGCTATCAGATTAGGCCACGACTACATAGGCACTGAACACTTGTTATTAGGCATTATTCGCGAAGGCGAAGGCACTGCTGTAACCACCCTTAAAAATCTTGAAATCGATGTCATTCGATTGAAAAAATCAATAGAAGATACCATCAAAGGCACGGCTACATCAGTGAGTAACCTGGGCAATATCCCTTTAACCAAACAAGCTGAAAAAGCTTTAAAGATTACCTACTTAGAAGCTAAAATTTTTAAAACAGAAACCATTGGCACAGAACATTTGTTGCTGTCAATCTTACGCGACGAAGACAATGTGGCATCTCAAGTTTTAGGACAATACGGCATTAACTACGACTTCTTTAAACAGACCTTATTGGATAACAGTGGTCATCAAAAACCAAGAGAATTCCCTAGCAATGCTTTTGAAGAAGAAGGCGGCGAACAAAATGAAGACCGCAAGATTGAAGAATTAAAAAAGAAAAATCCTAAGTCTACTACCCCTGTGCTTGATAATTTCGGCAGAGATTTAACCAAGTTAGCTGAAGATGGCAAGTTGGATCCTATTGTCGGACGTGAAAAAGAAATCGAACGCGTATCACAAATTTTGTCAAGACGCAAAAAGAATAACCCCATTTTAATTGGTGAGCCAGGCGTTGGTAAAACAGCTGTTGCAGAAGGTTTAGCACTGCGCATCATTCAACGCAAAGTCTCTAGGGTATTGTTCAACAAACGCGTAGTGACTTTAGATTTAGCATCATTGGTAGCCGGCACAAAATACCGCGGACAATTCGAAGAGCGCATGAAAGCCATCATGAGCGAATTAGAAAAAGCGGCTGATGTTATTTTATTCATAGACGAGATCCACACCATAGTGGGTGCTGGTGGTGCTAGCGGTAGTTTAGATGCTAGCAATATGTTTAAGCCAGCCTTAGCCCGTGGCGAAGTGCAGTGCATAGGTGCAACTACCTTAGATGAATACCGTCAATACATTGAAAAAGATGGCGCTTTAGAACGCCGTTTTCAGATGGTCATTATTGAACCAGCAAGCCCTGAAGAATCTATTGAGATTTTACAGAACATTAAAAACAAATACGAAGACCATCACCATGTGAGTTATACAGATGCAGCGATTGAAGCTTGTGTGAAATTAAGCACGCGCTACATTACTGACAGAAACTTACCAGACAAAGCCATTGATGTGCTTGACGAAGTGGGCGCAAGAGTGCACATGTCTAACATCAATGTGCCTGATGAAATTGTTCAATTAGAAGCTCAAATTGAGGCCATAAAACACGAAAAAATCGCTGTTGTAAAAAGCCAAAATTACGAAGAGGCCGCTAAGCTACGCGATAAAGAAAAAAACCTCATCAAGGAACTTGAATTGGCTAAACAAAAATGGGAAGAAGAAACCAGCAACAATCGTTTTGTCGTCACTGAAGACCAAGTGGCTGAGGTGATTGCTATGATGACTGGTATACCAGTTAAACGTATAGGCCAAAGCGAAGGTAAAAAACTATTGAATATGGAAGCCGATCTCAAACAAAGAGTAATCGGTCAAGACAAAGCCATTGAAAAATTATCTAAAGCCATCCAAAGAACCAGAGCCGGTTTAAAAGACCCGAACAAACCAATTGGTTCATTTATCTTTTTAGGCCCTACAGGCGTAGGTAAAACGGAATTGGCCAAAGCGCTTAGCGACTACATGTTTGACAATACTGACTCCTTGATCAGAATTGACATGAGTGAGTTCATGGAGAAATTTGCTGTAAGCCGTTTGGTGGGGGCTCCTCCAGGTTATGTTGGGTATGAAGAAGGCGGATTACTGACTGAAAAAGTGAGACGCAAACCGTATTCAGTGGTCTTATTTGATGAGGTTGAAAAAGCACATCCGGATGTCTTTAACATCATGTTACAAATCTTAGACGAAGGCCATATTACTGATAGCTTAGGCAGACGTGTTGATTTCAGAAACACTGTGATCATCATGACCTCTAACATTGGTTCGAGACAACTCAAAGACTTTGGAACAGGTATGGGATTTGCCACCGCAAACAAGGTGAATAATTTAGAGAATGAAAGCAAACAAGTGATTGAAACCGCGCTTAAAAAATTCTTCTCTCCTGAATTCTTAAACCGTATTGACGATGTAATTGTCTTCAACCCATTAGAGAAACCAGACATCGTTAAAATCCTCGACATTCAAATTCAAAAGATGTTGAAACGCATAGTGGATTTAGGCTACAATGTTCAACTAAGTGATGAAGCCAAAGAGTTTATTGCTGAAAAAGGCTATGATTCAGCCTTTGGTGCTAGGCCTTTATATAGAGCCATGCAAAAATACTTAGAAGACCCATTGGCAGAAGAAATTCTGAAAGGCGAAATCATTGAAGGCGCTCAAATAACAGTTGACTTTGATGCCGAGAACCAATGCTTGAAAGTACAAAATTCAGCGCCTAAAAAAGGTAGAAAACCAAAATCATAAGATGCGCAAACTACTCGCACTTTGCTTTTTAATTGCAGCTCTTACGCTTAAGGCACAAGCCCCTGAGCAAAAGTATTTGGATCTATTTAATCAATTGGATCAAATCAGCAGTTATGGGGATTACAACAGCCTGGATTCTGTTAGCAAACAACAAATTAACCAGGGCATACAACTCTGTCAAACCCAATTAAAAAAAACACTCGACAGTGTAACGCGCTCGGTATTTTTATACCACAAAGGCCGTTTAGAATTGGTAAAAAAGAACATCCCTGAAGCCCAAAAAGACTTAGAATTGGCCTTAAATTTACATGCCTCTAATTACCCAGCCTTGGAACGTTTGTGTGTGCTATCATACCACCACCTAAAGGGCTATACCAAACGTAAAACCTATATCCAAAAAAGCATTAAAGAATGGGAATTGCGTTGCTATGTAGATAGCACAGATGGCTTTAATTGGTATTACTTAGGCATGACCTTCAAACTGCACGAAGAATTCTCTCAAGCAGCTGTTCAAAACAATGTTCAGTATTGCCTAAGCAGAGCCATACAACTTGACACTAATAACGGCACTTACTTGTTTGAATTAAGTCTTTACAAACCTTGTTTAGTTAAAACACAAATACTTAAAAAAGCCTTAACCAAAGAAGAATATTGGTTGTACCGATCGCACATTTTAGCCTGCCTTTTAGAACTTAAGCAGTACCGTGAGCTATTAAACTTTGCTGAAATAAGTCTTCAATTGTATGAACGTGAATTTCCAAACTATTATTTTTTCATGAGTCAGATCATGCAGTTTGAAGCAGATGCCTTTAAAGGACTGAATCAGAATGAGGCTGCAGAGCAATGCCTTAGACGCAAAAAGCAATACGACAAACTGTAAATTAGTTATTAGGATAACCTGCTTGTATCCATTTTTGAATGGCTGTTTGATCACAAATGGATAAAGCCCCAGAAGCTTTAGGCATTGGAGAATAGCCTGCAGCTTGCTGAATACTGCCTAAGAATCTGCCATCAATGATGCACTGCTTAACCCCATTGTAGTGGCTTAAATCATACCCTGCTCCTGCGGTTGTGCTGTTATGACATGACACACACCATTTATCCATTAAGGGTTGAATGCGATTAGCATAATTGTGATTGGTATCACAAGCACTGCAATTCGATGAATTAGGCGCACCAGATGCTATCCAATTCTTTATGATATCCTTTTGTAATTTGTCTAATTGCGATTTGTCTTCAGGAGGCATTTCACCTGAATGTATTTCCGTATACAATTCACTTTGAAAAGGTTTGCCTGGTGTTACAAATTTCATTATCTTATTGTGAGTACTTAAATCCTGTACATCTTCATCTTGACTGCTTCCATCATGGCATCCTGTATAGGCACATTTACTCACTATAATAGGCAATACATCTTCTTGAAAACAATAGTTGGGTGCCGCTACATCATAAGTGCAAGCATTGAATGAAAAGGCCAAAACAGTTATCATGGCAACCAAAACCAGCACAGAGAATTTATTCAACATACAAGCCTATTGCCGCAAATTGTATTCCATAAAAAAAGGGAGCACTCGGCTCCCCTCTTCTGGATTTTTATAAAAGATTTGTTTACAATGCTGACTTAATCCATTTAATGGATTTTACCGTTTGCTCCGTCTCTAAAAGAATAGTATAAATACCTGGCACTGCATAAAAATCAGTGATCTCTATTGAAGAGCCTTCAGACTGAATCGCCTTTGAATATACTAATACACCATTAGCATTGATCACTTTTACGGCGCCTACAAAAGGTTCAGTCGTATTTAATTTCAAGCTGCTTTGCTCATTGCCCATTGGGTTAGGAGACACATTGAACTCTGCAGATTTCATGGCTCTAGCTACAAAAACAGTTGGCGAAAAACTTGATTGCCCATTCAATTTATTAGCTGTAATTCTATAGTAATTGTAGGCTTGCATGTTTGGCACTGAAGCAGAGTAATTAACTATGGCTTGATCTAATTGCTTTGAACTAAGCGTTTGAATGGTATTAAAATTAACAGCATTGTTTGACCCTTGAATTTCATAAGCTTTGGCATCGATATCATCAGCAACTGTCCACGTCAAATAATCAAAATCTGCTTGTTCTTTGGCTGTAAAGTCAATGAATTTGACCGGCAAAGGCACAATGATATTTAAATCGAACTGAACGGTATTACTGATGAAAGGAATTTGAAATACATTCAATAAAAAGCTTCTTGTACCTAAAGACAATGTGCTACAATTCGTATTCACGTAAGCAAATGACGACACTAGATTTTCAGCTTCTGTATTGGTCATTGTAGCGCCAGATTGATAAAACATCATTTTACTGATTCCGCTTGAAACCCTCACTTTAACATTATAGGTAGATCCATTCAAAACAATATTAGGGATGCTCGCGTTGTTGGCAAAATTCAAAGCAATAGTCCCTCCACTCGTTGCAGAGTCAATGATTAATTGTTCAGAGCTGCCATCTAATATATCAGAAGAAGTAAATTCCAAATAAACCGTATCAATATCTGCAGAAGAGCTAACATTAGAACCATTGTATGTGAACTTTACTGTTTGGTTGCAATTGGTAATATCAGTTGATTTATCTGTGCTTGTATTGTTTGGATACAAATCTAAGGCAGGTGGTGTTTGAACTGAAGGGGCATTAGTCCAAGCCGGACCTTGACCAAAATCCAAGAAATAATAGGCTGCACCACTGCCCTCAGAACCGACTACAAAATCAAATGAAGACAAACTGGTATAAAATACTTTTACCCGCGTTCGGTCATCTGTAACATTCGTAATATTGGAGTTTGTGGTGGATCGAAACTTTGTTTTATTGACACTAAAATCAAAAATCGATTGTATATAGCCTCCTGTAGCTGTTTGAAACTGAGTGGTTGAAAATCCACCAAAGGCATTGAATTGATTTGAGTTCGTTCCCCCATTACCATCAATGTCATAGGTATTAACAAACACATTTTGAAGAATCACATTGGTGCCTGTATTACTTGAGTTATTGTAGGAACCGCCAGCAATGAATTGAAAATTAAATCGGCAATTGCCGCCATTGCTATTCCAAGTCATGGTTGGAGAGAAAAAGCTATCCTCATTGGCACTCATACCTGAACCAGAATTAGAACTGTAATCGAATGGAATGGTTCCAGAGGCTGGGCTATTGGGCAAAGCAAATGAGCCATTGGTTAAGCTCACTGTAGTAACAATACAATCTATTTGTTGAGATCCAATGGTGATGACGTTGGTATACAAAGTCTTGTTCCCCACACTTGAACCATCCGTCCCTACTTTGTGTATTTTGTTGGCAGCCAAAAACACCAAGGTTCTGCTGTTGACATTGTAGGAATTCTGAGCATTTATAAATGAAACACAAATAGAAAATAAAGCTAAAAGAATTAAATTTTGCTTGAATAAAGTCTGCTTTGCCATTTTTTTTTAATAAAGTGCAAAAATAGTTGAAAAGCATCAACAAATCAACAACTAGTAATGTTGTCAATAGAATATCATCAAATCGACCTATTCAACTATCTGATTTACAGCCGAATCAACGGCTCAAATACATGCTTTTTTTGCTGTAAATCTCACGGAATTCAGGGTCTTTGGTGTCTTTCACAAACAAGATGGCCTCGCCTGTGCTCTTCATTTCAGGGCCTAATTCACGGTTCACATTCGGGAACTTATTGAATGAGAATACTGGCAATTTAATCGCATACCCTTGCAACTTGCGTTCAATGTTAAAGTCCTTTAATTTATTGACGCCTAACATCACCTTAGTGGCAATATTGATGTATGGCACTTGGTAGGCTTTGCAAATAAATGGCACTGTTCTAGAGGCTCTCGGATTGGCTTCAATCACATACACCTTCTCGTCTTTGATCGCAAACTGAATATTCAATAAGCCTCTGATGTTCATTGAGAAGGCCAATTGTTTTGAATACTCTTCCATTTGATCCATCACCTTTTGACTTAATGAGAATGGCGGCAAAACTGCAGAGCTATCTCCCGAGTGGATACCTGCAGGCTCAATGTGTTCCATCATACCAATCACATGGTAATCTTCACCATCGCAAATCACATCACACTCCGCTTCTTCTGCTCTGTCTAGGAAGTGGTCGATCAATACACGGTTGCCTGGCAAATCGCCTAACAAACTGATAACCGCAGACTCTAACTCTTCATCGTTGATGACAATCTTCATGCCTTGTCCACCCAATACATAACTAGGTCTTACCAATACCGGATAACCTACTTCATTGGCAATTTTTACAGCTTCTTCAGCGGTTTCACTCACGCCGTATTTTGGATAAGGTATGTTTAATGATTTAAGTAAATCGCTAAACAAACCGCGGTCTTCACTCATGTCCATATCAGGGAAAGAGGTACCAATGATTTTAATGCCTTTAGCATGTAATTTTTCAGCCAATTTAAGGGCTGTTTGACCTCCCAATTGCACAATTACACCTTCTGGTTTTTCATGCTCTATGATTTCCCAAATATGTTCCCAATAAATTGGTTCAAAATACAATTTATCGGCCATATCAAAGTCTGTACTAACGGTTTCAGGATTGCAATTCACCATAATGGCTTCATAACCTGATTCTTTTGCTGCCAATAAACCATGCACGCAAGAGTAATCGAACTCAATCCCTTGTCCAATTCTATTTGGGCCTGAACCCAATACAATGATTTTCTTTTTATCGGTTACTACACTTTCGTTCTCTCCTTCAAAGCATGAGTAGTAATAGTTAGTTGGTGAAGGGAACTCTGCCGCGCAAGTGTCAACCATCTTATAGGTTCTGGTCATACCCAGGGCTTTGCGTTTAGCGTAGATATCGTCTTCAGTACAGTTGTTGATCAAATGAGCAATTTGATAGTCGCTATAACCTTTACGTTTGGCTGTTTGCAACAAATCTGTAGGCAATGTATCAAGGGTAAAACGCTTAATGGCTTTTTCTGTATTCGCTAAGTCTTGAATTTGTTCAAGGTACCAACGGTCTATTCTGGTCAACTTTTGGATAGTGCTTAATGGCACACCCATTTCAACTGCATCTTTTAAATGGAATAAACGATCCCAACTAGGGTTTTCTAATGAATGAGCAATCTCTTCTAAGTTGCGAGAGCCGGTGCCATCTGCGCCCAAACCAAACTTGCGAATTTCTAAAGATTGACAAGCTTTTTGCAAAGCTTCTTGGAAGCTTCTACCAATGGCCATTACCTCCCCTACTGATTTCATTTGAAGGCCCAATTGTTTGTTGGCCCCTTTGAATTTATCAAAGTTCCATCTTGGAATTTTAATGATCACATAATCGATGGCCGGTTCAAAATAAGCTGAAGTGGTTTTAGTCACCGGATTTTTCAATTCATCAAGGTTGTAACCAATGGCCAGCTTAGAAGCAATCTTTGCAATCGGATAACCTGTAGCTTTAGAAGCCAAGGCTGATGAACGCGACACACGTGGATTGATTTCAATGGCAATGATTTCTTCATTCTCAGGATTCACCGCAAATTGCACATTGCAACCGCCAGAGAAGTTTCCAATACTGCGCATCATTTTGAAAGCCATGTTGCGCATTTCTTGAAAACAAGTATCGCTTAAAGTCATAGCAGGCGCTATGGTAATGCTATCGCCTGTGTGCACACCCATTGGATCGAGGTTCTCAATGGTACAAATCACCGCAATGTTGTTGTTGTTATCGCGCAGTACTTCCAACTCGTATTCTTTCCAACCCAAAACCGCTTGCTCTACCAATACTTCATGGGTTGGAGAAGCCTCTAAACCATTTCTAAGGGCTAATTCTAAATCATCTTTGGTTTTCACAAAACCACCGCCTGTTCCACCCAAAGTAAAGGATGGACGAATCACTAATGGGTAGCCAATTTCTTGCGCAATTTCTTTGCCTTCCAAAAAGGAATTAGCTGTTCTTGATTTGGCTACACCTATGCCTAAATCAATCATTAATTGACGGAATAATTCTCGGTTTTCAGTTGTCTGAATGGCCGCTGTATCAACCCCAATAATACGCACATTGTATTTTTCCCAGATACCTAAATCCTCTGCTTCAATGGCTAAGTTCAATGCCGTTTGGCCGCCCATAGTTGGCAATACCGCATCGATTTGTCTTTCTTGTAAAATCTTTTCAATAGACTCAACCGTTAAAGGCCACAAATACACATGATCAGCGGTTACGCTGTCTGTCATGATGGTCGCAGGATTACTGTTGATCAATGACACTTCAATTCCCTCTTCTCTTAAAGAGCGAGCCGCTTGGCTACCTGAATAGTCGAATTCACAGGCTTGTCCGATGATGATGGGACCACTACCAATGATTAAAACGGATTTAATAGAAGTATCTTTAGGCATAAATAAAATTTGGCAAAAATAACTTTTTAAAGCCTGAAAAACGAAGGTTGTGGAAAAGAAGAAACAAACAGCTTATCACCAAAATATTTGCAAAGGGCGATGAAGGAAATATAATTCTTAACTTTTTATTTGTTTTATTGAAATATTTACTATTTTGCATGAATCTTTATGAAAAAATCAATTTTAATTGCAGCAATTTGTGGATTGTTTATCGCCACCGGATGTGAAACCAGTCAAAAAGGAAAATGGACCAGTTCTGACAAAGAACGCGCTAGAAAAGAAGTGACTGAAGCCCTTCAAAACGAAGACTTCGGAGACACTTTATTGAAAAAACAGTACATTGACTGTTACTTACAAAAAGTTGAAAACAACTTTAAATCATTCTTAGAAGCTGATAGCGACAGCACTACTTGTGAAAAATTAGCTATGGAATGTGTAGCTGATTTGTTGAAAAACATGCAAGCACCTGCTGAAGAAATGGTAGAAGAGCCAGCCGCTGCTGATTCTGCTGCAGTTGCTCCAGTTGAATAATTAAGACTGTAAACGAATGAGGACTTTGGTTTTCATCAGTATTTGGTATTGGGCCTTTAGTTTAAAGGCCCAATTGCCTTATACAGAGGCCAAGTATACTTACAACAGCACCCTTAATATTAGCTATGGTACAGCCATAGATTATGCGGGCAATACAGTACCCCTTACCTTAGACCTTTATAAACCCCACAACAACTATTGCAACCGACCAATCATGATATTGGTGCATGGTGGTGCATGGGTAGCAGGCACTAAAAACGATGTGGATTTAGTGGCCATGTCAAAATTCTTTGTACAACGTGGCTATGTGGTAGCCAACATCAATTACCGCTTAGGTAACCACAAAACCAACAACTACACTAAATACGCTTTTTGCAGTGAATCTTTAGCGTCTCCATGTGCTTATGTGGCGGATAGTGCAGAAGTGATACGCGCCAATTACCGAGGCATGCAAGACTTAAAGGGCGTTATTCGTTACATGAAAAACCGTCATGGCATGGACTCTTCTGACTACAACAATGTGTTTTTAGCTGGAGAAAGTGCCGGTGGATTTTTGTGTTTAAGTGCTGCTTTTGTTAATGACAGCACAGAGGTTCATCCTTCATGTAAAGCCATTGCTGACGCAGTGGTTGCCGATGCAGATATGAGCACCTATAATTGTTTAAGCACGCCATTGAACCGGAGCAGACCTACCCTTGGTAGCTTTGAAGGCAATTTGTATGTGAACAACAGTTATGATAGCCGCGTACAAGGTGTAGGCAATTTTTTCGGCGGCAGTTTTGATCTGTCTCAAATTGACAGTGCTGAAGCCATTAATACCGCTTTGTATTTGTACCATCAAGGGTCTGATGTGGTGGTCAATTACAACAAGGGCCCGCTTTTAGGACGTATTAGTTGGGAGTGCTTTGCCCCTAGTAATTTATGTCAATCTTTCTATTTTTATCCTTGGGCTAATGGCAGCAAGGCTATTCATCAACACGTTAACAAATGGCCAGTTGACAGCCGTTTCTACAAAGCAGACATCATAGAAAATTATCAGTACATGCAAGACTGTACAGACAATGGTCATTCCATTGATAATGGCAACATCAACGCAAGGGTGCAAACCATGGCCAATATGTTTGCTGAAAAAATCAAAGCCAATGGCAATGTACCCAATAGCCAATGTGATTTATCGATAGCAGCAATTCAAGTTCAAATGCGCTTAAGTCCGAATCCAAATCAAGGTCAATTTACCCTCTCTGGGCCTAATGATTTATCAGGACAAGCTTTTGAAATCTATAACAACCTAGGCCAAAAGGTCTTTAGTGGTAAAGTGAGTGAAGGCAATAGCTTTTACGTGAAGGGTTTGAAAAATGGTTGTTACTCTGTACAAATTAAGAACAACTATTACCACTTTATACTAAACGACTAAACTATGAAGCCAGAGAAAAAAACCATGTACAAACAAATGGGGATATGCCTCATTCCGTTTGTCTATTTATTGAGTGTTTGGGCAAAACTACCTATTAGCATTCCTGTGCATTACAATGCTGCTATGCAAGTAGATCGCATGGGCAGTAAATGGGAGTTGATTGGCATTTTAGCCCTCATGTGTGGCAGTGGCATGATACAACCCTACAAATCTTATCAAATGAATAGACGCTTAAAGCGCGATGGTTTACACCCTAATATGTTATCGACCAGGATAGCCTGGATCAGCGTATGGGTCATTGCCCTTTTGGGCATGGCTGTGGTATTCTTAACCGCAGGTTTTTATTTACCTACTTATTGAGCTGATTGAGCATATGCCTCAATTGGCAAACAAGCACAAATCAAATTGCGATCGCCATGGGTGTTGTTAACACGCGCTACACTTGGCCAGAATTTCTTATGAATAAAAGCAGGCATTGGGAAGGCTGCCTTCTCTCTACTGTAGGTATGTTTCCATTCTGAGCTAGCAATTTCAACGGCTGTATGCGGTGCATTTTTAAGCACATTGTTGTCTTTATCAGCAATACCAGATTCTATTTCGGCAACTTCATTTCTGATGGCAATTAAGGTATCGCAGAAACGATCTAACTCCATAAGACTCTCGCTTTCAGTAGGCTCTATCATTAAAGTACCTGCAACTGGGAAAGATAAGGTTGGTGCGTGGTAACCATAGTCCATTAAACGTTTAGCCAAATCTTCCGCTTCAATACCAGCTGATTGTTTTAAGCCACGGGTATCTAATATCATTTCGTGTGCGCAGAAACCATTATCACCAGTGAATAATATTGGATAGTGTTGTTCTAATCTAGACTTAATGTAGTTAGCGTTTAAGATCGCCACTTTAGTGGCATCTGTTAAGCCTTTAGCGCCCATCAATTTGATGTACACATAAGAGATCAACAAAATACTAGCTGAACCAAACTGAGCAGCAGACACTGCATGAATAGATTTGCTACCACCAATATTCACTACAGCATGGCCTGGTAAGTATGGCAATAAATGCTCAGCTACACCAATTGGACCCATGCCAGGACCACCACCACCATGTGGAATACAGAAGGTTTTGTGTAAGTTCAAGTGACAAACATCTGCACCAATTAAGCCTGGGCTGGTTAAACCAACTTGAGCATTCATATTAGCACCATCCATGTATACTTGACCACCGTGTTGGTGGATGATATCGGTAATGTCTTTAATGGCTGATTCGTAAACACCATAGGTTGAAGGGTAAGTGACCATGAATACGGCTAAATTGTTAGCGTGTTCAGCGGCTTTTACCTTAAGGTCTTCCATGTCAATATTGCCATTTTGCAAGTTCTTTACAATCACAATCTTCATGCCTGCCATAGCCGCACTCGCTGGGTTAGTACCGTGTGCAGATTCTGGAATCAAGGCAATATTTCTGTGGCCTTGGCCAATGTCTTTGAGGTAAGCGCGTATAACCATCAAACCTGCATACTCCCCTTGTGCACCGGCATTTGGTTGCATGCTCATACCGGCAAATCCTGTGATTTCAGACAAGTCTTTGTTTAATTCATCAATGATTTGCAAGTACCCTTTTACTTGGTCTTGAGGCACAAATGGGTGAATGGCGTTGAATTCAGGCCAAGTAACTGGAATCATTTCGACAGTAGCATTCAATTTCATGGTACAAGACCCTAATGAAATCATGCTGTGACACAATGATAAATCTTTGCTCTCAAGGAATTTAATATAACGCAACATTTCATGTTCACTGTGGTAGTTTTGGAAAACAGGGTGAGTCATGAAATTACTTTGTCTTTGGAAAGCAGCAGGCCAAGTAAGGGATTGCTCATTGGCCAATGCTTGAATTTTGCTTGCCTCAACAGCTGCGGATTTAGCTTCTGCAAAACAGGCTACGATGTTAGTGATATCAGCACATTCAGTGGTTTCATCAATTGAAATACCAATGAATTGATCGTTGAAATATCTGAAGTTGATGCCTTTGCTTTCTGATATGGTTTTGATTTGTGAACTCAAGCCATTCGCATTGATGTGCAAGGTATCAAAATAATGTTCGTTGCTTTGTTCAAAGCCTAAAGCTTTAAGGGCTGCTTCTAATGTTTTAGTTAAACCGTGTACTTTGCTAGCAATGGCTTTAATGCCTTCAGGGCCGTGGTAGGTAGCAAACATACCAGCCATAATAGACAACAATACTTGAGCAGTACAAATATTACTGGTAGCATTTTGACGACGGATGTGTTGTTCACGGGTTTGCAAAGCCATACGCAAAGCTCTGTTGCCATGACGGTCTATACTTACACCAATAATTCTACCCGGAATTTGACGTTTGTAGTCATCGCGGGTTGAGAAGAATGCGGCATGAGGACCACCGTAACCGAGTGGCACTCCAAATCTTTGTGAAGTCCCTACCACACAATCCGCACCCCATTCGCCTGGAGGGGTTAATAAAGTTAAGGCCAACAAATCTGCAGCAGCACATACTAACACGTTAGCAGCATGGGCTTTTTCAGCGAAGGCTTTATAATCGCATACAGCACCTTTGTTGTTTGGGTATTGAATGAAAGCCCCAAAAAAGCTATCATCAAAACTGATGGTATTAAAATCACCAATAACCAATTCAATGCCCATAGGCTCTGCTCTGGTAATTAATATATCAAGGGTTTGAGGGAAAACCTGTTCGTCAACAAAAAACTTAACTGCTGCATCACTTTTGTGCAAGCTTCTGAACATGGCCATAGCTTCTGCAGCGGCAGTACCTTCATCTAGTAAAGATGCATTGGCAATTGGCAAACCAGTCAAGTCAATGACCATGGTTTGATAATTCAACAAAGCCTCTAAACGACCTTGTGCAATCTCTGCTTGATAAGGCGTGTATTGGGTATACCAGCCTGGATTTTCCATGATGTTGCGCAACACCACATTAGGCGTATAGCAATTGTAGTAACCCATACCGATATAGCTTTTGTAAACTTTATTTTGAGACGCAATGCGCTTTAAGTTCTTAAGCAATTCTTGCTCTGATACCGCATCAGAAACCTTCAATGCACCTTGCATGCGAATGCCTGTTGGCACCGTTTTATCGATAAGCTCATCAACAGATTTAACCCCAATAACTTGGGTCATTTTTTGAATGTCTTCAGCAGCAACTGCACCATTGTGACGGTTGGCAAAAATGTCGGTTTGACCAGTGAATAATTTCATGTAAAAAAAGCAGATTTGAATGTGAGTGCAAAAGTAAGACTAAAAACCGAATATTGTTTCAAGTTTTCAGCAGTCAAAAATGCTCAACTTGTTCACACAATTTTCTAGATGGAATCAAGCATCGGACGCAAAGATTTTAACCACTTTTGAAACCAATAAGCAGAGTCTTTAAGTAAGCGTTGTTTGGTTTTAAAATCTACATATACTAAACCAAATCTTGGCTCATACCCTTCTGCCCATTCAAAATTATCAAGTAAACTCCAGGCAAAATACCCCTTTACATTGGCTCCGTTTTGCTTGGCCCTTAGCACTTCATTAATGTGCATTTTATAGTAGTGAATTCTTGGATAATCATGCACCCTTTCAAATATCGGTTCATCTTTAAAGGCTACGCCATTTTCTGTGATATATAAAGCGGCGCCTAAACCATAAGCATGCACCTTCATAATGCATTGGTATAAACTTTCAGGATACATTTCCCAATTGGTAGCACTTAGATCTAAACTTCTTTCATGCGCTGGAATATGTTTAATGGGCAAAATAAAATTGAAGGGATTGTGTTTAAACACCTCACGGGTGTAGGTTTGAATGCCTATAAAATCTAGGGGTGTTGCCAAAGTTTCAAGATCCCCAGGTTGAATGAATGATCTTATGGCCTTGAGCGCTTTGTACTCTTCAAATGGATAGGACAATCCTAATAAGGGCTCAATAAACAAACGGTTGATTAAACAATCAGCTAACTTAGCGGCTTTGATGTCTTTAGGATGGTGGCTATAAGATTCTATGTGAGTAAAGGAGAAAGAGGACCCCACTTTACTATTGGGTTGGATATGCTTAATGAGTTTATAAGCTTCAGCAATACAGAGCATGGCATGGTGGGTACCAGCCAACATTTTACGAAAATTTTTTACTCCAGGGGCGTGAATACCCAATAAATAACCAGCGCCTAAAAACACAGAAGGCTCATTGAGAATGATCCAATGCTTCACTTCAGGCAAAGCACTTACAACGTACTTCACATAGTTTAAAAAATCGGCAATGATTTGACGATTAGACCAACCCCCATAGGTTTGTAAGGCAGCAGGCAAATCCCAATGGTAGAGAGTGATCCAAGGTGTAATTTGTTTGGATAAACAATAGGCTACCACTTTCTGATAAAAGGCTATGCCTTCAGGATCGATTTGCTTGCCATCTGGCATGACTCTGGCCCAAGCAATACTGAACCTGAATTCAGTGAACCCTAATTTTTTAATCAGATCAATGTCTGCTTCATAGTGGGTAAAAAAATCAGCAGATTCTGCTATGTGGTCGTTGTTTTTAATGGGCGATTGATGCCCAAACCAAGCGGTATTCTTGCTACAAAACTCATCCCATATACTTTTACCTTTCGGATCTGCAGAGGAGCCAGATTCAGTTTGAGCAGCAGAAATAGCAACGCCCCAAACAAGGTCTTTGGCGAGCTGGTTTTGCCTCATTTAGCCAATTGAAATTCTTTGAGCAAAGCAATAGCCACCGGCTCTTCTAGCTCTGAATGTTGTTGATCTAAATCGTGAACCTCATTAACATGTATGGTTTGCCAAATGCCGTTGTGGTATTCTAGGGCACTTAAGTTTTCAATCCAATCACCTGAATTGAGATAGCGCACTGATGAAGTGCCAGTTTCAATGATTTTATCTGCGGGATGATGAATATGACCACAAACCACCACATTGGCATTAACCTTAGAGGCGTATTCTGCAGCGGCTACTTCGAAGTTATTAATGAAAGATACGGCCTGCTTTACACTGTTCTTGATCTTTTTAGACAATGACACCCTTTTACCGCCTAATTTTTCTGAAATGAAATTGATGAAGGTATTGAGAAGTATGAGCACGTCATAGCCTTTGCCGCCAAGCTTGGCCAACCATTTAGCATGTTGAATACTTAAGTCAAACACATCGCCATGGAAGAACAATGTTTTTTGACCATTCACTTCAACTTCGTATTGGTTACACAATTCAATGTTACCGAAATTCATGCCTACAAACTTGCGCAACAACTCATCATGATTGCCTGTTATGTATACCACCTTAGTGCCATTCATGGCCATTTTGAGAATATACCTAACCACTTTCATATGGGATTTGGGAAAGTAGTTTTTAGAAAACTGCCAGATATCGATAATGTCGCCGTTTAAAATGAGGGTATTGGGTTCTATTTGTTTTAAATAGTGCAACAATTCTGTTGCTCTACAACCGAATGTACCCAAGTGCACGTCAGAAATTACGGCAATATCAACTGAACGTTTCATAGTGGTCTAAATTGCTTAAACGGGTTAGACAAATTAAAGAGCGCAACTGGAATAAAATGTAATAATCTACGCATGTTATAGTTTCAAAATTAAAAAGGCAATATCTCCAGAATATTGCCCCAATTTTATGACTGTGTTAGTAAGCACAATCGACCAATTTAATGCACAAAAAAAGGGAGCACTTGGCTCCCTTAAGTATATTGCAATGCAATTTAAAATTATCCCAAATAGGTTTTCAAGATCTTGCTCTTAGACGATTTGCGCAAACGTCTGAGGGCTTTTTCTTTGATCTGACGCACACGTTCTCTGGTTAAGCCTACTTTCTCAGAAATGTCTTCTAAAGTATGAGCCGGTCCACCATCTAAGCCGTAATAGTAACGCAATACATCGCGTTCTTTTTCAGACAAAGTTGAGATAACGCGGTTGATCTCTTTCTGAAGCGATTCGTTCATTAAAGGCACATCCGGGTTAGGCTCATCATTGTTATCCAATACCCCTAATAAGGTGTTGTCTTCACCTTCAGTCAATGGCGCATCGATTGATAAGTGTCTACCACTGCTCTTTAAAGCATTTTCTACTTCAATGATTGGAATTTCCAATACCGTTGCAATTTCTTCAGCCGTTGGTTCACGTTCGAATTCTTGTTCCAATTTTGCGGCTGCTGCACTGATTCTACCAATTGAACCTACTTTGTTCAAAGGCAAACGCACAATACGAGATTGATCTGCCAAAGCCTGTAAAATTGACTGACGGATCCACCATACGGCGTAAGAAATGAATTTGAAACCACGGGTTTCATCAAAACGCTTAGCCGCTTTGATTAAACCTAAATTACCTTCGTTGATTAAGTCACCAAGTGTTAAACCTTGGTTTTGGTATTGCTTACTAACAGACACCACGAATCTTAAGTTAGCATTCACCAAACGCTCTAAAGCGGCTTGGTCGCCTTCTCTGATTCTTCTTGCCAATTCTACTTCTTCTTGGGCATCGATCATTTGCACTTTAGAGATCTCGTTCAGATACTTGTCTAAAGATTTGTTTTCACGATTGGTAAACTGTTTTGATATTTTAAGCTGTCTCATTGTATTTGTTTAGACTGGGCAAATGCCTTAAAGGTTGCAAATATAAGTTTTTATTCCCTTAAAATCTGAAGCCTGCAAAAGGTTTTGCCGTGCCCTATTTGCAGCAAAAATTGAGCCAAAGTTTGGTTAATGGTTATTGGTTATTGGTTATTAGTTAATGGTTATTGGTTATTAGTTAATGGTTAATGGTTAATGGTTAATGGTTAATGGTTATTGGTTATTGGTTATTAGTTAATGGTTACTGGTTGGTGACAACACCAACCAGATGGTAGCTATATTTTTTATTTGTCTGAAATACGATAGAATATGGTTGGTGTTGTACTCACTTCGTTCGTGAGAACGCTTCGCTTAGTTACTCCATTCAGTCGTGAGATCGCTTCGCTTAGTTACTCCGCAGGTTTTGCCTGCTAAGTGAGAAAAGTTCACCAACCATAAGATAGGCCAATATCCAACAAATAACTATCTTCGAGACCTGAATGCTTTTTAATTCTTTTGAATTTTTAATCTTCTTGCCTTTGGTGTTTGCGTTGTATTGGTTAGTGTTTAACCGATCGTTGAAATGGCAAAACGCCCTTATACTGATTGCTAGTTACGTGTTCTACGGTTGGTGGAGTTGGCGGTTTATGGGGCTATTGATGCTCAGCACCGCCATTGATTTTGCCTACGGATTTGGGGTCGCGTCTACGAATCGCCAAAAAGCCAAACTGTTTCTATGGTTAAGCATTATCAATAACCTCGGCATTCTGGCTGTTTTCAAATACTATAATTTCTTTGCCACTCAATTTCAAATGGGCTTTGAAGCCTTGGGTTGGCATACGAATCCTATTTTACTTGATGTAGCTTTACCCATTGGCATTTCGTTTTACACCTTTCATGGCATGTCTTATGTGTTTGATATTTACCGAGGCCAACAGCGCCCCATCAAACAGTTTGTGGACTATGCCGTGTTCGTGAGCTTCTTCCCCTTACTGGTGGCAGGCCCAATTGAACGCGCCAATCATTTATTGCCGCAAGTGCAAAAGCCTAGAAACTTCAATTACCAGCAAGCGGTTGAAGGCTGCCGATTAATCCTTTGGGGCCTGTTTAAAAAAGTTGTGATTGCAGACAACTTGGCCATCTATGTTGATGATGTGTATTTGCACAGCGATACATACAGCAGTGCTAAACTCTGCATGGGCGCCATTGCCTTTAGCTTTCAAATATATGGTGACTTTTCAGGCTATTCAGACATCGCCTTGGGCACTGCCAAATTGTTTGGCTTTGAACTCTTAAGCAATTTTAAGTTCCCCTACTTTTCGCGCGATGTGGCAGAGTTCTGGCGCAGATGGCACATTTCGCTATCCTCTTGGTTCAGAGACTATTTATACTTCCCTTTAGGTGGTTCTAAATTGGGTAAAGCCAAAGCGGTTCGCAATACGTTCATTATCTTTTTAGTGAGTGGCTTTTGGCATGGTGCCAGTTGGAACTTTATTGTTTGGGGCGGCATTCATGCTTGTGGGTTTTTACCTTTATTGTTGTTCAATAAGCATCGTCAACATGTGGGCAATGTGGTTGCTGAAAACCAAGTTTTACCCTCGCTTAAAGCCTTATTGCAAATGCTGAGCACCTTTGCTTTTGTTTGCTTTGCTTGGATTTTCTTCAGAGCAGACAATCTACACAATGCTTGGGCTTACATTACGCGAATCGTATCACCTAACAATATAGATTTTACATCGTTTACCCTTAGCCCTAAAAGCCCTTGGATACTGCTTGATATTTTGACGTTGCTGCTGTTTGATTGGGCGTTAAGGCACAACGAAAGACAGCTCAAAACCCCTCAAAGTAAATGGTTGCGCTACAGCTTGTATTTGCTGATGGCCTTTTTAATACTGATTCACCTACACGACCAATCAAGGTTTATTTATTTCCAATTCTAAGATGAAACAGTTCATAATTAAGACCCTCGGCTTTTCTGCACTCAGCTTATTGTTGCTGAATGGCATCATTGGACTTTGTATGTACCTAAAACCGGGTTACTTTATTGGCACCTTTGAAGATTATTTTCAATTAGAGGTCTTTTATAGAATGCCTGAAAAAGCAAAAGACAAAACCCATGTGATCATTGGCGATTCAAGAGGTAACGCAGACTTGATTCCCAGTGCCTTAGGCGATCAATACGTGAACTTATCTATACCTGGCTCTAGTTTTTACGAAGGTTATATCAGCATTAAAAGGCGCTTACAACATTGCCCTATTGATACTATAATTTGTGTTTATGGCTTTGATTATTGGGAACCTACTGGTTGGTTGATTAAACGCAGTGTGCCGTTTAACTATATGAATCCTGATGAATTAAAAGCTTTAATGGCGCTTGAAATGAAGGCTCAACATTTGATCAATGACAATGCAGATATGCCTTGGTATAAAATCCGTCAGGAGCACATAAAGCGTTTGTTAAAATACTACCGCATTCCAATGGCCTTTATGAATGGCTTCAAGGCCAATGCTGAGGCCTATGTCGACAGAGCGTCAAAACAGGCGATAGTGGCTAAGAATGATAGCATATTGCCGCATTTAGGCTATTTCCAATTTGGAGAGCAGGCTGCTGACTCAACTGCTTTAGAGTACAACAACCACTTTACGCCTAATCCTATTCACTTGCTGTATTTAGACAGCTTACAAAACCTTTGCAAAGCGCATAAGATTAAGTTGCTAATGGTTTTACCGCCATGCAACCAGGCTACTTTTGACCGCCCAGGTAATCAAGCTTACTTTAAAGAAGTTAGACAATATTTTTATGCGCGAAAAGACCTTGAATGGCTCAATACATTAGAGGGCTATCCTAACGATTGCTTCGGCGACCCTTTTCATTTGAACAAGCAAGGCGCGATGAAGTTCACGGCAGAGCTGAAGTCGAGGTTGAACTATTCTATGATTTGCATATCACATTGATAGGTTCTGTTCGTGTTCGTGAGAAAAGTTCACCAACCATCAGATACTAATTCTCTAATCATCATCCATTTGAAGTAGTTTTAAAAAATCAAAATAAGAAACTCCATCTCTGTAAGAATTTGCAGAACTCCATTTATAATCAAATGTACTATTACATCTAACCTTGCTGCTTTTAACAGGATTATCATGGATATAGGCAAGTTTTTCATACCATTTATATTCATTTCTAATTTCAACCCACATTGGCCTCCGCTCCCAGAATTGATACATTCTATCTTTTTGTGTCGATTCAATTTGAGCTAACAAATTAGATTGTAAATCCTTCATCTTTAGAATACATCTTTGAGCCGTATATTTTAAAAAATCTCTTTGAAAATTGTTTATTACTTTCTCATGAACATCTAATATTAGATGGATGTGATTCGGCATAAACACAAATGCATAAATACTACATCTATTTTGAGTCACAAGGTGTGTTAAGGATTGTTCTAATATTGATTTAAAATCATCACTTTCTATGAGTTTAAGCCATTTGTAATTTGTTGCAGTTAAAAACCAAAGAGGATAGAATTTTTGAAACATCTTTGTCAATTTACTAATAGCCAAAATTCATATTATATTGAATTTAATATGTGGAGCGATTGATATTAAGTTGGATGAATATGGTGAGCGACTGGTTGGTGAACTTTTCTAACTTAGCAGGTAAAACCTGCGGAGTAACTAAGCGTAGCGATCTCACGACTGAAAGGAGTACAACACCAACCAGATGGTAGCTCATTTTCTTCTAGACCTATTCACTGTAACTTTTACTACCAGATGGTAGCTATATGTTTATTTAATATGAAAGACGATAGAATATGGTTGGTGTTGTCACCAACCATATGGTAGCTCATTTTCTTCTAGACCTATATACTATAACTTTGACTACCAAATGGTCGCTATATGTTTATTTAGTTTAAAAGACGATATAGTCTGGTTGGTGACAACACCAACCAGATGGTAGCTCATTTTCTTCTAGACCTATATACTGTAACTTTTACTACCAAATGGT
>JBIPPH010000062.1:0-6704 GCA_044368575.1 Bacteroidia bacterium
CGTGCCTTGCATTAAATCAGAACCCGTTTGTTTAGGTCTAGGCTCATCAAAATACATATGACTGACCGCTAGTGCAGCGCCCAATGCACCTCCGGCATCGCCTGATGCAGGTTGAATGTAGACATCATCAAATACATTGTTTTGAATGAGTTTGCCATTGGCTACACAATTCAATGCCACACCACCAGCCAAACACAAATGTTTTGAGCCGGTAATGGCTTTTGCAGTAGCAGCCATTTTTAGAACAATTTCTTCCGTTACTGTTTGAATAGCTAATGCTAAATTACAATGTGCTTGTTCTATCGTGTCTTCTTCTGTTTTTTTTCTAATACCAAACAATTTTTGCCATTGCTCATCATTCACCATTCGCAAACCAGAGGCATAGGTAAAATACTTTTGATTCAACCAAATAGAGCCGTCTTGTTTAATGTCTATCAATTCTTTTTTTATGGCAGCAATGAACTGTTTCGTTTGATCGGCATTGGCTTCACCATATGGCGCTAATCCCATTAACTTATACTCACCTGAATTAACCGTAAAGCCCAAATAATAAGTGAATGCAGAATACAATAACCCAACTGAATGGGGGAATTGCATAGATTTTAAAATCTTAATTTGCTTGTTTTCGCCATAAGCAATTGATGCAGTAGTCCACTCTCCTACACCATCAATGGTTAGAATAGCGGATTCATTAAATGGCGAAGCATAATAGGCGCTTGCAGCATGAGATAAATGGTGTTCAGGAAACAAAATAGGTACCTGCACCTTGTGATTATCATTAATACTTTTTAAAGCTGTTCTGAGCTGTTTTTTTAAGAATAATTTCTCATTGAGCCATATCGGAATAGCCTTTAAAAATGATAATAGACCTTTAGGCGCAAAGGCATAATAAGTTTCTAATAAACGTTCAAATTTTAAGAATGGCTTATCATAGAATACCACAGCATCTAATTCATTCAAGCTTAATCCAGATGCTTCTAAACAATATTTAACCGCTTCGTATGGAAAGTCTGAAGTATGTTTAATTCTCGTAAAACGTTCTTCTTGTGCGGCGGCAATGATTTGACCACCCACAACAATAGCTGCCGCTGAATCGTGGTAATAAGCAGATATGCCCAGAATTTTTTTAGGCGTTGGAGTCATTTAAAAGGTTGTTAAAAATAGAAGCCAATGATTTGGTTCGTTCAGAAAAAGAACAAGCAGTTATAACGGCTTCATTAGGTTTTAAAGCTGACAATAATTGTGGTTGTTTGATGACAGGAAATAAGCCCTTAGCAATTTCTTCCGCTTGATCTGGTTCAAAACAAAATCCTAAACCAGAGGCCACCACAAGGTCTTTGCAATCTGAGGCCTCACACAAAGCCAATATGGGCTTTCTGAGCTTTAAATAATCATAAAGTTTGCCTGGTATAAATAACGTTTTCTGACCTTTTTGAGTTGCCCTTTCAAGCGGCAAAAACAATAAATCAGCTTTTGATAATTTTTGCATTGAAGTGTTTTTGTCTGTAAATCCCTCAATGGTAAAATACTCTGAAACATTATGTGATTTAAACCATTCCAAATGTATAGCATCAATATTGCCCCATAGTTGAATTGATAATTCATCAGGGCTTATACCAAACCTTTCTTTCAGAATGGCAACTGCTTTAATGAGATAAAAAGCAGAGCGCGTACTAGCATCTATGCTGTTGTTTTTATAGGTCCAAACAAGCGAAAGCAAGGCTTTAAGCCACCTGTTTTTTGGTGGTTCATAGGCCTCTAAAGTACCTGAATACGCAATAATTAAAGGGGTTCTAGTAGCCATTGCCTATTACACTAATTCGTTGAGCATCTAGTATGCCGCGTTGTAAATAAAGTGCCTTCACAGCTTCCGTATTCACAATCAAATGGTCTGTTTTGGAAAGTATCCAAGTTTCAAATCGCCTTGAAATTAACCAATGCCAGTAGGTCGGAAAACGCCAAGAATACGCATCTGTGTATGGGTCTCTGAGGTCTGCTACCCATTTAATGCCCATTGATCGCTTCAATAAATAACCCAATATCAAAGCAGAAAAAGGCCCCGATGTTGTATAGACCAAAGGGATTTTATGTTCTGATACTATTTGTTTGGCTGTTTTAAGCGTTTTAAACGGCCATAGAGCCATTTTCTCCCAAAAAATAGGGTAGAGTATGGCCCAAAAGATTCTATACACTCTGAGGCGGTTTAAAAGTTTTATCCATTTGCTTGGTTGCGCATATGGGGTGCGAACAATCTGAACCGATTCCGGAAAACCTTCGAGTAAAGTACTGTCTGTAGGGTAGTGCGCCGCTCTGATGCCTGGCATATCTATTGTCAAAACTATGGGCTGGTAATTACAGTCAACTAAATGTTTTGAAAACTGTAAACTTCTGTGCACCCCTGGTCCAGCCATTGGTGGAAATTGATACGCTATAAATAAGACTGGAGTACTCAATTTAAATCTGTAAAACCTATCACTTTATAAGACTTTTTACTTAGCCACTGACAATAACGATTCATTACAAGTTGAGCTGCTGTATCCATGCTTTTAGGATGAGCAATCAAACACATTAAGTACCTTTTCTGAAAGAAAAACTGTTGAGTATAATATTTCATCATGTTTGAGTCAGCACCTGATGATAAATCAAACGTAATACTATTTGGAAAGTGAGTAGAAACGATTTGTAAATCCATTGGCTTTCCAGCATTTCTATTAGGTTTTTTCTTTGTTTCAATAGCTTTTAAAAATCTGTATTTAAAACTATTCCATGCCCTAAAGAATAGTTTTCCATTTAAATGATTAAGCATCATTAATGGTATTTCAATCAGACCCGATGGTTGATTAGCTACCTTTAAAAAAGATTCATCGATATACCATTGGTCTTTGATTGGTGCAGCTTGATGATCAATGTTTAAGAATTTGGACTTAATGATTAAGTTTGGAAAAACACTTGAATCATATTTAAATTGATGCTGTTTTAATACATCAATAAAGGCTTGTTCAGCCCCTTGAACAGATAAACCACCAGCCCTGAAAGCAATTGGTTTATAGGCACAAATTTGTTCAAAGATTTTAAGGCCTTTTTCAAATGCCTCATTGGCCTTCTGATCACCATATCTGTTAACTAAATCTGAGTAGGAATATTCTGATTTATCAAATTGCCATTCTTGTTGATCATGATCAAAAACCGCATTCACCCAATGGGGATGAAAATGGTATTGCACTTCATGACCCTCTGCTTGCATTTGTTTAATCTGTTTACAAATGGCATCGTATGGAGCTTTCAAAATAACATTTTGAAGTTGAATTAAGTAGTAGCTGTCAATGAAAAACACACATTTAACCCTATGCATTTTGGCAATAGATAAAATGTTATTGGTATTGTCAATTAATGATTGGTAGTCGTTTTTACCATCAAAATAAATCTCATAATCAAAACTTAAAATGACTTTATGCATCTGCTTTAAAAATGATCCATTCATACTGGTTAGGGAGAAAAAATAATAAGTGATCTAAGCAATACATCAATCTATTTTGAATAGCTATTGGCAATCTAACAGCTTCGAATAGTCGTTGAAAAAAGTGATTGGGTAATTTAACCATTTCGGATGTATAACAAGTACTAAAGCCTTGTTCTGACATAACTGCCTTTAATTGCTCTTTGCTCATTACAGAAGGATTTGTAAAACCAGGATTTTTTTTCATGAAATACTTGTAGTTGAAACGCTCAATCAAGGGCAAAACAAATACGATGGTCTTGAAAGATTTACTGTGCTGCTGTAATATAGTTGTGGCATGATCTAAACAATAAAGTGAATTGATCATTAACCAGACATCAGATTGGGGTATTGATACTGTATGCAAATCAGCCACCTGAGGTTTTAAATTTTGCGCTTTAACGTATGGCGAATCCAATAAACTTGTTCGTATATCTAATAACAACACATTTGAATCTTTGAAAGTTTGAGCCATAAGATAGCCCATCAATCCATTGCCACAAGGGGCATCAACCATATTGGTATTAGCAACATGGTTTTGCTTTAACCAAGCAATGATATTTTTTGCCCAGATGCTTTGAGGGTATTTAAAACGACTTAACATGAGATAAAATAAAGTCTGCAATACGCTTAGCTACACTTGTAGAAGCTTGCATTGCAGACTTTTCTTGAGGGGTTTCTGCAAGTACTTTGTCGAGTTCATCAGTAGAACTTATCGTTTGAATATAAGGGTCTGAACCATGCTGAATGAATGGCGTTTTTCTGAGTTCAAAATTATAAGCTTTGGTATTTAACCATGCAGATTCATAAGCCACAGTTGAACCAAAAACAATTATAAATTCTGAGGCATAAATTTGGTCATAAAGCGCTTGTTTATCATTACTAAACTGATCGGGCACAAGGTATATACGTTCTGAAGTTAAGTGCGGCAAATTTGATACAGTCTCTAATGGATGGCGCTTGTACATGAATACAACATCTGGTCTAGAAGCAATGACTTGATGCATCCATTTAATAATTGTTATTTTTTCAAGTCTGTCGCCTTTAACGGAAAATACTGATACTACCCTTTTGCCTTTATGTTGCTCTAAAAAGGCATTATGCGTATTTTGATTCGTATAATGGGCTATTAAATCTTGCGATAAATGACCAACTTCAATTAACTTATCTAAAGGTATTTGGCAAATTGTGTGCAACATAGATTTCAAAGACTGATTCCAAACAAACCAATAATCAAAATTGACATCCGCGTCGTGCGCTTCGCCAGCTTTTAAACCATTCATGGTATTGCACAAAATAACATCATTGCCTAAAATCGGTTTCAATAGATTTCTTAAGGGTAAATTTTCAGCCACATTCATCAGAAGTACGCTGACCGAGGATGATTTGATATAGTTGATGCGCTCTATAGCGTTAGCGGTATTAAACCATTTGGATTGAAGGAAATTATATGCAGATAATTCCTCAGTATTCCATTTGAAATAAGTGAAGCATTTGAAAGGTATACTTGATTGGATATTGGCTATATTGACAGTGGCTATAGCACCCAATGAATTAAGATTAATATTGCCATAGTGAAAGACTAAAATGTCTTGTTCTGGTAAATGTTCAAGTATGGATCGATACTGCAATAGTTCAAACTCATTGTTTATCAGTACCCCTATTTTTCGATTGATAATTGGTGGAACTGTGGTTTTATCTACTATTGATTTGTACCAACTAATGAATTGTAGTTTAAACCATTTAAGGGTTTGTTTGATTCTGTTTTTAGAAAAATAACTGACTTGAACTATCCATTCATGGCTGTTTTTATATGGTTCTGCTGCTGCAAAAATAGACCCTATAGCTTGGTTGCCCCAGTACCATTTTTTAAGTACCATGGGCGAAATATCAATCCCTTTAATTAGCCACTCGTTTGCTGACTTAGCTTTCATGTTATTCCACAATTGACGATTGTGCTCATAGGCCTTCCAGCTGCCTTCAACTCTATAATCATCTGCCAATATGATTGTTATTTGACTTTGGTCAGCAGGTAGTTTTGATTCAAAACAAATCACCACATCAACACCTTGCTTGAGTGCATTTTGATAGTTTGATTCAGTAAGTGTATAAATTAAAAGTGCTTTTTTCAAATCAACTGAGTCAATTTTTGGGCTATATACAATTCCGTCTTCGGCATTGATTGATGCGTTGCACCGGCAATATGTGGCGTTACAATAAGATTGCTGTTGTGGATGTTATCAAGCAATGCTTGTAAATGTTGTCTATTGCCTTGTTCGTTTTGGATAACATCTATGGCCAAACCTTTAAAATGATGTTTTGATGCTAATTGAACCATATAGGATTCGTCATATAGTTCTGCTCTTGCAGTATTTACAAAGTATTTATTTTGCATTGCATCAAGGTGCTCATGGCTTAAAATACTGCCCGTTGCTAAATCGTAACTGCTGCACAAAACTATAATCTGAGACTCATCTATCAAGTCTTGAATACTATCAGATTGAGGATAAATGTTATGCTTTACATTGGGGTCGTAAAACCTTACAAAAGCGCCCATCTGTTGTAAATAATCTGCAAGAATAGCACCAACTCTTCCCAAGCCAATAATGCCAATTGTATTCCCGTAAATTTCATCGCCTTTATAGGCATCCCTGTTCCAGTCTTCTGCCTTATGAATAAATGCGTGGGCATAATTTCTAAGCAAAGCTAGTATCAAACCTAATGTGTGTTCTGGTGTGGCGCGTATGGTGTTTAAAAAGCTTGTTTCACCCTTTAAAGATATGACTTGAATCTCGTTTGATTCGCAATAATTCAAATCAATGTGGTTTAAACCTGTAGTTGGCGAACACAAATATTTTAAAGCTTTTGCTTTTGATAAAACTGCGTTATTCCATTCTATAGACAATCGAATAAATAGACAGTCTTTATCAGCAATAAATTGGTCTAAATCTTTGCCATCCCATAATTGCACTTCTGCGAATTTTGATAATTCACTGAGCGCAATTGCTGAAAAGTCTTTGGGTTCAATGATACCGATTTTCATAAGTATGCTTTAATTAATTCAAGATCATCCATGTTGTCAATATTGATGGATTGCTTTTTATCCATGACATACATCAACGGTTGATCGCCTATAATAAGTCCGTTTTGAATCAGGGCAACTTTACTTAAATAGATGCAGCCATTTCTAACATAAACATGTCCGTGG
>JBIPPH010000035.1:0-20899 GCA_044368575.1 Bacteroidia bacterium
CTGTTTGCTGATGACTTGCCCAAAACCATAGAGGCTGATTGGAGTTCAGCGGCTTTTGTTTTAGCTTGGGCTGCCTTATCTGAGCAGGCTGAAATTAGCTTGCCAAATTTAACATTAAGTTCAGCGCAAGGTGATGCCGTTGTTGCTCAATACATGAAAGCTTGGGGTGTACATTGCGCTGATTCACCAGTTGGCTTAAAAGTATTCAAAACCCAAGGCGCTGCTATTGAATCAAGTTTGTTGCATTTTGATTTGACTTCAACGCCTGATCTTTTTCCTGTCATGTTGGCCTTGTGTGCAGTTAGTCAAAGGCAAGTTGTGTTTTCGGGTTTGGCCCATCAGATACACAAAGAAAGCAATCGCTTGCAGGCAATGCTCAGCAACTTAGCGCCCTATGGGTTAAGCTATGAGTTGTCTGCAGATGCGCAAACATTAAAAGTCACGCACGGGGTTAATCCTAATCCATTGTTTCAAGTGAAAGCGTATAAGGATCACCGCATAATCATGGCATGTAGCTTATTGGCTTTTGTTGGTCAAGTACAATTGGATGCCATAGAAGATGTCTCCAAATCTTTTCCTGATTTTTTTGACAAAATCAAGACTTTGTATTAAACAAAAGCGGGTTATTTTTGTTCCAAAATTCAGATGACACCAGAAATTAAACACTTACAAGACAATATACAATCCGTCAGACAAACCGTTGTTCAGCATCCATTGTACAATAGGGTTCAAAGTCTAGAAGATATTCAAAAACTCATGCAGCACCATGTATTTGCTGTTTGGGATTTTATGTCGCTTTTAAAAGCTTTACAAATTCATTTAACCTGTACCACCTTGCCTTGGAGGCCAGTTGGCAATGCCAATACCAGATTTTTAATCAATGAAATTGTAGTTGGAGAAGAATCTGATGTAGATGAGCAGGGCCAGAGAATGAGTCATTTTGAGTTGTATCTTAAAGCCATGCAACAAGTGGGCGCAGATGCCTCTGCTATTCACGCATTGATGCAAGCAATACAAGCCGGTAAATCTATAGGTCAGGCCTTGTCTGAATCTAATATTCCCGAGTCGGTTAAGACTTTTTTGAGTTTTACGTTTGAAGTAGTCAATTGCCAAAAACCGCATGTGATTGCAGCTGTGTTTACATTTGGTCGCGAAGATCTTATACCAGAAATGTTCATGGCATTGGTTAAAGATTTGTCAGAGAAATTGCCGAATCAATTAGCGGTCTTTAAATACTATTTAGAAAGACATATTGAAGTAGATGGCGATCACCACAGCCATTTAGCCATTGCTATGACGGAAGATTTATGCGAAAATGACCCATTAAAATGGGCGGAAGCAGAGCGCTATGTTATTAGAGCGTTAGAAAGCCGAAGAGCCCTTTGGGACGGCGTTATGGCTGCCCTCTAGTTTAAGCGATGTATTGTTGAATTAAAGGCTTAATGCGGTCAGCATTTTGAATCTCTTTGTCTAAATCATTTTGCATGATATGGGCAATCAAAGCTTCGTTTTTATACCCCATGTCTTGAGCATATTTGTACGACGTTTTTGCAAACGACACCAACTCGTATTGACTCTTGTATAAGTCTGGATAGTATTCACACAAATCATGTTCTATTTTTTTGAAGCGCATGAATTCTGGTCTGCCCACCAAGTCTCTCATTTCAACAAAGTTTTTACAAGCCAAATCAGCAATGGCATTGGCGTTTTTAATGCGGGCCTCTTGGTATGATTGTAAGATGTTATCCCAATTTGGGTAATGTGCTTCAATGATTTCATCAAGCTCTTTAACGTCTTCAAAGCTGCAATTCATACCTTGTCCGTAAAATGGGATAATGCCGTGAGCAGCATCGCCAATAAGCGCAAAGTGTTTATTAACCCAAGGCTTGCAGCGAATGGTGGCTAAGCTGCCGGTTGGATTGGTTTTAAAGTCTTCAATATAGTTTGGCATCAAGCTAATAGCATCAGCAAAATACTGTTTAAAGAAGGCTTCAACCGCTTCATCTGTTTTTAAAGTTTCAAAACTATTAGGCCCTTCGTAAGGTAAGAAAAGTGTGCAAGTGAAGTTGCCGCCAGGATTTGGCAAAGCAATCATCATGAACTCGCCTCTTGGCCAAATGTGTAAAGCATTTTCTTCTATTTGAAAGCTACTGTTTGGTCCTGGTACAATTTCCAATTCTTTATAACCATAGTTTTCATAGGTTTGAGAATAGGTAAAACGATTGGTTTTTTGCATTTCATTTCTCACCGCAGACCAAGCGCCATCTGAACCAAAAATGATATCAGCTGTGATGGTTTTGCTGTTGCCGTTTTCATCCACAAGCACAGCTGTATTAGCATTTAAATCAACATCAGTACACTTGTGTTTAAAATACAAGTTGACGTTATCATAGGCATCAGCTAATTCTAATAATTTAATGTTCAACAAAGACCTTGAAACAGAATTAATGTATTGGCCTTGTTTGCCATAAGGTTGGTAAGTCAATTCCCCTTGAGTGCTGTGCATCATTCTACCATTCATTGGAATGGCATCGTTGAGTACTTTGTCTGCTAAACCCACTTTTTCTAAAGCGTCAATGCCTCTGGTAGAAAGGGCTAAGTTGATGGATCTGCCTGCTTCTGCTTGCCCTTTTCTAATGTCGCCTCTTCTTTCGAAAAGGTCTACAGTAAATCCTCTTTTAGCTAGGCAAATGGCCAATAATGATCCACTTAATCCGCCCCCAATGATGGCAATTTTTTCTTTCATACGTCTACAATATTAACAATTAAACACAAAACTTGTTCTCAAGCATGGCTGATATTGATCAGAGAATTTTATGAATTCAACCGAAAGGCAGTATATTCGTTGTGTGAACAAGATACTTGTAATAGGTGCCGGGCGCTCAAGTTTGTATTTGATTGAGTATTTACACCTGTATGCCCAAAGTCATTCATATCAAATTTTAGTCTGTGATCAAAATACCAGTGCCATTGAACACAGTTTAAGCCATATAACAGGAATTCAATATTTACAATTATCTATTCAAAATGAGTCAGCCATTGAGCCATATATCCAATCGGCTCAAGTGGTGGTGTCATTGTTGCCGGCCTTTTTGCACATTCAAGTAGCTAAGCTGTGTTTGAAACACAAGACCCATTTGGCTACTGCCTCTTATATTTCTACAGAAATGAAAGCCCTTGATGCAGAAGTCAAACAGCATGATTTGATTTTTTTGAACGAAATGGGTTTGGATCCAGGTATAGACCATATGAGTGCCATGCATTTGTTTGATCAGATTAAACAAAAAGGCGGAAAAATTACCGGCTTCAAAAGTTATTGTGGCGGCTTGGTTGCAGATGAAGACGACGGCGATAATCCTTGGCGGTATAAATTTTCATGGAATCCTAGAAATGTGATATTGGCTGCTCAAGGTGGAGAGGCCTTGTACTTGCAAGATCATCAACAAAAAGCATTAACCTATCAGGCTGTTTTTAAGACCATACAATTGATAGAGGTGCCAGGTTATGGCTTGTTAGAAGCTTATGCCAACAGGGATTCAGTCTCTTATAAAACCCTTTACGGTCTCGATGATGTAGCCGATTTGTTAAGAGGCACTTTTAGAAAACCGGGCTATTGCAAAGCATGGAGTACCCTCATAGATTTAGGCTTGACTGATACTAACAAGATTTATGAATTTGCTCCCAATTCAAACTTGCGAGATTTCTATCAGCAGGTGGCCAATTGGTCAATACAATCAGAAATGGACTTGCTGAATTTTGTTCATGGCGATGAGATTTTATGCAAGCAATTGTTATACATTGGTTGTTTGTCTGATCAGCCCTTGCCAATATTACAAGGCTGTGCAGCAGATATTTTAGAAGCCATTTTGGTCCGAAAATGGGCCTTGAGAGCAACAGATAAAGACCTCGTGGTTATGCTGCACGATGTGGCATATACACTTCATGGTAAAGCTTATCATCATTACAGTAGTTTGGTGTTAAAAGGAGAGGATGCTCATAAAACGGCTATGGCTAAAACAGTCGGATTGCCTTTGGCTATTGGGGTTAAATTAATACTCGAAAAAGCCTTTCAAGAAAGAGGGGTCATAGCACCGATGTGCCAATCGATATACGAACCAGTCTTAAAGGAATTAAGTAGCTTGGGAATAGTGTTTAAAGACACTCATTATGAGGCTTAGCCAAGACCCACATCAAGGGCCATCATGATCACAAAGCCAAGCACAAAGCCCATAGTGGCAAAGTCAGCGTATTTGTCTCTTTGTGTTTCTGGAATCACTTCTTCTACCACTACATATAACATTGCACCTGCAGCAAAAGATAAAGCATAGGGCAAGATCGGTTGCGCATATATCACTGCTACAGCACCAATCACGCCAGCTACAGGTTCTACAATAGCGCTCAATTGGCCCCACCAAAAACTTTTTAAGGGACTTATGCCTTGGCGCCTTAAGGGCATTGCTACAGCTATGCCTTCCGGGAAATTTTGTATGCCTATGCCTATGGTTAAGGCTACTGCTGCTGCTAGAGTAAAATGAGGGTCTCCCATGGCTACTGCACCAAATGATACGCCTATGGCCAAACCTTCAGGGATGTTGTGCATGGTAATGGCCAGTACCAACAATATGGTTCTGTTCCAAGTGGTTTTCAAACCTTCTTTTTCCTCCATTTCTGCATGGATGTGCAAATGGGGAATGATTTTATCAATGATGTAAATGAATCCTGCACCTGTAATAAACCCGACTGCTGCTGGAACCCATGACCAAGCTTTGGAGTATTGTTCGGTTGACATCTCAATGGCTGGGGTTAATAGGCTCCAAAAACTGGCAGCCACCATCACACCTCCGGTAAATCCCAACAGACAATCAAGCCATTTGCGGCTCATGTCTTTGAATACTAAAACGACGCTGGCGCCCAAAGCCGTTAAAAACCATGTAAAGGTTGTGGCCAATAGGGCTTGCATGGTAGGATCAAGGTGTTTAAAAGCTTCTATGATCTCATTCATATTCATACTACAAATTTATGTTTTTATACTGTATTTTTCAATTGTTGAATCAGTTTCAAACATTCCTGAGCCGGTGCTACATCATGAACCCTTAATATATGTGCGCCCTGCAAAAGTGCAATACTGTGAAGAGCTGTGCTGCCGTTGAGAGCCTGCTCTGCAGTAGTGCCAAGTAATTTGTATACCATGCTTTTTCTAGATACCCCTATTAAAATAGGCACATTAAAAGCCATTAATTTAGGCCAATGATTAAATAATTGGTAATTGTGTTCAAGTGTTTTACCAAAGCCAAACCCTGGGTCTAAGATGTAATTTTCAATGCCTTTCTCTTTAAACAGCTCAGTTTTCGTTTTAAAATATTCAAATACATCTTGGCTCACATTGTCGTATTGTGGATGCTCTTGCATAGTGCTTGAAACCCCTTTTTTATGCATAGCAATGTAAGTCATTTGATGCTGAGCTACTATGTCTAGCATTTGAGGATCATCGTCTCCAGCACTAATGTCGTTGATGACGTCTACACCTGCATTTATAGCTTCATAGGCCACTTCAGATCTGAAAGTATCAATGCTGATAATCGTATTTGGGAATCGTTTTTTAATGGCCTCAATCACAGGGGCGGTGGCTGCGATTTCAGTTTCTGTGCTAGCAAATTGAACGCCCGGTTTGCTGCTTTGTCCGCCGATGTCAATGATTTTAGCGCCTTCTGTTATGTGTTTTTCGCACAATCGTAATGCGGCATCAATGGTATGGTATTTGCCACCATCGTAAAAAGAATCCATTCCCGTATTCACTATACCCATTATCCAGGCTTGGTCAATGGTGTGTAGTTTGTGGTTTATTTTAATTGAAAGGGGTTTGTATTCTGACAACATTGGATATATTTGCAAATGTAAACATTAACGGCTAATCGTGGAAATAACGCTTCAACAATACAATCAAGAAATCAAGCAATGCAGAGATCTGTTTGAGAAAAAAAACACAGATTATGGTGATTCTTGGCGCATACTAAGACCAAAAAGTGTAACCGATCAAATCATGATTAAAGCGCTTAGAATTCGCAGTCTTGAAGAAAAAGGCGTTACAAAAGTTGGAGAGGGGATTGAAGATGAATTCATTGGTATTTACAATTATGCCATTATAGGCTTAATGCAATTGAAGTACTATGGTCAAACAGAAACCAAATCTGTTAAAGAGATTATGGATTTGTATGACCATGAACTCGAAGCCACCAGACAACTCATGATTAAAAAGAACCATGATTATGGCGAGGCATGGAGAGAAATGCGCATTAGCAGCTTTACCGATTTAATATTGATGAAAATCAATAGAACCAAACAAATTGAAGACAATGCCGGCGCCACTATTGTGAGCGAAGGGATAGACGCCAATTACCAAGACATGATGAATTACGCCATTTTTGCCTTGATTACCATTCACCAAAAACAAGATTAAACACTATGAAACTATTGACCAACATTTCAAGAATCTTAGTCGCTTGCTTATTTATTTTTTCAGGGATCATTAAAAGCAATGACCCCAAAGGTACAGGTATAAAATTCAATGAGTATTTTGATGTGTTTGCGTCAAGTTTTCAGTCGCCACAAGACACTTTGAACTTGCGTGTTTCAGATAACTTTGGTTCGGATGAACGTTTTGAAAATACCTTTAACAGCAGAGATAGTTTTGTGAGCATCGAATTCAATCAATCGACTCCAAGAATGGAGTTATTTGAAGGCGATGTGGATTCAACCTATGGCTCGGAAATTTTCGTGCTTAAAAATGGCTCGGTCGTGTTCAATATGTTTTATCCTTTAGAAAAAGGCGCAACAGTTGATTCTGCATCAGACTTGCCAACAGTCAATATTCATTTAAGTGCCACAGCACAACATCAAAAAAATAATAAAGGCCTAAATAAAGATTGGTCATTCACTATTTCTGACAAAAGTAAACATGAAGTGTCTGAACGCATTGCTGTTTACGAACTCGTTAATCAAGATAGTTTCTGGGTAGGTTTTTTTAGAGGGATGAAGCCTTATGCTTTGTCTTTATCTATTTTCATGTGTGTACTTGAAGTGGTTTTGGGTTTTGCCTTATTGATTGGCTGGCAATCGAAATGGACCAGTTACTTGTTGTTGGCAGTCATTGTATTCTTTACCTTCTTAACTTGGTACAGCGCTTATTATAATAAGGTAACTGACTGTGGTTGTTTTGGTGATTTTATAAAACTTAAACCTTGGCATTCGTTTTATAAAGACATTATACTCTTGTTCTTTATTCTAATCATTGTGTTCAAGCACAAACAAATTGTGCCTCTGTTTTCGCCTTTGTTCAGTATCAATGCCATGATAGTGGCGACTTTGGCTTCGCTTATCTTTACAATTTATTGTAACATGTTTTTGCCAGCTTGGGATTTTTTACCTTACAAGATCGGTAACAACATCAAACAAATGATGGAAGTGCCTAAAGGCGAACGCGCTAAAGATTCAACTGTTATGGTGTTTGTTTATTCCAAACAGAATCAAGTGGATTCTTTTGTTTATCCTAACATGCCAGACAGTTCTTGGACCTATGTGAACAGAGTGGATAAAGTCATTATTCCTGCCTGGAAATCTAAAATACATGACTTTGATTTTATTCAAAGACCAGACAACGATGTTCAGATCAAAGATTCTTTGCTAAACAGTCAAAGACATGCTGTGTTAATTGTCGTTACGCATTTAGAAAAATCACACGAAGCTTCATGGAAGGCCATACAAGAAACAAGTAAAGAAGCCTTGAAGTCTGGAATGGCAGTATACGCCGTTACCGCTTCTCCGCTCGATGTAGCAGATGCTTTTGTTAACGAACACCAGTTGCCATTTAAGTTTAATAATGCCGATGAAACCTTGTTAAAAACGATGGTAAGATCGAATCCGGGGATTATGTTTTGGCACAAAGGAGTGATTATTGACAAATGGAGTTGTAGAAGTGTGCCAGCCTTTTCAAAACTCAAACAATTGATGAAGCGCCAATGATGCGATTGATTGGTATAAAATGTTTAAGTGCCTTGTCTGTGTTAATGGGTGTGGTGCTTTTGATTTTTACCTTATTCATGTTGTTCCCATCAGCTGAAGAAATAACAGCAGGCCAAAGAGCAGATGCTGCCACCAAAGCGGCTATGCGAAAAGACATGGGTTTAGATTTGCCCAAGTCTGAACAATTCATTTTGTACCTCAAAGATTTGTCGCCCATTATTATCAGTTCAGACATTAAACCACAATATCAGGGCATAGGCATGGCTATAGGACAACGCACCTGTATGCTTAAGCTACCCTACTTGAGAACCAGTTATCAAAGTAAGCGTGCCGTTTCAGAAATGTTGTCTGAAGCTTTTTTAGGGTCAGTAGTATTGGCTTTTTTTTCAATGGGTGTTGCCTTAATGCTTGGTATTGGTTTAGGGGTTTTGTCTGCCTTAAATCCTGGTCGATGGATTGATCGCATCAATTTGGCTTTTGCAACCCTGGGCGTTTCTTTGCCCTCTTTTTTTATAGCGGTTATTATTGCTTGGTTGTTTGGCTTTGTTTGGCATCGCTATACTGGCTTGCCCATGACTGGTAGCTTGTTCGAATTGGATGCCTTAACTGGAGAAAAACATTTGGCTTTGCATCATATCATATTGCCTTCTCTCGCTTTGGGCATAAGACCTTTGTCTATCATATTGCAATTAACCCGAAGCAATTTAATTGAAGTGATGCAGCAAGATTATATCAGAACAGCTCGCGCTAAGGGCTTATCTGAATTTCAAGTGGTTTGGCGACATGGTTTGCGCAATGCTGTTAATCCTGTAGTGACAGCTGCCAGTGGATGGTTTGCCAGTTTATTAGCAGGCGCTTTCTTTATAGAATATATTTTTGCTTGGAAGGGTTTAGGTAAAGTGTGTATCGATGCCTTGCAACAAAGTGACTTGCCTGTAGTGATGGGTGCGGTCTTATTAATTGCCTGTATATTTATTGTGGTCAATGTAGTGGTTGATCTTTTATATGGTGTCTTAGATCCTCGAGTTAGAAAAAGCTGATGCGTATATATATAATAGGTATGCCAGGAACCGGAAAGTCGCATTTTGGAAAAATGTTGGCGAAGGCTATGCACTTATCATTTATTGATACCGACGAGCAAGTTGAACAAGTAACGCAATTAAGTATTAGACAATTGATAGAACAAAAAGGCGAGAAAGCATTCAGAACCATTGAATCAGAAGTCTTACTTAAAACTGCTGCGAATGCTCATTGTGTGATTGCAACTGGTGGTGGTACGCCTGTCTATAATAACCAAATACAATGGATGAAAAACCATGGCATTGTGGTGTGGATTGATACAGATTTGAGTCTAATTGCGAAGAGAATTGCACAAAACATTACGCGCAGACCGCTTTTTATGGGCTTAGAAGAGCCTCAAATTGCCCAAAAACTGAGTGAAATCTACACTTTGAGAAAAAAAATTTATAAAAATGCAGATGTTTTTTTGACCGTTAAAACTTTGCACAACACTTCGTTAACGCCTGTAATTCAGCGAATTGTAAAATTGTCTAAGCGTTCAAAATGAGTAAATGTGAATTGTGTGTGAATATTTTTTTCAAAAAACTATGTGCCACCGCTTGATTTTACTAAACTTTGAAATACTTTTGACCTCAAGATTAAACAAACCATATAAACATTTATTAATTATTTAAATTATGAACAAATCAGATCTAATCAGCAAAATGGCTAACGACGCCAAAGTTACCAAGTCTCAAGCTCAAGCAGCTTTGAACTCTTTCATCACTGCAACTACAGGTGCTTTGAAAAAAGGTGACAAATTAATCCTTGTAGGTTTCGGTACTTTCTCTGTAACAAAGAGAGCTGCTAGAACAGGCCGTAACCCAAGAACTGGTAAAGAAATCAAAATCGCTGCTAAGAAAGTAGTTAAATTCAAAGCAGGTGCTGACTTATCAAGCAAAGTAAAGTAATTCTTTTACACAGAACTATTAACTCTAAATCCCCTTGCACTGCGAGGGGATTTTTTTTATTTTTGTGCTATGAGCAAACGCCCATTACATATAGATTTTTACAGACATGTGGCGCAAACCTCAGACAATCCTCTTGGGATTGCTATTCAAAATGCTAGTGGCGTTTATCTTCACGCAGAAGATAAAACTTACATCGATTGTATTTCTGGAATATCCGTAAGTGCACTGGGGCACAGTCATCCAAGTATTCTTGCAGCCATTCAGCAACAGTTAAATAAACATCTGCACTTAATGGTGTATGGTGAATTGATACAAGATCAACAAGTTGAATTAGCCACTACTTTGTCGGCTATGTTGCCGGAGTCTTTACAATCAGTCTACTTTGTCAATTCAGGCAGTGAGGCCATAGAAGGCGCTATGAAATTGGCAAAGCGTTATACCAAACGATCTAAATTTGTAGCTCAAAAATTGGCTTATCATGGGTCCACTCAAGGCGCATTAAGTCTAATGAGTGATGCCTATTTTAGCCAAGCATTTGCCCCTTTATTGCCAGGTATAGATTTTATCGAACAGAATCAAATCGATCAAATTGAGGCATTGATAACCAAGGAAACAGCAGCCGTTTTTATAGAACCTGTTATGGGCGAAAAGGGTTATGTGCCATGTTCTACAGACTATTTATTTGCCTTAAGAAAACGCTGTAATGAAACAGGTACTTTATTGGTGTTTGATGAAATTCAAACAGCCTATGGTAGAACTGGCGAGTGGTTTGCTTTTCAGACTTTCGGTGTTGTGCCTGATGTATTGGTCTTGGCAAAAAGTTTTGGTGGCGGTTTGCCTATAGGGGCTTTTATCACTTCAAAAGACATCATGGATTGCTTAAAAGACCATCCTGTGTTGGGGCATATTACCACATTTGGAGGGCACCCATTGAGTTGTGCTGCCGCTTTGGCTGCTATTAAAGTCTTGCAAAATGAGCCGCATATTGAGCAAGTAAATGCTAAATCCAATTTATTTAGAGACTTATTGAAGCATCCTAAAATTATCAGAATTGATGGCATGGGTCTGATGTTAGCCATACAATTTGAACAAGCTTCATTCTGTAGAAAGGTGATCGACCAATGTGTGCAAAATGGCTTATTGATTGATTGGTTTTTGTATGCTGAAGATAAAATCAGATTAGCACCACCTTTGATTGTGTCCATCGAACAAATTCACGAAATTGCACATACCATTTTAAAAAGTATAGACGAATGCCTATAAAATTTATGAAACATTTTAGATCACTCTTAATATTGAGCGCAGCGCTTATGTTAAGCATCTTACTCTTTACAGGATGTAAAAAAAACAAACAAGAATTATTAGACACCATAGTATCTGCAGAAGATAATTCAACCATTGAAAATGAGTTCATTTCTTTATTTGATTTGGGGGATGATTTTTCGACCAATGACAGACGCACCAGAGCGGGTTCAACCATCTTGCCAAGCGGCGCAGTTGTTACTTTCACTGACAGTAGTTTCACTGATGGGGATGGGGTAGAATGCAGTATTGATTTTGGCCCTTTAAAAACCTCTGCACCTAAGGGAGTGTTTTGTCAGGATGGCCGTTTTAGAGCAGGTAAATTGCATTTATCTTTGAGTAAGCGATATGCATTAGACAGCGCAGTGCTATCGATTTCAGCCAATGATTCAGATAATTATTATGCTGGCAATGATGGTTACAACATGACGCAATTGTCTGGAACAATTAACATTACCAGATTGAGCCAAAGCAGTGTGAAGATTGATGTGAGCAATGCCAAAGCTAAAAATGATAGAGGGACTGTTTACTGGCAAAGTAGTCGTGTAATAACCAAAACACTTGACAATGGTCCTGGTATTTTAGGCGATCAATTTGAAGTAACTGGTTCTGCCTCTGGAACCAATCGCAATAACGAAGCTTTTACCGTTACTATTGATGAAGCCTTGCTTAAAAAAGTAGAGATGGGATGTGCAAGAACTTTTGTTAAAGGCAAAATCACTTTAACCAATACCAGTTCAGGCAAAACCATTAAAATCGATTACGATCCATACAACAATCTAAATTGTGATTTAGTTGCTAAGGCCACTATCAATGGTAAAGAATATTTCTATTCTGTGCGTTAACACAATAAGTAATACACAGCCTTGTTTAAAAAAATCTCAGGTATTTTACTTGAGATTTTTTTTTGTTTTAAACTTAATTGTAATTTTCAATCGGAATGAGAAGGCATACGATCAACATAGCATGGATACTTGTATTTGTATTGCTCCATGCTTGTCAATCCGAAGGGGAAAGGGCAAGTGAAGCAGCTGAAAAAAAGATTGGGTTTTATGAACACCCCAAAGCATTTAAATCGTTTAGTAAACATTTTGCAGATAGTATAGATGATTGTTTTAAAAGTGATTTTGATGGCACCGTTTTAGTCTACAAACAAGGCAAGTTGTTTAAACGCGCATACGGTAAAATAGGTTTGAGAAAGTCGCCTAAAATGCGAGTAGATGATTTGTTTCAATTGGCTTCTGTTTCAAAAACCATTACGGCAGTTGCCCTGATGCAGTTGGTGGAAAAAGGGCAAATACAATTAGAAGATACCATACAAAAATTTTTGCCAAAGTTTCCATACAAAGGCATTACTATTCGCCAATTGCTCAGCCATCGCAGTGGTTTGTCTAACTACATGTACGAAACCGAATACTATTGGAAAGATTCCAATCGCTATATGCAGAACAAAGATTTATTGACCTTCATACAAACGCAAAAACCAAGGCCATACAATTATCCAAATGCTTGCTTTAGTTATTGTAATACCAATTTTGCGTTGTTGCCATTGATCATTGAAAAGGTATCGGGGAAAGCCTTTCATGATTATGCATTTGAGCATATTTTTAAACCCGCTGGCATGAGGCAAACCTTTTTTTTAGGGCATCAACCAAATTATATTCATTCAAGGGTTTTGATTGGTCGTTATGATCAATACGAATACAATACGCCCTACTATAGCGATGCCATTTTGGGCGATAAAAGTGTTTACAGTAATGTAGAAGACATGTTGATGTTTCACCTGGCGTTGTCAGAAGGACGCTTGTTAAAGCCATCAACTATGGCCTTAATGTTTACGCCAAGTTTTCCATACTATCCTAATGGGATGAGCTACGGATTAGGTTTTAGATTAAACAAGATGCCTAGCGGTTTGTGGCAATACCACAACGGCTGGTGGAGAGGTTTTTGGACAGCCTTTTGGAATAGATTTGACAAGCAAATTTGTGTGGTTGTTTTAACCAACAGCAAACACAGCAGTCACATCAATAAAAGAGCCTTGGCAGAATTGGTTTACACAGGACAATAAGTTTTCATTTTTTGTTTGATAATCTAAACTTGAAGTTGTTATATTTGTAAGACGATAAGACAAATGATTTCTATTTTTTAATGATGACACAACGCTAAACTATTCAGTTTTCTACTACTGAAGTCTTAACCCATATTCTATTTTACTCAACATTTTTTCATGACAGATACGAACAAACACTTGAATGATTCAGCTATTGATGCTCACGATCAAGCCTTGCAAAACCAATTGGTTTCACTCGAAAAAAAAGGTGATTCAGATGAGCAGGATGAATTTTTAGAAGCCGACGAAGACAAAAAAGACCATACCGATTACTCTGGTTTTTCAAAGTCTGACTTTGTTCAAAAAGCAGAACAGTTAATGTCTGTACCTAACATTACTGAAGCCCATGATGCCTTCAAAAAAATCAGGGTTTTGTTTGATGATATGGTAAAGGCAGAACGCGCTGACTTGTTAAAAGCATGGGCGGAAGCAGGGAATGATGTAAGAGCCTTTAAACCACCGGTAGATGAACTTAAGGATCAATTCTACAAGCATTACACCAAGTTCTTGGAACGTCGAGCGGATGAAAAAAAGCGTGCTGAAGAAGAAAAGCAAAAAAACTATTTGGCCAAAAAAGCCATCATAGAACAATTAAAGCAATTGTCTGATGCGGATGAGACAGAAGCCGTATTTGCGCAAGTATTAGAATTACAAAAACAATGGCGTCAAATTCGCACCGTGCCAAAAGAATTCATGAATGAATTGTGGGAGAACTACCGTTTATACCTCGATAAGTTTTACGACAATCATGCCATCAATAATGAATTAAAAGAAAAAGACCGTCAAAAAAATCTCGAGATTAAAATTGAGTTGATCAAGAAGGTAGATGCTTTAGGTGCTGAGAAATCGATCAAGAAAGCCCATATTCTTTTGAACAAATACCATGAGGATTTTAAAAATACTGGGCCTGTAACAGGTAAAGAAGTTGCCGAAGATATTTGGAAGCGTTTTAAGGAAGCTTCAGATAAAGTCTTGAATGAAAAACGTCAAGCTTTAGAGTTGATAAAAGCCAAACGCCAAGACAATTTTGAACTTAAAAAAGTGATTTGTGAAAAGGCAGAGTTGTTGGGTCAAATGAACTTTACTTCACCAAAACAATGGAAAGAGAAACAAGATGAAATGGCCGCTTTATTTGCTGAATGGAAAGGCATAGGGCCTGTTCCTGAGAGTGTCAATGATCAAATATGGAAACGTTTCAGAGAAGCTCAAAATGTTTTCAATCAAAATAAACGCAAGTTTTTTGATGGCCTTAACAACAGCAAAGATGCCAATCTAAAAGCTAAATTAGCCTTGTGCGAACAAGCAGAAGCGTTAAGTAGCAATACCCAATACGATTCAACTTCTAAGCAGTTAATCGCATTGCAAGAGCGTTGGAAAACCATTGGGCCAGTTCCAGAAAGTCAAAACGAACTGGTATGGGCGCGTTTCAGAGCGGCTTGTGATTCGTTTTTCAAACGACGCGATGAGTTTTACAAAGGCCGTCAGCAAGAAGAAAAAGTGAATCAAGGTTTAAAAACAGAATTGATTGCTAAAGTTCAAGCCTTATTAGACGAAGAGGATGCCCAAAAAGCATTCGAAGCGTTAAAGGGCTTACAACAAGCCTGGATGTCAATTGGTTTCGTGCCGATGAAAGTCAAGAATGATTTGCAAACCCAATACAGCAAAGCTGTAGATGCTATCTATAAAAAACACAAGGCCACAGCGGATGCCAATAAAACCTCTCGTTTTAAAGAGCATTTAGAGTTATTGTCTGCGGCCCCTAACGCAGCGGATAAACTTAAACAAGAAGAACGCGCGGTTCAAGATAAAATAAGAGCCATCAAAGAGGATTGTGAGACTTTGAAAAACAATATTGAGTTTTTTGCCAAGTCTAAAAATGCAGATGCGCTTAAAAAACAAATTGAACAAAAGATTGAATCTGCAAACGCGCAAATAAAGAAATTGAATGAGGAACTATCTATGATCAGAGCTTTTAGACAACCTAAAGCTTAAGATTGTATGCGTTTGTTCAATCGCTTTCAATATGCGTTTAACTATCTGATTTATTTTTTTTCAGCGGGCACTGCTCATGCTGTTCACTCACCATTTGTTTACCAATTGGTTCAGCAAGTGATCAGGGTGCGCAAACAAAAACCGTATTACCATCTGATTGAATTGATTCGATCAAAAATGTTAAAAAGCAAGGCCATGATTGCTATGCAAGGCTTAGGTGCTGCTGCTCAATCCGGACAAAAACCTTTAAGTGAAATAGTAAGAAATAGTTCCAAATCGTCTAAATACGCCGAATTGTTAGAGCGTATGTGTACCTATTTTCAACCCGAATATCTAATTGAAATTGGCAGTGCAGCGGGTATCAGTACCATGTATCAAGCCTTGGCTTTGCCTAATGGTCAAATACATGCTTTAGAGGGCAATGCAGGATTGGTAAAGGTCATGAAGCACAACTTCGAACAAATGGGCCTTCAAAATATTGTGGTGCATGAAGGTTTGTTCAGTCAAACTTTACCAGTCGTACTGAATGAGCTACCACGCGTTGATTATGTATTCTTTGATGGCGATCATTCTTTGCAATCTACTTTAGCCTATTTTGAATCTTGTTTGCAGAAAGCTCACACGGGTAGTATTTTTGTGTTTGATGACATCAGATGGAGCGATGACATGCACTTGGCTTGGCAAAAGATTAAGCAACATCCTGCAGTGACCGTTTCAATTGACTTATACGCTATTGGTATAGTGTTTTTTAGAACAGAACAAGAAACAGAACATTTTACAATCAGATACTAAACCATGACCCCTCAATCACCTACTAAACCAAGTTTGTCTGAAAGACTTCAGAACACTTATGTGGTGAAGAAAGTGATTAAGTTTTTGGATAGTATCTATCCGCCAGGTTTTCAAGGGGCGTCCTTGTACTCTGTGTTTCAATTCTTTTTTAAAGGGATTATTAGTCCTCGATTTAACTTGTATGCGGGGTCTTTGTCATGGAATTTCTTTTTGGCCATTTTCCCATCATTACTGTTTCTGTTTACGGTTATTGCTTACATCCAAATTCCAGGGTTTAATGTTCAGAAAACCATTTTGCAACAAATGGATTTTTTCTTGCCAGACGATGCTTATAAAATCGTTAAAACTACTGTGAGAGATATTGTTTCGCATCAGCGCAGTGGGCTCTTGTCTTTTGGTTTTGTGTCTGCTTTATACTTTGCTAGTAATGGTATTTTTTCAATGATGATCGCTTTTGATAGCAACTTCAATGAAGGTGAAAAAAAGAAGCGTAACTTTTTTCAGAAAAGAGGTAAGTCCATGCTCATTACCATCGGTATTTCTATGTTGATTTTAATGGCGTTATCAGTTTTGGTGACCGGTAATTTATTGACTGCTTGGATCATTAAAAAGAAACTCATTAACAAAGCCATTATGTTGGTGTTTGTAAAAGTGGTTCAGTTTATCACATTAACCACCTTGGTGTTTTTCATCATGAGTGCTTTGTACTATTTCGGACATTCGGCCAAACACCGTTGGCAGTTTTTTAGCCCTGGAGCGATAGTGGCAACTACCTTGTCTATAGTGGCTACTTACGTGTTTTCTAATTATGTGGATGGTTTTGATAGCTATAACAAGTTGTATGGCAGTATTGGTGCCATCATTGTGTTAATGTTGTTGATCTATTTTAATATGCTCTGTATTTTGGTGGGTTTCGAGTTGAATAAGAGCATCAACACCGTGGTCAAATTGGCTCAGGAAAAACGCAAACAAGAAAACCGTTTTAAGAGTTAATTTTTTTAAATATCAAATATATTGTAATATTGCAATATATCAATATATGGGCGCAAGTAAATCAGATCAATTTTCGAAGAAGCACAATCAAATGGCCAATGTGTTAAAGGCTTTAGCGCATCCTGCAAGGGTTGCTATTGTTGAGTATTTGTTGTCTGTTGATGCCTGTATTTGTGGCGATATTGTAAATGAATTGCCTTTGGCGCAACCAACTATTTCCAGACACTTAAAAGAGTTGAAGCAAGCTGGGCTCATTCAAGGTGAGATTCAAGGCACGGCCATCTGTTATTGTTTAAACCCCAAAACGGTTCAAATGCTCATTGAGTATTTTGATCGCATGCATAAACGTTTACTAAATCTTAAAACCTGTTGTTAATTATGACTTTATCTGAACTCAAAAACCAATTGCAAAAGCAGACACCAATCGTGTTGCATTTGCCAGATCAATCCACTATTCCAGCTCATTTTCACGTAACTGAAGTAGGGCAAGTGCAAAAACAATTTGTTGATTGTGGCGGCACTTTTAGAACCCTCAACACCATTCGCATTCAATTATGGGTCAGCTCGGATGTGGAGCACAGATTAACGTCAGTAAAATGGCTGGGGATCATGGAGAAAGCAGAGCAAGAACTGGGCTTAAAAGATGTTGAAATTGAAGTTGAATACCAAGCGAATACTATACAAGTGTACAGATTGTCTGTTCAAGGAGATCAATTTGAATTATTGAATACCCATACAGAATGCTTAGCGCCAGATCTTTGCGGTATCAATGCGGAAAAGAAAAAAGTCAACTTGGTAGACCTAACGCCTACTGAGAAGCAAAATACTACTTGTAAACCTGGAGGGAATTGTTGTTAAAATTGGTATATGGCTAAATCTTTAAGTGTAATTGATCGTTATCTCAGTGTTTGGATTTTATTGGCTATGGCCTTAGGTGTTGGCCTAGGGTATGCAATGCCTGATTTTCCAATTCTGATCAATCAAATGAGTACAGGAACTACCAATTGGCCTTTGGCTATTGGTTTAATAGTGATGATGTATCCGCCACTCACCAAAGTGAAATTTGAACGTTTGGCAGATGTCTTTAAGTCCTTACGTTTTTTAAGTTTGTCTATCCTTTTGAATTGGGTCATAGGCCCATTGTTAATGTTTGCTTTAGCTGTACTGTGTTTACACGATTACCCTCAATATATGGTTGGGGTAATTATAATAGGTATAGCGCGATGCATTGCCATGGTAATTGTATGGATTGATTTAGCTGATGGCGATCGATCTTATGCAGCAGGCTTAGTGGCCATTAACAGTCTATTTCAAATTTTGATGTTTAGTGTATATGCTTGGTTGTTTACTTCAGTTTTGCCAGGCTTATTGGGTTGGCAACAGTTTAATGTTCAACTATCTGTTTTAGAGATTGCGCAGTCCGTTGCGGTTTATTTGGGCATTCCTTTTTTAGCCGCTTTTCTTACTCGATATGGCCTAGGAAAAATAAAAGGAGAAGCGTGGTTAGAGCAAGTGTTTATTCCAAAAATTTCGCCATTAACACTTATAGCTTTGCTTATGACCATTATTCTAATGTTCAGTTTGAAAGGTCAATTGATTGTTCAAATTCCCATGGATGTTTTAAGAATTGCTCTTCCATTGTGCTTGTATTTTGGCATCATGTTTTTTTTAGGCTTTTATTTGTCGAAACGTTTAGGCGCTAATTATGCCCAATCTAGTTCAATTGCCTTTACAGCCACTGGCAATAATTTTGAGTTGGCGATAGCTGTATGTATAGCCGTGTTTGGATTGAATAGCCCAGAGGCTTTTGCAGGCGTTATAGGCCCCTTGGTAGAAGTGCCTGCTTTGGTCTTATTGGTTAGATTGAGTCATTATTTCAGAGTAAAATGGTATAAAGTATGAAAAAAGTATTGGTATTGTGCACAGGCAATAGTTGCCGCAGTCAGATGGCGGAGGGGTATTTAAGGTATTTTTCTAATCAACAATTTGAGGTATACAGTGCCGGGGTTGAAACCCATGGTTTAAATCCTAAAGCGGTTGCATGCATGTTGCAAGATGGGATAGATATCTCTATGCATACATCTAATTTGGTTGATGAGTACAAGCATTTAAATTTCGATTATGTTTTATCCGTTTGTGACCATGCAGCAGAACGCTGTCCTGTTTTTCCAAGTTCGGCCATTCGTTTGCACCATGATTTTAATGATCCTTCAAAAGTGCAAGGTACAGCAGAGGCCATAGATCAGGCTTTTATAGCCACCAGAACCGCCATTAAAACCTATTGCGAGCAACTTGCCCAACGCATTTTGAATTCAGAAGGATAATTGATTATTTTTGCTAATATTAATTTTAGCAATATGTTTCGCTTAATTACCCTATTGAGTTTGTTTTCGGCAGTAATTTTAAATGCTCAGCCACCAGCTGGAGCTGTAGCCGCTAACCCTAACGTTATTTATTATGCAGGAGGAAGTTGTGTGTTTTATGATGCCAACAACACTTTGCTTTTGTCAGTTAATGCGGCTGAAGCCGGTTGGTCTGCCACACCAGCAAAAGCGGCTTGGGTGGTAGTCACCCCAACGAGCGGAGGGTATTATGAATTTCCCAATTACTCAAGCAATGCGCCAACATGCAATACCCGAAATTATCTTTTGCCTTTCTGGCAATCAGATACCATTTACAATGAGTTGGTTTTGTTAAAAGGTGTTAACAGTACAGCCAATTTAATGTTTAAGCCAAGTAAAATATTGAGTGTTACCAATTATGATTTTTCTAAAACTTTCGTAGTCAATACCGATTATTCTGTAAATGGAAGAACCCTTACGCAAAAATCAGCAAGTTTGTCTTCAACTTATGCCATTAAAGCTGGTGTTAAAGGCAATGGTCAACCCAACGGCCTCATGAATGTTAACCCAACATCATGGACTTGTGTTACCTATATCCCTGACAGAAGCAATTGGCAAGGCAATTATTTGCTGACCGATAAATCTCAATTACTGCCTAAGACCATTGCGAAGTTAAAAAATAAACAAAATATCGTAATTGAAGCCTATGGGATGAGTATAACTGCGGGTCTAAACGTAAGTGGTTTTGCAGGTGACAACAAAAATTTTGTACCAACTAAGCCATACATGCACAGTTATGTAGATCTTTTAAAAGAAGGTTTACAAACTAAGTTTGGTGGTAATGTAACGATGATCAACGGTTCATGTGGGGGGAAAGATGTTGCCTGGATCAATCAGTATTGCAAAGCCATGGTGGTACCTAATACACCTGATTTGGTAATATTAGATATGGGGATGAACGATATTTGGGGCACTACTAATGATTCATTTAAAGCAAGGATGTCTTCTTGTATCAATAAGATTAAATCGGCGAATCCCAATACTGAATTCATTTTGATAGGCAATATGTTGCCAGATGTATCCTCACAAGGGTCTCCAAGCAATGGGGATGTTTTAATGTATGGTTTTCTACAACAATTAAAATCATTAGAAACCAATGGCATTGCTGTTTTGGATATGACCACACTTTCTGATTCGGTATACAAACGCAAAGGACCTGTTCATTGTACATCTAATTCACTCCATCCAAATGATTACTTGGCCAGATGGTATGCCCATGCTTTGATCAATATGTTTGGACAAAATCAGACGACTAACAGTTCTAAAATTTATTATGTGAATACAACAGGATCCAATGGAGATGGTTTATCATTGGCAAC
>JBIPPH010000009.1:0-63441 GCA_044368575.1 Bacteroidia bacterium
TTAAGCTCATGCTTGATGGATTGCAAATAGCCAATTCAGATCGTAAAGGTCCTGTGCATTTGAATGTGCCCCTCAGGGAACCTTTGTATGAAGCGACTTTACAAGCATTTGAATATCCTGAGTTTCTAATTGCAACAATTCCTCAAATAAAAATTGAAAGTGCTTTTCAGTGGCCAGAGTCTGTTGTAAACAGCAAACAAATACTCGTTGTGCATGGCGCTGATCATAACAATAAAACGCAATTGCACGCTTTGCAAAATCCCGTATTAACGGATATTATTGCCAATAAGTTGGCCCAATGCAATGTTTTAGATTGGGAGAAAGTGCTAATGTTATCAGATGAGGAAACACTTTCTAAGCTTCAAGCGGAGGTTTTAATCACTACTGGTAAAATGGTAGTAAGTAAACCCCTTAAACAGTTTTTAAGAAAGTACAAGCCAAAGTTTCATTTTCACATAACGGATACACAGTATTGTGCAGATCCTTTTCAAACTAATCCAATAATACTCCATGGTCAATGGGATTCAGTGCAAAATACCTTGCCTCCATCACCAGCTTATTTAGCTGCATGGCAACATATTGAAAATGCATTGGCTTCAAAGCAATTGGTTCAATCTTCAGAAGCCTTAACGGAGCCCAATGCCTTGGCCTATATCCTGCATCATTTACCTCATTTGCCAATGGGTTTGCATTTTGCCAACAGCATGAGTGTGCGATGGGCATCCATGTTATTGCCATTGTTTAATAATCAATGGCAAGTATTTGCCAATAGAGGGGTCAGCGGTATTGATGGTTGTACTTCAACTGCATTGGGTATGGCCTTAAATTCAAATCATACACAAATCCTTTTTACAGGTGATTTGGCCTTTGCATATGATAACAATGCATGGTTTCAATCAACAATACCTAAACAATTAAAAGTTGTGATCTTCAATAATTTTGGAGGTGGTATTTTTGATCAAATTGAAGGGCCTCGAAATATGCCTGAAAAACATTTGGTGCAAACACCTCACAAGTATAGATTTGAATTACTGGCCAAACACTATCAAATAAGTTATGCTTTGGTTCAAAGCGCTAAAGATCTAGCAATTCATTTTGAAAAGTTTTTAAATAGCGAGGAACCTAGTATACTTGAAATCCAAACCAATAATTTAGATAATTATCATCAACTACAACAATATAAACAATCAAACATATGAGTCAAAGAGAATGGCAAACCATTAAACAGTACGACGAAATTTTATTTGAGTACTTTGAGGGCATCGCTAAGATTAGCATCAACAGGCCTCGTTACCACAATGCCTTCACCCCAAAAACCAATATAGAAATGATAGATGCTATGGACTATGCTAGGGAACATCCGGATATCCAAGTGGTGGTTTTGACGGGCGTTGGTAAAGATGCCTTCTGCAGTGGTGGCGATCAAAACATCAAAACCATTGGGGGTTATAAAGACGAGCACGGTGTGCCAAGGCTCAATGTCTTGGATTTGCAAAAACGCATTCGTTCACTGCCTAAACCGGTGATTGCTATGGTGAATGGTTGGGCCATTGGCGGCGGTCATGTATTGCATGTGGTTTGTGATTTATCCATTGCCAGTGAAAACGCCAGATTCGGTCAAACAGGGCCAAGAGTGGGTAGTTTTGATGGGGGATTTGGCAGCAGTTATTTAGCCAGAATTGTGGGGCAAAAAAAGGCCAGAGAAATTTGGTTTTTATGCAGACAATATACCGCTCAAGAAGCCTTAGATATGGGATTAGTGAACAAAGTGGTGCCTCAAGATATGCTTGAAGATGAAGTCGTTCAATGGTGTCACGAAATGATGTTGTTGAGCCCAATAGCCCTCAGAATGATAAAATATGGCTTGAATGCAGAGTTAGATGGTCAAGCTGGTATTCAAGAATTAGCGGGTAGTGCAACACTCTTGTATTACTTTACTGACGAAGCTCAAGAGGGTAGAAACGCCTTTATTGAAAAACGCAAACCTGACTTTAAAAAGTACCCTAAATTCCCTTAGTGGAATTTTGATTTAGAAGGTCCTCTCTCAGCGCTTTGCTGGTTTTTGTACTGCCATCATGGCTCCAACCTGGAGGGTTTATCATATATTTAAAAGCGTGTGATAAAGAACTGCTTTTAAAGACATCCTTAAATAACTTGTTCCATTCATAGAACATGACAGTTAGTGGATTGTATGATTCAATTTTACTCGTTATGCCATATACTGGGGCTTCTGTTTCAGTTTGAAATGTGCCAAATAGTTTATCCCAAATAATCAAAACTTGCCCCATGTTTTTGTCGAGGTAAATCACATTGCTGGCATGATGCACTCTGTGGTGTGAGGGCGTTACAAAAATGGCTTCATACCATTTAGGGAGTTTGCCAATGAGTTCAGTGTGTAAAAAGAATTGGTAAACTTGGTTGACTGCATACATGAACATGATGCTCATACCATCGAATCCTAAAAAGGCAACAGGAATATAAAACACGTAACGGTATAAAGGCTGAAGGGTAGATGACCTAAGGGCTACAGTAAAGTTGTAATGTTCACTGCTGTGGTGATTGCTATGAACAGCCCATAAGGTTCTGTTGTAATGTTCAGCCCTATGCAGCCAATAAAAACAAAAATCTTGACCAATGAACAACAGCACCCAAGCCATAATGGGGTATAATTGAATTAAATTGCTTTGAAAAATAGCATGGGCATTGCACCAATCTAAAACCCCTAAGGTTAAGTATTTAAAACCAAAATCAAAGGCGGCGCCAATGATGCCTAAACTGATGCTGACCAAACTGTCTTGCCACTGGTAATTTTTAAGTTGACGTTTTTTGCCGATGTAAATTTCACTTACAATAAATAAGAGATACATTGGTACAGTGATCCACAATAAAAGCGATTCTCTACTCATAACAAGGATTGTTTTTCAGTGTTTTCATAGGCGTGGTCTTTACTCCAAGGACCTTGTTTGGCAATTGTAGTAGCTAATACATCGCAGCGTTCGTTTTCTGGATGTCCGGCATGGCCCTTCACCCAATGTAAATGAACATTAAGAGTCTGAGCAACCTTCCAATACCTCAGCCATAAATCAGGATTTTTCTTGTCCTTGAAGCCTGTTTTAATCCATTTATTAAGCCATTTTAATTGGATGGCATCGTGGACATATTTAGAATCAGTATAAACCTTAATTAAGACATCTGGCTTTTTAATACACTCTAATGCCACAATAACGGCCAATAGTTCCATTCTGTTATTGGTGGTGTGCGCATAACCATGTGACATCTCCTTTACAGCTTTGCCATATTTCATGACAATGCCATAGCCGCCTTTACCAGGATTGCCTAAAGCCGCACCATCGGTATATATTTCTAGTACATTGCTCATGATAAAATTTCTGCCACTACAAAAGTACTTCCACCAATGAATATCATATCCTGATCATGAGCATTTGCTTCTGCAGCTATCAAAGCACTTTTAACCGAAGGGTAAGCTTGACCTGTTAAACCATATTCAGCGGCTTTTTGCTGCAGCAAATTAGCGTCTAATGCTCGCATTAAATTAGGTTGACAAAAATAATATTGAGCCTGCTTCGGCAATAATTGAAGCACAGCATCCTGATCTTTGTCTTTCACCATGCCAATTACCATATGAAGATTATGGTAGGTTTGCTTTTCAATTTGTTGAACCACCCAAGCAAGCCCATGGGCATTGTGGGCTGTATCGGCAACGGTTAAAGGTCTGGTATTGATTTTTTCCCATCTGCCTTTGAATTGTGTTAATGCTTTTACTTGAAGCAGTGCTTTCGCTGTTGTAAAATCATTAATTGGGTAAGCTAATTGTTTCAAAATCTCAAGCGTCTGAAGTACAGTCACCACATTTTTTTGTTGGTAATCTCCCTCAAGGTCTAATTCAACTTCAGTGTTATAAAACAGTGGATTCTGATCTGCAAAATAGATGGCAGACTCCATATCAGAGGCTTTGTTTTCGAATACAGGTTTAGTTTCACTATGCGTTTCACCAATCACCACTGGCGTTTGATGTTTAATAATACCAGCTTTTTCAAAAGCAATTGCTGGCAAAGTGTGGCCAAGCAAATCTGTATGATCTAATCCTATATTGGTTATAACCGATACAATTGGATCTATTACATTGGTGCTGTCTAAACGACCACCTAATCCAGTTTCAATAATGGCAATGTCAATATTAGATTGAGCAAAATAATCAAAACACATGGCCACGGTGATTTCAAAAAAGGAGGGTTGAATGATTTCAATTTGATCTTCGATTTTTTCAACAAAATCAATAACCGCTTGTTCTGGAATCATGTTGCCATTGATTCTGATACGTTCTCTAAAATCAACTAAGTGAGGAGAAGTGTACAAACCCGTTTTGAATCCATGCATTTGCAATACTGCGGCTAACATATTGCTACAGCTGCCTTTGCCATTAGTGCCTGCAATGTGAATGCATTTGAATTGTTTTTCAGGTTGACCTAAAAATTGGCAAAGTGCTATGGTATTGTTTAAGTCGTTTTTAATGGCAGCTTTGCCATCGCGCGTAAAATAGGGGAGCTTTGAAAAGAGGAATTCAACTGTGGACGAATAATCCATTGGTGCTTATCTCAATTTGAAGGTAAAGGTGATAGTGCCTTCAACACTTATAGGATTTTCAGCTGCATTAAAGCTGGAGCTTCTTAAATAATTGATGGCCACTTTTTCAAGACAATCAGAACCATTTGATCTCGGGCTTACATTATCAAATCGGATTCTACCATCGGGCATTAATGTCACTTCTAAAATGACTTTGCCTTCTTCATTACAATTATTCTTGCCACTACCAAGATAGAATTTTCTAACGCCAAATGAATGGGAAGTGCCTATACCGCCACCACCTGTGCCACCCAATGTGCCATGAGGATCACCACCTTGTTTACCATTTGGGTCACCTTGTGCACCAAAATTAGGTCCATCACCTGAGGCAGAAGCTTTTTGATTTTTCTTGCCGGTCTTTAGGCTGCTTAATAAATCGTCTTCTTGAGGCGTTTGATTAGGATTTTGAGGCGTATTGGTGGTTTTTTCAGGGCTGCTTTTTTGAGCTACCGCATCAGCATCTTGAGTTTGCTCATAAGATTCTGGCATGTTGAGTTTCGGAACACTCGGAGCAGATTCAGCCTGAATAGGCACTAATTCAGGACCTCCGTTATTAGGATCGCCTAAACTAACCGCAACAGCACCTTTGTCGTTAATAACAGGGGCTAATTCATAATGAAAGTTGTAAAACCAAAAAATCAGTAATAGCAATATACAGATAATGCTAGTCGCTATGCCTGAAATGATTCTATGTCGTCTTTCAATTTCTGGAGTCATAATTAATTTACAGTTTCTTTTTCTAATGCTAAAACCACTTTGGCACCTGAGCGATTGGCTATACTTACCAATTCCATCACGCGTTCGTATACAACAGATTTATCAGCGTGAATGCTAACTGCTGCATCTGGTTTTTTGCTTAATTCCTCTTGAAGCACAGAAGGTAAATCAGTAAAAGCAACATTTGTATGATTGTCAATAGCGTATTGACCATCGGCGTTTAAAAATATTCTAACAGGTTGTTTAACTTGAACCGCATCATTTACCCCTTTTGGCAATAATACTTTTAAAACTGGTTCACGCACAACCGTTGAAGTCAGAATAAAGAAAATCAACAACAAGAAAATAATATCGGTCATACTGGCCATATTAAATTCAGTTGATATTTTACTTTTCTTTCTTAATGACATTGTGAAATAAGATTATTTGGTTGGTGTTTGAAGGATGTCAAGGAATTCTACTGAACTGGCTTCCATTTTATAAACGATTTTTTCAATGGCTGCAGTTAATAAGTTAAAGGCTAAATAAGCAAAGATACCTACCACTAAACCTGCAACTGTTGTTACCATCGCTTCATAGATACCACCGCTTAATTGACTGGCGTTAACTTGGTCACCAGCTCTGGCTATACCACCAAAGGTGCTGATCATTCCTGTAACAGTTCCTAAGAATCCTAACATTGGCGCTGCACCAGATATAGTGGCCAGCCAAGGCATGCCTTTTTCTAGTTTGTAAACTTCTAGTTTACCAACATTCTCAACTGCAACTTCAATGTTTTTTAAAGGGTTACCTATTCTTGAAATACCTTTTTCAATCATTTTAGCCATTGGGGTATTGGTTCTGCTGCACAAGGTTTGAGCGCCAACAATATTATCATTTAATACCATGTCTTTAATGCTTGACATAAAGTTAGCATCAATTTTACCAGCTTTGTTAAGGGTTAACCATCTTTCAATGGTAATGAAAATGGCAATTACAAACATCACGCCAATAGGAATCATTACTATACCGCCTTTTAAGGTAAGTTCCCAAAGGCCATTAGGTAATTGATTGGCAGGGCTTGCGGCTGCTGAAGTGTCAACTGCGACTGTGTTTGCCGCTTGAAGAAGGATTGATAGAAACATAGGTGTTTAACGTATTTAGTAGGTTGTTTATTTTATAATGATTTGGTAAAAACCATCTTCAAAGATCAATTCAGCATTGATGCCTTTCTTTTGGAGATCATTGAGGTGGAAGTTGGCGTTGGTTTCAATTTTATATTTCGCTACAACCTGAGGTGGATTAACACTTGCAGTGGAAGATTTTACTGTAGGCTCAGGAGTTGTTGGTTCTATGGTTTGAATTGTTTCAACAGCAGGTGTTTCTGTAATAACTTCTGCTTCAGGTGCTACTTCAACTGCAGGAGAATAGGAGAGTGTATCAGTTGTTTCTACAATTGGCGTATTCGGTAATTGAATGGAAGGAACAACGGCGGCTTGGTGTTGTTGACTCGGCATAGGAGCCAATTGGGCTTGTTCTAAAAACAAATAACCCACATGAAACAATAAGGCCACAGACGCAGCCACTAGCCAAGGCTTTAGTCTAGGTTTGCGCACATCAAGTGTAGCTATTGGCGCATTGTCTATCAATGATTTGACAGGCGTTGGAAGAAGTGATTCTGTTTGAGCAACAGTTTGAATGTGAATGCTCTCAAGACCGAAGCTATCTAGAGACAGATTTAATTCATTGGCTGGAGCAAACCATATGTTGTTTTGACCATTATAAAAGACACCAAGACGGCCAAATTTGTAGGATTGTTCTGATTGGATTTGTGTTTGGAAATCTGTTACAAATGATTGGATAAGTGCTGAAGCTTCATTATAACTCTTGCCATTTTCGTTTTGAAGGGCATGACATAATAAACCATCGTTTTGAGTTAAATGCGGATTGAAAAATAAATTTCTAAAAGCCGGTTTAATCATAGACTTATCTGCAGTGAAATTACATGGGCTGTCTCGCACGATAAATCCGCCAAGGCCAGGCAACACAACACATTCATGATTTAACAATAAATGTTCAATGATTTCAACAATTGAGGTTTGACTTTTAGACATGGTATTCAGATCTCAAAAATAATGAAAAAAAGTCAATGCTTTGTGAATTTTTTCCCAAGCTTGTGGATACTTAATTCCAGGGTTTGATGGCTTTGTTTTTGCTGGGCTTCAAGTATACCTAAACCAAAAAGTGCAAAATCGTATTTTACAGGATCTGTTTTAGAATATTTTTTGAGTGCTTTTGTGAGTGCTAATGCATTGCTCCAATTGCTTTTATCGGTTTTTAATAATTGAAGTTTTTGGGCTTGGCGAATTACGTGCACATCGAGTGGGCATACCAATTGATGGGTTTGTATGCTTTTCCATAGTCCAAAATCTATCCCTTTCTCATCGCTTCTAACCATCCATCGTAAATACATGTTTAATCGCTTGCAGGCACTTCCGCTTAGAGGGCTTGAAAGGTGTTTTTCTGTTCTTTTAACGTGGTAATCAGAGTTTAAATAGAGTTGTTTAAAACCAATCAGGGCCTTTTCAATGGTTTGGTCCTTGGGGTTTAAATGCATAGAAAAACCATGTTCCAATCCGCCCCAATCTGCATACAATGTCTTAATAAAGCCAATCAAAGAGATAAGGTCTGTGCTGTTAAATGTTCTATGAACAAAACGCTCAAAGGCTTTTAAATCTTTTTCTTGGTGCTGGGTTATGAACTGATGGGGTTGTTGGTCCATAAGCTGCATTAAACTTTCGGCGCTTTTGATAATGCTTTTTCTATTCCCCCAAGCGATTAAAGCGGTAAAAAACGCAGCAATTTCAATGTCTTCTTTCGAAGAAAATTGATGCGGAATAACAATGGGGTCGTTCTCAATAAAATTGATGTGATTCCATTGTTCGTATTGCTTGTCTAGTATGGTTTTTAAGCCTTTCAAAGGCCGCAAAAATAGGACTTAAAGTCATTAAATTGGACGCTAATTGTACAATTATTTATAAATGGTGAATATCCTTTTTGTAATGGAGTTGACAGACCAATTTATTTTGCTTTCCTTTGCCCTTAATGAACTACTGGCTTTTAAAATCTGAACCCGTCAAGTATGCTTGGGATCAAATGTTGAAAGACAAAAAGACCTTTTGGGATGGTGTAAGGAATTACCAGGCCAGAAACAATTTAAAGGCCATGCAAAAGGGCGATTTGTGTATGTTTTACCATAGTAATGAGGGTAAAGCAGTAGTGGGAATCGTTAAAGTGGTTAAAACAGCTTACCAAGATCCAACTACGGATGATAGCAATTGGGTCGTAGTGGATGTGGCACCGTTTAAAGCGCTCAATCAGCCGGTTACTTTAGAACAAATAAAGTCTGATAAACGTTTGGCAAATATCGGTTTGATCCGACAGGGTCGTTTGAGTGTAATGCCTTTAACACCATTTGAATTTGATACCATTTTGGAATTGTCAGAACAATCATAAGCATGGAAAATAAGCTGTTATACGATCACAAAAAACTCAATGCCACTATTACTAGATTGGCTTATGAGTTAATTGAAAACCATGATCAATTTGCAAACACAGCTATCATTGGCCTTCAACCAAGAGGAATTCAAATTGCCAGAATCATTAGGCAAAGGGTAGAGGAAATCATTCAAGCTAAGGTTAAGTATGGTGAATTAGACATCACTTTCTTTAGAGATGATTACCGCACTCACCACGATAAACAATTAGTAGCAAGCCCAATCCATATTCCTTTCAGTACAGAGAATTTAAACATTGTTTTAATTGACGATGTCTTGTATACCGGAAGAAGCATTCGCAGTGCTATGGATGCCATACTTGGTTTTGGGAGACCATCTAAAATTGAGCTATGCGTATTAATTGATAGAAAATTTAACAGAGAGAATCCTATAGCGCCAGATTACACGGGCAAAGCCATTGACACCAGAGGTCAGGGGCAACGTGTTAAAGTGCAATGGGAAACAGGGAATTATAATGTTTGGTTGATCAACGAATGACACAATTATCTGTAAAACATTTATTGGGTATAAAAGACCTTAGAGAAGATGATATTCAGCTCATTTTTGAGACAGCTGATAATTTTAAAACCATCATCAACAGACCGATTAAAAAGGTCCCTTCTTTAAGAGATATTACTGTGGCGAATTTATTTTTTGAAAATTCAACTCGTACTAGAATATCATTTGAATTGGCTCAAAAACGATTGAGTGCTGATATCATCAATTTTTCTTCCTCAAGTTCTTCGGTTTCTAAAGGTGAAACCCTAATTGATACCGTTAAGAATATATTGAGTATGAAGGTCGATATGGTGGTCATGAGACATCCTAGCCCAGGAGCAGCTTTGTTTTTGTCTAAGCATATTGATGCCACTATTTTGAATGCAGGAGATGGTACCCATGAACATCCAACCCAAGCCTTGTTAGATGCCTATTCTATTAAAGAAACATTGGGAGATGTAGCTGGTAAAAAAGTGGTCATAGTGGGTGATATTTTGCACTCGCGTGTAGCGCTATCTAATATATACTGTTTACAAAAGTTAGGGGCAGAAGTAATGGTTTGCGGACCAAGTACCTTGATTCCAAGACACATTGAACAACTAGGCGTAAAGGTTGAACACAATTTAAGAAAAGCCCTTGAATGGTGCGATGTCGCTAATATGTTGCGCATTCAGTTAGAAAGACAAGACATTAAGTATTTCCCAAGTTTAAGAGAGTATAGTTTGCAATATGGCTTGAGTTTAGACTTGCTTGATAGCATAGGAAAAGACATCACCATTATGCACCCAGGGCCAATTAACCGTGGGGTTGAAATCACTAGCGATGTTGCTGATAGTGATTACAGCATTATTTTAGATCAGGTTGAAAATGGTGTTGCCATTAGAATGGCCTGTATGTTTTTATTAGCCAATCATGGCGAACAATGAGTATGAGTAATCCAGTTTTAGTAGAAGTTTATAGAGGTGATGTATTAGAGAGTTTTCACCGTGGAGTGATTTGTATAGTTGGTGAAGATGATGCCATTGTTTACAGTCAAGGGGATGTGCAACAATTGTGCTATCCAAGATCGGCCTTAAAGTTTTTTCAACAAATTCCGCTATTGAGTTCTGGGGCCGTTGAACATTTTCAGTTTACTCAAAAAGAAATTGCTATTATGTGTGGTTCTCACAATGGAGAAAGCCAACATGTAGAAACGGTTAAATCCATATTAAGTAAAATCGGATTAACTGAAGCGGCTTTATTATGTGGTCCGCAAATGCCAACTTTGAAAGAAGATCAGGTGAAGTTAATCAAACAAGATTTACCTGCTTTGCGCATACACAACAATTGCAGTGGTAAACACGCAGGGTTTTTAGCCTACTGTGTTTATCGTGGATGGCCGATAGATAATTATATCGATCCTAAGCATGCCCTTCATCAAGATATACTAGACATTGTAGCGGCCTTTCACAAATACCCTAAAGAGCAGATTCAAACGGGTATTGATGGTTGTTCAGCGCCTATATTTGCCTTTCCTGTAGTCAATCAAGCCATAGCTTACAGGCAATTGATTGCGCCAACTGCTTTTTCAGCAGACATTCAAAAAGCCTGTCAAATGATGTTTGATGCAGTCAATGCCTATCCTGAAATGATAGCAGGAGAGAAGCGTTATTGCACTGATTTGATGAGACAATCTAAGGGGCAATTAATTGGTAAAACCGGTGCAGATGGTGTTTATGCCATTGCTATTAAACCATTATCCTACGGCATCTGCATTAAGGTAGATGATGGCAAAATGGGGCCTCAATACAATATTGCTCAAGCATTGATTGAACAATTGTCTATTTTAGACCAGACTGCCATTAACTCTTTAAGGCATTATGTGGTTCAAGAAAACAAGAATTTTGGCGGATTAAGCACAGGCTATACCAAAGTCAGTGCTAATGTTTTGCTAAAATAGTATGGTCTTGGTCTATTCCTTTTTCTTTTACAAATAAAAAATAGATGGCTATAAATCCTGTAGTTATACCCGTGTAAATCATCAAAGTTTCTCCAGACCATTTGTACCAAATAATACCTGCAATCGTACTTGATATTAAGGTAAATACGCTTTGAAATGAACTATAAGTGCCAATAGCTGTAGCCGTTTCGTGTTTGTGAACAGCCTTACTGATCCATGCTTTTGAAATGCCCTCGGTAGCAGCAGAAAAAATCCCATAGATGGCAAACAGTAAAATGATGATGCTTGTTTCATTGGTGTAACCCAAACAGAAATATACAGTTGCAAATAAACTCAAACCAAAAGCATACACATATTTCAAGCCGATCTTATCTGCCAATGCGCCTAATGGATAAGCTGCTACGGCATACATGAAATTGTAAAATATATACAAACCAATTACCATTTGATCAGAAATCCCAAGCTCTTTGGCTCTGAGTAATAAAAATACATCTGAACTATTGATGATGGCAAATAATAAAAAGCCAATAACAGGAGATTTGTATTGCTGGTTGCTGCTTTTCCAATACTTAAAAAATTCCCAAACAGAAACCTTGCCTGGTTCCGGATGGATATTGGTTTTTTCTTTAATGAAATAAGTTAATAAGACCGCCAATACACCAGGTATGAATGCCAATAAAAATAACTCTTTATAATGTTCCGGATAAAAATACAAAAACAATAAGGCCAATGAGGGGCCTAATACAGCTCCAAATGTATCCATTGAACGATGAAAGCCAAATACTTTTGCCTTGTTCTCTTTAGTGGATTCATCAGACAACAATGCATCGCGGGCACTTGTTCTAATGCCTTTGCCTAAGCGATCTGTGCTGCGTGCAAAAAATACCCAAATAGGATGGGAGAGTGCCACCATCATTGGTCTTGAAATAGCACTTAATAAATAACCTATCCTCACAAAGGGCATGCGTTTACCAATCACATCTGACCATTTGCCAAAATACGCTTTGCTGAGTCCAGATAACCCCTCTGCAATACCTTCTAAAATGCCAATAAATACAATTGAAAAACCGATGTGTTTTAAATACAATGGCATAACTGGGTAGAGCATTTCGCTGGCTACATCCGTAAAAAAGCTCACGAATGATAAGACTATAATGGTTCTGCTAATGATTTTCATTTACTTATCCTAGAACAGATACGCCAATGAGTTTGCCTATTCCAAAAGTAATGGCAGCTGCAAGTAAACCAAATAATACTTGTCTGAAACCTGAATACCAAATGCTTTTGCCAGTAAATAATGTGATAGCCGCGCCAATGATGAATAAGCCTATGGCACTTAAGCCAACGCACAATGCTAAAGCGACTAAACCGCCTGTGAAAAAGAATGGTAATACAGGAATAATTGCCCCCACAGAGAATAAAACAAATGAGGCAATAGCTGCTTCCATAGCAGAGCCTTTTAGTTCCTCGGCATTGATACCTAATTCTTCTTTGATCAAAACATCGTGTGCTTTTGCTTTATCTTTTATGATGTCTGCTGCCATGGTTTTTGCTTGGTCTTCAGGAATGCCTTTAGAACGGTAAATTAAGGCCAATTCTCTCTCTTCACCTTCAGGATTGCTCTCAAGCTCATCCATTTCTAATTGCATTTGGTTTTCGTATAATTCTTGAGAACTTTTAACTGATATCCATTCGCCCAATGCCATTGATAAGGCGCCCGCTAATAGGCCAGCAATGCCAGTTAACAATACCGTTGATTGACCAGTACTTGCCCCAGCAACGCCCATTACCAAACTAAAGTTTGAAACCAATCCATCATTACCGCCTAAAACGGCAGCTCTTAGAGCATTTCCACCAACAGATTTATGTCTTTTTTCAAAACGGGCCAATTGTGCCCCAGCTATGTTTGGAGATTGATGTAAAATGTTTTTTAATATTGACACGTGTGCGGTGTCAGATAAAGAGGCTTCAGAAGCATGGGTTTTTCTGGCCGTTTGGATATTGGCCGACAACCTTTTTTCAGTATCCAATAAAACCCCTAAGATGTAATCATAGCCCATGATTTTGCCAATTTTAGCCAGCATTTTGGCTCTGCCAGAAGGCTTAGGCATTTTGTCAAGTGGCATACCATTCTTAGCCATAAAGGCTTTTGCGTGTCCATATTCAATATCAGACATCTCTCTAAAGATATCAGCAATGGCTGGGTCTGATTCTTTTTCTGCTAGAAGTTGGTATAAATACCCGGCGTCAATTTCTACCTGAATACTGTTTATATTGATCATAATCTTAGTTTATTTATTCGTAAAAAATCACTTTGCCATTTTCGATATGATACATTGCTCCAACGATTTTGACTGTATCGTCTTGCATAGCATGGTTTATAATTTGGCTATTGGATTTGATGCCTTCTATCACTTGCATAACATTAATGGCTGCGACTTTGTCAACAAATTCATAATTGTCACCATCTCTATTCTTAAGGAACGATGTTTCTGCATTAACCGCAGGTTGAATTTTTTCTAACAATTGGGATAGGTGCCCTAGTTCAAGATGGTTACATGCGCCGGCTATAGCGCCACATTTGGTATGCCCCAAAACTACAATCAATTTTACACCCATTTCATGTACGGCAAGTTCCATGCTGCCTAATATATCTTCATTAAGAATATTGCCAGCTATTCTGACACTGAAAATATCACCAAGACCCAAATCAAAAACGTGTTCTGTAGTAGTTCTGGAATCTATACAACTAAGAATGATTGCTATAGGATTTTGCCCCTGTGCAACATTGGCCAGTTGTTGATTTAAATTTTTAGTATTATGAGTATTATTAGTAAACCTGTGGTTACCTGCTTTTAGAATGGCTAAAACTTGATCAGCCGATAAACTTTTTTGCATTGCTTTGTCGAGATGCAATTTAAATTGACTGTCATTAAGTGCACTATTGAAACCAATTAGATTTAATGCAATGTTTTTCTGTGGGGCTATATTGTTTTTAAATTCATTGATAATATCAATCACATCTTGGTCAATGTATTTAGCTCTGGTAGCGTCAATGGTCACCTTTGTGTTGTTTTGAATAGTCAATAAAGTGTTTTTGATTTTAGCTTTATTCAAAAAAGAAACTTGACTGTTTAATTCAATTATAAGATTATCCTCTAAATAATGAGAATTGGTTTTGATGGTAAATGGCGCATGAATATTATTCTTAATGATGAATAATATACTGATGATTAAACCTATGCTGACACCAATCAATAAATCAGATAAGACAATGGCTAATATGGTAATAACAAATGGTATAAACTGTTTGAAGCCTTTCTTATACTCTTCTATATACAAATTGAAAGCGGTTAATTTAAACCCCGTGAAAATCAAAATTGAGGCTAAGGAGGCTAAAGGAATTAAATTCATGATGGGCGCTAAAAAGACAATTGCAATGAGTAAAAACAATCCATGTAATATAATAGACAACTTGGTTTGTGCACCCGCTTGTATATTGACCGAGCTTCTAACAATTACAGATGTAATTGGTAATCCACCAATTAAGCCTGAAATGGTGTTGCCAATGCCTTGTGCAATAAGTTCACGATTGGGGTGTGCAGGTCGCTTTTGAGGGTCTAAGTTTTCTAATGCTTCAATATTTAAAAGGGTTTCAATAGAAGCCACTATGGCAATGGTAAAACCAATAACCCAAACTTTAGTATTAACAATCTGATTGAAATCAGGGAAAGTAAATAATGTTTGTATGGAATTAATTTTAGGGATATTGACTAAATGTGAGCCAGAGATGGCCAATGATGGATTGAAGTTGAGAAACAACAGATTGAGTAAAACACCTACTATCACTACAATTAATGAACTTGGAATTTGTTTGAAAAAAGGATTTCGAATCTTATTCCATAATAGCAAGATGCTGATTGAAACAATGCTAATGATTATTGCCCCCAACTGAATGAAATTGAGCATATGCATTAACTCAGTAAAGGTATTTTCTCCATCTTTTTGATAAAAACTAAAATCTTCCTCAGGGTCAAAGTCGTAGCCAACTGCGTGAGGAATTTGTTTTAAAATTAAAATGATCCCAATTGCGGCTAACAATCCTTTAATTACACTATTGGGGATAAAGTTCGCAATGAACCCCGATTTTAAAACGCCAAATAACAGCTGAATAATACCCGCAATGAATACAGCTAATAAAAACCATTCAAAGGAACCAAGCTGGGTAATGCCAGCAAGCACTATGGTAGTTAAGCCGGCAGCCGGACCACTAACACTGGTGTTTGAAGCACTGAAATATCCAACTACCAAGCCTCCAATTACCCCGGCAATTACCCCCGAGAGCAAAGGTGCCCCACTTGCTAATGCGACACCTAAACAAAGAGGGAGAGCAACTAAGAAAACCACTAAGCCAGCAACAAAATCCTTTTTAACCGTTAATGAAGACGCATTCATTCTGTAAAATTAAGCTTTATCATTTAATCGCTGCATAGTTTTTACAAACAGTCTAAAAACAATCAAAATGTTTGATTACTATATTTTTAATTAAATGTAAAGCGCTATTTAAATGCTTGCTTTCAATGCTTGCAGGTATTTAGGTAATAAATCGTCTAATTAGGTTTACTTTGTAATCTATTGCAATGTTGGATATTGAACAAACCTATATAGTTTATCATAAAATGGTGTTTAATACCGCTTTACATTATTTGCAAAATAAGGAGGATGCTGAAGAGGTTACACAAGATGTTTTTGTGACGGTATACAACAAACAAGCTGCTTTTGAGGGCCGAGCCAATTTGAAAACATGGATCTATAAAATATGCATCAACAGGTGTTTGGATTGTATTAAAGCCAAAAAAAGAAAAAAAAGATTGTCAAGTGTATGGACGCTTTTTGGCGACATGCCCTTACACAATGATATAGCTGTTGAGGCATTTCATCCCGAAACAGCATTAGTGCACAAAGAAGCCTTATTGCAATTAATGAATCAGATTCAGAAATTACCAGATCAGCAAAAAACCGCTTTGATCTTGAGTAAGTTTGAGCAATTGCCCCAATATGAAGTGGCTGAAATTATGGGCGTTTCAGTCAAAGCAGTAGAATCATTGTTATACAGAGCCAAACAACATTTAAACACAATGCGCCAAAAAAATGAAGGAAATGAATAAAATAAACGTCTTAAAGGATATGGAATTAGAGGATCAATTTTCACTTTTAGCCAATCATGAGCACATAGTGCCATCGAATGATTTATTGCATAAAATTCAAGCTCAAATCTCCTGGCAAGAACAAGCCTTGTGGTCAAAACCCAAAACCATTGTGATGCTTTCTATAGTCCTTGTTGTTGTCATGTTAAATGCTTTGTCTATATGGTCTGCCTCTGTCAAAGGCCCAATGGATGCTTCGCAAATGTCAACAGAATTCACAGTCAATAATCAATTGTATAAATGAATAAAGTTAAATTTTTAAATTATGCCTTATTGGTATTGTTCTTGGCGAATTTAGCCTGGTTATTTTTGTTTTTAAACAGGCCCAAGCACAGGCCTGAAGGCCCCAAACAGCTTGTTATAGATCAACTACAATTTGATGCTGAACAGGTTCAAGCCTATGATGTGCTCATTCAAGCTCATAGAACACAAATTCGATCTCTTGATGACAGTATTCAAGTCTACAAATCCAATTTATACAGGCATTTAGACAGTAAAGATAGTTTATTGCAAAAACACTGTATTGAACATATAAATACCTTTCAAAGACAAATTGAAAACACGCATTTACAACATTTTGTGGCCATTAGGCAGTTGTGCAAGCCTGAACAACAGGAGGCATTTGTTCAATTGCAATCAAAGTTGGCAGAATGGTTTAAACCCCATAAAAAGTAATGGCATAGTCCCATGGTGCGTCTGCTTATTTTAATGTTATTGATGGCTGTTAATGGTTTTGCCAAACCCATCAACTGTACATTTAAATTGAGCTTGCCTCCCCAACAAGATTCATTTCAATTAGAAGTGTTTAAATGTTATCTGTCCAATTTTAGATTTTACAGCCAGAGCAATGAATTGATATTCACAGATTCCAACGCCTTTTTAATTGAATTGTCCGACTCTGTTTTAACGCATACCATTACAATTGATTGTCCTGTAAACGTCACCCCGAAAACCATTGTTTACAGCATTGGCTTAGATAGTGTAAGCAATACTTCAGGGGCTTTATCTGGGGCATTAGATCCCTTAAATGGAATGTTTTGGACCTGGCAAAGTGGCTATATTCATCTAAAGTTGGAAGGGAAGTTTGTTAAAACTTCAAGTCCAAAAACAGCATTGGAATTTCATTTGGGAGGATATCGTTGGCCTAATGCAACTTTGATAGATAAACAGGTTGATATTAAGTATGAATCAATAATTGTAGATATACAATTAAGCAATTTTTTAAAACATTTAAACAAGGGTGTATCCACTAAAATTATGTCACCAGGCCCTTTAGCTAAACAGGTCTTTAATACTATTTCAAATAGCTTTGTGCCAATGCAACCATGAAAATAAAACTGTACATAGTATTGATTTTGGTGGGCTTGCTTATGGCATTTAAAGGAGCAAAACAACACCATTGGCCGAGTTATTTCCCTGAACCTGTTCAAGCGCGAATTCAAACGACTTATACTCCAGAAATGCGAGCATTGGGCAGAGTGTTGTTTTACGATCCAATACTCTCTGCCGATAGTTCTGTATCCTGTGTATCTTGTCATAATCCTTACACCGCATTTGCGCATACTGATCATGCTTTGAGTCATGGTATAGGTGATAGCATAGGAAAAAGAAATGCCCCTGCTTTATTCAATCTAGCATGGCAATCTGCTTTTATGTTAGATGGGGCGGTCAATCATATAGAAGTGCAGGCATTGGCGCCATTAACCGCCACAAATGAAATGGCTGAAACACTTGAGCATGTTTTGACTAAGTTGAATCGATTGCCGCGCTATCAGGCATTAAATGCGTCCATACAACAGGGTAAAAGCATCAGTTCCAGCCTGTTTTTAAAATCATTGGCGGCTTTTGTTTTGTCATTAAATAGTTTCGAATCTAAATACGACAGTGTCAAACGGCATCAAAGCACTTTCTCTACCCAGGAAGCCAAAGGGTATGAGAAGTTTAAACAATATTGCAATGCTTGTCATGTAGAACCTTTGTTTACGAATCATACCTACCAATACAATGCATTAAGCTTTGATCCTCAACATCCTGATTTAGGTCGCTATGCCATTAGTCTCAAACCAAAAGATTCCTTTGCCTTTAAAGTGCCCAGTCTCAGGAATATTTCTTATACTTATCCATACATGCATGATGGGCGATACAAAACCTTGCAAGCGGTATTGAAACATTATGCAGAAAAGCAAGTCAGTGCCAAACTGAACAATAACGTAACGACTGTTTTCCCACTCAGCGCCAATGATCAAGTCGATATCATTGCCTTTTTGAAAACCCTCAACGATGTTCAATTCTTGTTCAATAAAGACAATCTATTTCCTAATGACAAAGGAAATAATCCATAATATCGTCTAAGTTTGTAAATCAACCCAAAATATGAAATCTATATTAGCCATTTTCACCTGCTTCATACTCCAATTGAGTTATGCCCAAGGCCCTGCAATCACCAGTTGGTTGCAAAATTCAACCATTAAAGGTTCACATTATGTGAATGGCAATTCTACCGCTATAGCAGATACTGCTCTGGCCAATATTAGAACAGTTTCGTATTCTAGTAACTGGGTTTACATTAAAACCAATGGGGTGCCTACTTATACCACAGGGCCGTTTTTAGATGGCAACCCCTCTTTAACGACCGCTCAAAATGCTATCTTTAAAATCTCCTTAAATCCTGTTAAAAACACAGGCACACCAAGCCCAACTACACCGGGTAATATAGGCCAGTTTATTAATGGCGTGGCCTTGTTTGATTACAGAGATGGTGTTTCATGGAGCAATATGGCTAATGCGTTAAAGGGTGGTCCTTTAGGTGGCATGGGAGATAATGTTTGGAACAGAGATGCGGTAGTTGCAGAGAAAAATGGTTTCGATTGTTCAAAGGGGCATCCTGCAATGGGTAATTACCACCACCATCAAAATCCTTCTGCGTTCAAACTTGATCGTCAAGTGATTTCAAGCATTTGTAATTTATATGATGCTGATGGCTTATATGCCATCGACACCACTAAACATTCACCCTTGATAGGTTTTGCAGCAGATGGTTTTCCGATCTATGGTGCTTATGCCTATAGAAACACCAATGGCACTGGTGCCATTACCCGAATCAAATCGGCTTATCATTTAAGAGCCATTAGCGTAAGAAATCAATATGCCAATGGCAGTAATGTAACGGCTGGCCCTGCAGTTAGTTCAACTTATCCTTTAGGGTATTTCAGAGAAGATTATGAATTTGTTCAAGACACTGCTCAAGATGTGCTTGATGCCAGTAATGGTAGATTCTGTATTACACCAGAATACCCCAATGGCATATATTGTTATTTCGCTACTGTAGATGCCAACTGGAATTCTGCTTATCCTTATGTTGTTGGGCCAAATTTCTATGGCGTTAAAAATGGGGCAAAGGTGAACTCAATCACCGAACCCGTTACACAATATAAACCAACCACCCAGGTGCAAGCTTTAAGCGATGATGCATTTGAATGTTTATTGTTTCCTAATCCGGCTAATCACACTTTGGCTATTCAATACAAAGGACTGTTGTCTTCTGATTTAACCCTTCAATTAATGGATTTACAAGGCCAATTGATTCAAACCAAACTACTAAAGCAGGGAAGTACTATTGTCTATTTTGATGTAGAAACTTTATATGCGGGTAATTATATTGTATTGATTCAATCTGAACAACAACAAATTGCCAAACGCATTAGCATTCAGCATTAAGCTTATTTAAGTTGTATTTGATACACCAGCTCTGCGCGGTTTAATTCATCGAGTAAGTCTGCGCAAAGATTGACTTTTTTGCTGCTGCTGAACATGTCAAACTGGTATTTTTTAACCTGATGGTGAATGGTAAATTGCAAGGGCATTTCTCCAGGGTATTTGTCAATTAAACTGACTAAATCATGCACCATGCCTTGGCTCAAAAAGTCAACATCAATGGCAATGTTCAAACCTTTTATGTAGCGGTCTCTTACATCTTCCATTTTTTCGCCTGATACAATATTCAATTCCCATGGATTGCCGCCTTCTTTGGCCCATCTAGGTTTTTCAATCCTGCATTTAAGCACAATGAATTGGTTGGGGTATAAAATCAATCTCAATAAATCAAAGGCATTACCAAAGGCGAAAAAGGTATGTTGACCTGAATAGTCTTGTAAGATGAATTTTGAATAATTCTTACCTGTTTTGGTAATCAAATGATCAACTTTAATCACTATGCCAGCAACCGTCAGATTGGGTTTGGTTTTAACCAATTCATTAATGTTGTCGAGTTCAGTTAAGACGGTGTTAGTAATGGCATCGTATTCTACTTTAAAGGTGTCCATAGGATGGCGATTGATAAAGATACCAACCATTTCTTTTTCCATTTGACATTCCTCTAAAATGGTAAAGGGTTCAACTTTGGGTAATTGAGGGGCGGCTAAAGTGGTTTGAGCAGTTTCTCCAAACAATGAGCCTTGAGAACTGAATTCATTTTCTTGGCTTTTACCCCCAAATTTAATGGCCAATTCAATGCCACTGCCCAATTCGCCTTCTACTAAATATTGTGCTTTGTGGTAACTGCTATCGAAATCAAAGCCTCCACCTTTTACTAAGGCCTCTAAAGCTTTCTTATTGACATTTCTTAAGTTGCAACGCTTACAGACATCAAAAATAGAACTGTAAGGGCCATTCTTTTCTCTTTCTTCAATGATGTTTGAGGCAGGCGCATCGCCAACGCCTTTAACCGCTGTTAATCCAAATCGGATTTGACCTTTTAGATTAACAGAAAACAAACGGTCACTTTCGTTCACACTTGGCCCCAGTACTTTAACCCCCATGCGATTGCACTCTTGCATCATTTGACTGATTTTGTCAATGTTGTTGCTGTTATTGCTAAGCACAGCAGCCATGTATTCGCCAGGGTAATGGGCTTTTAAATAACCAGTTTGATAAGCCACAAAAGCATAACAAGTTGAGTGCGATTTGTTAAAGGCATAGGAGGCAAAAGCTTCCCAGTCTTTCCAAATTTTTTCGCATTTGTCTTCAGGCAATTGCTTGCTTTTGATGCCAGCCATGAACTCGTCTTTCAGTTTCATCAAGTCTGCGAGGTTTTTCTTACCCATCGCTTTTCTTAATGAATCCGCCTTGCCTTTACTGAAGCCCGCAAGCGATTGGCTCAACAACATTACCTGCTCTTGATAAACAGTAATGCCATAGGTATCTGATAAGTATTCTGCTAATTCAGGAATATCGTATTCAACAGGTTCTAAGCCATGTTTGCGTTTGATGTATTTAGGAATGTATTCCATTGGTCCCGGTCTGTAAAGGGCATTCATAGCAATCAAATCTTCGAATTTATCTGGCTTTAGATCTTTTAAATATTTTTGCATACCAGGACTTTCAAATTGGAAAGTGCCTGTCGTTTCTGCCTTTTGGTAAAGTTGAAAGGTGAGGGCGTCATCAAGCGGTATGCTGTCTATATCGATTTTGATGTTGTGATTTTTTTCAATCAGTTCAAGGGCAGTCTTAATGATAGATAAGGTTTTTAAGCCCAGAAAGTCCATCTTAATAACGCCTGCATCTTCAATCACTTTGCCTTCAAATTGAGTCAGAAGGAGGTTGGAGTCTTTAGAAACCGCAACCGGAACAATTTCTGATAAATCTTTTGGGGCAATAATGATGCCCGCAGCATGCACGCCAGTGTTTCTAACCGAACCTTCTAGCAACATGGCTTGTCTGAGGACTTCACCTTCTCTTTGATTCTTTAAATCATTGTGCCATTCTCTGAGTTGTTGAACCCCAGGTATATCCTCCTGACGCAGCAATATGGTGTTTTTATCGTCTACTTCTTCTTGCTCTTCATCAGCGTCCAAAACTTCCTCTTTAACCCCTTCAATTTTGGCATTGATCACTTGTTTTAAACTTAAACCTAATGGTCTAGCAGGTACTAATTTTGTAATATTATTGGACTCTTCAACACTCAAATCCATTACCCTTGCCACATCTTTCAAGCTCATTTTAGCGGCCATTTTACCGTAGGTAACAATTTGAGCAACTTGATTGCGGCCGTATTTGTCAACCACATAGTCAATGACTTTCTGACGGCCTTCATCGTCAAAGTCTGTATCAATATCGGGCATGCTTTTGCGTTCTGGATTTAAAAAACGCTCAAATAGCAAATCGTATTTGATGGGGTCAATATTCGTTATACCAATACAATAAGCTACCGCACTACCTGCTGCGGAACCTCTACCCGGACCAACCACTACGCCCAATTCACGGCCAGCTTTAATGAAGTCTGATACAATTAAAAAATAACCAGCAAACCCCATGGTGCGGATGGTAAAGAGTTCGAATTTTAAGCGCTCTTCTATTTCAGCATCAATGTCACCATAACGTCTTTTGGCACCTGCCCATGTTAAAGCTTCGAGGTAATCATCTTGAGAGGCATAGTTATCTGGTACTGGAAAATTGGGTAAAAGAATGTCTTTTTTAAGATTCAAAGGTTCAATCTTTGATACAATTTCAGCGGTATTGTCAAGCGCTTCAGGAATGTCGTGAAATAAATCAGACATCTCTTTCTGAGTTTTGAAATAGAAGTTGTCATTCGGGAAGGCAAAGCGTTTTCCTTTGATGAATTTGTCATCATCTGAATCAATATCAGACATTTTTGGTGTGCTTTGTTTTTCACCTGTATTCACGCATAAGAGAATGTCGTGTGCATTGTAATCCGATTGGTCTACATAGTGGGAGTCATTGGTAGCAATCATCTTAATGTTGTGCTTTTGGGCAAACCCCATTAAGACTTTATTGACTTGATCTTGTTCATTGAGACCATGTCTTTGTAATTCAATGTAGAAGTCATCGCCAAAAACATCCAACCACCATTTTAACTCTTCTTCAGCGGCCGCTTCGCCTTTTTTCATTATGGTTTTAGGAATGATGGCTCCTAAACAACATGAGGTAGCAATTAAGCCTTCATGGTATTGAAGAATGAGGGATTTGTCTATCCTTGGCCATTTGCTGTACATGCCTTCAATGTAACCCAATGAGCAAAGTTTAGAAAGGTTTTTGTAGCCTTCTGGGTTTTTGGCCAGTAACAATTGATGGTAACGAATGTCTTTGTCTTCTTTAGTGAAGGATTTTCTGTGACGGTCTTCCACCATGTAAAATTCACAACCAACAATGGCTTTAATTTTTTCTGCCCCTTTATTGTGTTTGGCGGCTTCAGATACGAAATTAAATACCCCAAACATATTGCCATGGTCCGTAATGGCGACTGCTTTCTGCCCATCAGCAATGGCTTTGTTAAATAAACCAGAAATTGAGGCGGCACCATCCAATAATGAGAACTGAGTATGACAATGAAGATGAGAAAAATCGGGCATTTAACAAGTTGGTATTTCGGATGTGAAATTAATAAAATCGCTTCAATTAATCTGTTTTGTGTTGATAAATTCAAATGAATATGTATAACTATTTATGGGGTATTTACTGTTGAAAAATAATGCACCATAAACCTTCAATTTGTTTGGATATTTGTGCTTACTATGCAAGCTGAAATTATTACTGTAGGAGATGAGTTATTGATTGGTCAAGTGGTTGATACCAATAGTGCTTGGTTGGGTCAGATCTTGAACAAATACAACATCAAAATCAAACGCATTCACTCTATCAGCGATGATGCACAGGAAATTAAATCTTGTTTGGCTAATTGTTTGGAGCGCTCTGAACTCATCATTATTACTGGAGGCTTAGGACCAACCAAAGACGATATCACCAAAAAAACCTTAGCGGAATTTTTTAATTCTGATATGGTGATTAACCAATCAGTGTTAGCGCAATTAGAAACTTATTTTAAAAACCGAGGCAGGCAGATGTTAGAGATCAATCAGATGCAGGCTGAGGTGCCAAGTGTTTGTAAGGTTTTGACCAATGCTTTGGGCACTGCTCCAGGGATGTGGTTTGATAGCAATAATAAGGTGGTTATTTCATTGCCAGGTGTGCCCTTTGAAATGAAACATATTTTTGAACACGAAGCTTTACCACTCATTGCCCAACAATTTAAGATGCCAGCATTTGTGCACAGAACCTTAGTGAGTTTTAATGTGCCTGAATCCTTATTGGCAAAACAAATTGAAGACATTGAAGACAGTTTGCCCACGCAAATTAAATTGGCCTATTTGCCAAGTTTAAATACGGTAAGATTGAGGTTGTCTGGCAGTGCTTTAGATAATGATGATAATATTGTTCAATTGTTGGATCATTATGTCCAATTGATTAAAGATAGAATGGGTAAAGCCATTGTTTCTGATCAAGATGAAACCTTATCTCAAACAGTTTTCAATCAACTCTCTCAATTAAACCAGACCTTAAGTGTAGCAGAGAGTTGTACTGGAGGTTATATCTCTCATCAATTGACTCAAATTCCTGGCGCTTCGAAGGTTTTTGTAGGTTCGGTTATCAGTTATAGTAATTCAGTTAAACACCACCAATTGGGGGTAGAATCAACATTGTTTGAAACTGTTGGCGCAGTGAGTGAGCAGGTGGTTACTCAAATGGTAACGGGCGTTAGAGAACGTTTGCAAACGGATTATGCCATTGCCATTTCAGGGATAGCTGGGCCTGAGGGCGGTAGTGAAGACAAGCCAGTTGGGACGGTCTTTATTGGCGTGAGTTCTGCCAAATCACATGTTGTTAATCGTTTTCATTTTTCTGGTAATCGCATGCAAATCATAGAAAGGTCTAACAATATGGCATTGGCCATGTTGCTTGAAATGATTCAAGCCCAATAATATTTTGCACTAAAAATCAGTATCTTTGCGACATGAATTTAGATCAACTAAAAGATTTAAAAGGCCGTGTAGAGGCTTTGGGGAGGTATCTTTGACGTCGCTCAGAAATTGGCATTAATTGCCGACGAAGAGTCACAAACGCTTGCGCCTGATTTTTGGGATCAACCAGAAAAAGCGCAAAAACATTTAAAACAAATCCAAGAAAAAAAATACTGGACAGATGCCTACAAGCAGTGTCAGTCTGCTGTAGATGAAGTAGAGGTATTAAAAGAGTTTCAAGATATGGGCGAAAGCTCTGAACAAGAGGTAGATTCAGCGTATCATAAGGCTGTTCAATCTGTTGAAGATCTTGAATTCAAAAACATGTTGAGAAGTGAGGAAGACAAATTAGGCGCCATACTAACCATAAATAGTGGAGCAGGTGGTACCGAAAGTTGTGATTGGGCAGAAATGCTCTCTAGAATGTACATCATGTGGGGCGAAAAGAATGGCTACAAAATCACTGAAATTGACAGACAAGATGGTGATGTGGCGGGTATTAAATCCATTACTTTAGAATTTGAAGGCCATTTTCCTTATGGCTATTTAAAAGGCGAGAGTGGGGTGCATAGAATGGTGCGGATATCGCCATTTGATAGCAATGCCCGAAGGCATACTTCTTTTGCTTCAGTATATGCCTATCCAATGGTAGACGATGATATTGTGATAGAAATTAATCCAGCTGATATTGAGCTTCAAACCAGTAGAAGTGGTGGTGCAGGCGGGCAAAACGTGAATAAAGTTGAAACCAAAGTTCAATTGACGCATAAGCCCACTGGTATTGTTGTGGTTTGTCAAAAGGCGAGGTCTCAAGGTGAAAACAGAGAATTAGCAATGCAAATGCTTAAATCACAATTGTACGAAATGGAACTGCGTAAGAAAAATGAAGCAAGAGATGCCATTGAAGCCAGTAAAATGAAAATTGAATGGGGGTCTCAAATTCGCAATTATGTATTTCACCCTTACAAATTAGTTAAGGATGTAAGAACAGGCGAGGAGACCAGTAATGTTCAAGGTGTAATGGATGGTGAAATAGATGAATTTATTAAAGCTTACTTGATGGCCTTGAGTGGAAAATCAAATACTAAATCAGTATAATTGCGATTAAAATGAAAAAGACAAGTTTTTATTTATTGGCTCTGTTATTGGCCGCCTGCTCAAATCAAACCCAAAAAGACCTTGATCAGATATTAGCATTAGAGCGTCAAACTTCAAGCCTTAATTCTGACAGCTTATTGCATTGTTATATGCGTTTTGCAGACGCCAATGCCAAGCATGATTCTGCAGCAGTATTTTTAATGAAGGCTGCTCACATTGAGATAGTGAATAAGCATGTTGTGCCAGGTATTAAACTATATGAGCGCGTTGCGCTGGAGTATCCTAACACCCCTATTGCAGCTCAAGCATTAATCAACGGGGGTGTGGCGTATGCGAGTATCCCAGATCCTGCCAATGCCAAACGCTTATACGATCAATTCATTGCCCAATACCCAAGCCATGCAAGGATCGAAGAAGTAAAAAAGTGGTCAGAATATTCTGGTTTGAGTGATGAAGAATTGTTCAGACGTTTCCAAAATCAATTGAATGCTCAATAATCCTTATGGCGGTCAAAATCGTTGAATGTCCTAGAGATGCCATGCAAGGTTGGCCTCATTTTATTGCGACCCCAACCAAAATTGATTACCTCAAATTATTGCTCAAGGTAGGATTTGATACCCTTGATTGCGGTAGTTTTGTGTCGAGCAAAGCGGTGCCTCAATTAACGGATTCTTTGGAGGTAGTGGAGGCCATTGCCCCATTTAAACAATCCACAAAACTGCTAACCATAGTGGCTAATACTCAAGGTGCTAAAACGGCAACAGGTATTGAAGCCGTTGATGTGATTGGTTTTCCCTTTAGTATTTCCGAAACATTTCAAATCAGAAATACCAAACAAACCATTGCTGAGTCAACTGATACACTTAAACATCTTTTAGACATTTCAAGCAAAAATAATAAGCAAGTTCAAGTGTATTTGTCAATGTGTTTTGGCAACCCTTATCAGGACGCATGGTCAACGGATTTGGTTTTGGATTGGTGTCAACGCTTACAAGCCATAGGGGTTCAAATGATCAATTTATCAGATACCATTGGCGTAGCCAAACCGGCAGATATTGCGCTTGTGTTTGAACAGGTAAAAACCATCATTGGCATTGAGTTTGGAGCCCATTTTCACACAACGTATATCAACGCTCAAGAACACATAGAGGCTGCTTATAAGTCAGGTTGCAGGAAGTTTGATGCAGCCATCAAGGGCTTTGGTGGTTGTCCGTTTGCGGCTGATAAACTGACCGGCAATTTGCCAACAGAAACACTTATTGCCTATTTAAATGATCTGCATGAAAGTCATTCTATAGATCAGGATGCCTTTGCTAGGGCTATGGCTAAATCTCAAGATGTTTTTGTAGAAGGATAAGCGTTTATTTATCAGTTTTTCTGCCTAAATTTGTACAGTCTTCATGAAGTCTGCAGCATTTTATACCTTAGGTTGTAAATTAAATTTTTCAGAAACCTCTACCATTTCAAGGCAATTGACCGATCAAGGATGGGTTAAAAAAGCATTTACAGAAGCGGCTGATGTCTATGTTATTAATACGTGTTCTGTTACCGATCACGCTGATAGAAAATGCAAGAAAGTGGTTAAAGAAGCTTTAAGGTATAACCCTGAGGCAATGATCGTTATAATTGGTTGCTATGCTCAGCTAAAACCTCAAGAAATCGCCAACATTCCTGGTGTAGATTTGGTCTTAGGGGCTGCTGAAAAATTCAATTTGATAGACCATTTGAATGCGGTTGTTAGCAAACCTAAACAAGCCATAGTATTCAATAAGAACATCAAAGAAACAACAGGTTTTATTCCAGGGTATTCTATGGGTGATAGAACCAGATCTTTTTTGAAAGTGCAAGATGGTTGTGATTATTTTTGTTCCTTTTGCACCATACCATTAGCCAGAGGCAGCAGCCGAAGTCATACCATTGCTGAAACAATGAAGATAGCTCAGCAAGTAGCTGAGACTGATGTTAAAGAAGTGGTATTGACCGGAGTGAATTTGGGTGATTTTGGAGTGAATCATCAAGAAACATTTTACGATTTACTGGTTCAACTTCATACCATAGACGCCATAGATCGCTATAGAATTTCTTCAATTGAACCTAATTTATTAGAAGATCGCATCATTGAATTGGTAGCCAATTCTAAAAAAGTCATGCCGCATTTTCATATTCCGCTTCAAAGTGGATCTAATGAATTGCTCAAAAGCATGCGCAGGAAATACCAAACAGATTTGTATCAACAAAAGGTAGATTACATCAAACAACTCATGCCCAATGCAGCCATTGGTGTTGATGTTATCGTTGGTTATCCTGGTGAAACTGATGAAGCCTTTTTGGAAACCTATCAATTTTTAAATCAATTAGACGTTACCTATTTGCATGTTTTTCCTTATTCAGAAAGGGCTCAAACCACAGCCGTTAAATTAAAAGGGAAGGTACACCAATACAAACGCAATGAAAGGGTTGAACAATTGCGAATATTATCTGAAAAAAAACAACAAGCCTTTTACAGAGCCAACATGGGTCAAAAACATGTGGTTTTGTTTGAGCATGAAGAAAAACAAGGCAAAATGTACGGTTATACCGATAACTACATCAAAGTTGAAGTGGATTACGATCCATTATTAGTGAATGAATTGGTGGAAGTTGAGATTACCGGCATTAATTCAGAAGGATTTGCAACAGCAGAACTAGATTATTCAAAAACACAAGCATTACATGTATCCTAATTTTTATTATATATTCAGAGATTGGTTCGGCGTTGAAATTGAGTTTTTAAAAATCATCAATTCATTTGGTTTTTTTGTAGCCTTGTCCTTCTTGGCAGCAGGATACATTATTCAATTAGAGCTCAAGCGTAAATACAAGGCAGGTGTGCTAGGCCCAGGCTTTCAAATCAAAGTCAGTAAAGGTTTGCCATTTCCCAAGGCGGATTATTACAGCGCAGGCATTACAGGCTTCATCATGGGCTATAAGATTTTACCTTTGTTGTTTGATTTTTCAATCACCAATAACAATCCTCAGCAATATATTTTGTCATTAAACGGCAGTTTAGTTGGTGGATTGCTTTTAAGTGTTGCACTTTTAGCGTATACCCAATGGCAAGACAAAAAACAACGCTTGCAAACACCAATTGAGGACATTAAAACTGTTGACCCATCACATTTTTTAGGAGAAATTACAATGGCGGCTTTTATAGGTGGCTTAACAGGTGCTAAGTTGTTTCATATCTTAGAAAACCTAAGTGATTTTTATGCCGATCCAATAGGTTCTATTGTCTCTTTCAGTGGTTTAACATACTACGGTGGTTTAATTGTTGGTGGTTTGGCTGTAATTTGGGTAGCCAAAAAACGCCATATTCCTTTTTTGCACATGTTAGATGTTGCCGCACCGGCCATGATGTTAAGCTATGGCACAGGAAGAATAGGCTGCCAAGTGAGTGGCGATGGTGATTGGGGAATTATTAACGAAGCCAGCAAGCCCAATTGGATGTCTTTTTTGCCAGATTGGATGTGGCATTATGATTATCCCAACAACGTGAACGGTGTTGGTGTTCCTATGGAAAATTGTTTTGATGCTCAGTACTGTCATCATCTACCCCAAATGGTTTATCCAACCCCTTTTTATGAAACTTTAATGGCTTTGACGCTATTTGCTATCTTGTGGTTGATCAGAAAAAAACTGCCTTATGCAGGGCTTTTGTTTGGTATCTATTTGGTGTTTAATGGCTTTGAACGCTATTTAATTGAGCAAATCAGAGTGAATTCAGTGATCAATGTTTTAGGGTTTTCTATGCATCAAGCAGAAATCATTGCTATGTTAATGGCATTACTCGGACTGATTTTAATCGTTTTTGCATATAAACGCAAGACGCCTATGCATTTGACGCCTCAAGTTTAATTTTAGCATGATGCCACTCAAATTGTTGATATTGATAGGTTTTTTAATGCAACAATCGTTGTGTGCACATAATTTGAATCAAGATACGGTTATTAAACGCAGCAGACACTTGATTAAAATTGGGTATGAAATTGAGGGTACAGACACGCTACCTGTTTATTTGTTTAATCGATTTAATTACAACGTAGAATCGGGTCAAGGTGCCGCAGACCAAGAGGCATTAAAGAAATTAAACAGATGGGTTAGAAAAGCATTGCCTTATGCAAAATTGGCAGCATTTCGCTTACAAACCATGGAAGACAATTTGAGTTTAATGAGCTCAGAAAGAGAAAAAAAACGGTATGTTAAAGCCTGTGAGAAGGCCATTAAGCAGCAATTTATGGATGACTTAAAAAACATGTATGTTGAAGAAGGACGCATATTGCTTAAATTGATTCATCGCGAAACCGGTTCAACTACTTTTGAAATCATGCAGAATTATGGTGGCACATTTGAAACAGTTTTTTGGCAAGCAGTTGCTAAAACCTACAGTGCCAATATGAAAGTGACCTATGACCCCATTGTTGATTATCAAATTGAAGCCATTATATTAGCCATTGAAAAAGAAAATGCCAGTAAATAAATTAGATATTCTAGCCTTTGCAGCCCATCCAGATGATGTTGAAATTTCAGCAGCTGGTATTCTGCTTAAACATAAAGCCATGGGGCATAGCATTGGTATAGTCGATTTAACCCAAGGTGAATTAGGCAGCCGAGGCAATGTTGCTACAAGGCAAGCAGAATCTCAAAAAGCTTCAGATTTGTTGGGTTTGACAGCCAGAGAAAATTTGAATTTAAAGGACGGCTTTTTAACGGAATCAGAAGAGTCCTTGATGCAAATAATTCAATGCATAAGGAAATACCAACCAGATACATTGCTGATCAATGCTGAAACAGACAGACATCCTGATCATGGCATTGCTCATAAAATGGTTAAACGCGCTGCATTTTTATCTGGATTAGCAAAAATTAAAACCTTTGAACAAGGCCAAGAACAATCTGCCCATAGGCCAAAACAAATCTTTGCTTATATTCAGGATATATACCATGAGCCTGATCTGATAATAGATGTATCAGACTTTTGGGAAAAAAGAATGGAGGTCTTAATGTGTTATGCTTCACAATTCTATAACCCTAATTCTTCGGAGCCTTTAACGCCTATTGCAACGCCAGAGTTTTTAAAAGCCATAGAAGGTAGAGGCGCTCAATTAGCCAGATTCATAAATGTTCAGTATGCTGAAGGGCTTAAAACAGTTAGGCCAATTGGTGTTAATGATTTGATGTCTTTGCAATGAAAAAATGGCTAATCATAAGCTTAATCATTGGTTTATCTATTGGTGTTTACTTATGGATTAAATTCAAGCAAACTGAGTTTCAGGCCCCAGAATTATTGAGTATAGATAGTATCAATTGCATTGCTGTAAATCCTGAAGCCATTGATTTTACCGCAGTGGTAAAGATGGCTAACCATGCCAATTTAGATGTGCAGCTCATCAACACAGAAATTAAAATTAGTAATAAGCAGTATACGGTTGGTAAGGTCTCTCAAACCAATATTCAAGACATAAAAGCACAATCGGTTTTTTCCGTTCCTATTAAATTCTCCATTGATCCCATTAATTTGTCTTTAGCCCAAGGGGTTTCAGGGTTATTATCTGCAGCCTTAGGGGAACAAAAATCCATTCCTGTTCATTTTTCAGGCTATACTAGTATTAAATGGCAAGGGGTGGTTGTCAAGATTCCAATTGAAACAGACCAAAATTTAACTTGGTAATTCTCCTTTTTCTATTGAATTGATGCTTAGTTTAGGCTATTTTTGCATTCCTGTTTATGAAGCACATCCGCAATTTCTGTATCATCGCTCATATTGACCACGGTAAAAGCACCCTTGCTGACCGTTTATTAGAGTATACCAATACCATCTCTAAACGCGATATGATGGCCCAAGTGTTAGATGATATGGACTTAGAAAGAGAGCGCGGGATTACCATTAAGAGCCATGCCATTCAAATGAATTATCAATTCGAAGGGCAAGACTATGTGTTGAATCTAATTGACACTCCTGGTCACGTGGATTTTAGTTATGAAGTGAGTAGAAGTATTGCGGCTTGCGAAGGCGCTTTACTGATAGTAGATGCTTCTCAAGGTATCCAAGCTCAAACCATAAGCAATTTGTATTTGGCCATTGAGCATGATTTGGAAATCATTCCAATCCTCAATAAAATGGATTTACCAGGAGCAATGCCAGAGGAAGTTAAAGACCAAATCATTGATTTGATTGGGTGTGAACGTGAAAGTATAATTCCTGCTAGTGGCAAAACTGGTATGGGTGTAAATGATATTCTTAGAGCGATTATTGAGCGCGTGCCAAGTCCAAAAGGGCAAGTGGAAGCCCCATTAAAAGCCTTGATTTTTGACTCTGTATTTAACTCTTTCCGAGGCATTATTGCTTATTATAAAGTCATTGATGGCAAAATCTCAAAAGGAGAGCAGGTTAAATTCATGAATACTGGCAACGAATATTTTGCCGATGAAGTGGGGGTGTTGAAATTAGAGCCTGAAGCCAGGCAAAGTGTATTAGCTGGAGATGTTGGTTACATCATTACGGGTATCAAACAGGCTAAAGAAGTAAAAGTAGGAGATACCATTACCAGTAAGGTGAACCCAACAGCAGAAGCCATTAAAGGATTTGAAGATGTAAAGCCAATGGTGTTTGCGGGTATTTATCCTGTTGATACAGAAGATTACGAAGAACTTAGAGACAGCATGTTTAAGCTGCAATTGAATGATGCCTCATTGGTGTTTGAGCCTGAAAGCTCCGCCGCTTTGGGCTTTGGATTCCGTTGTGGTTTCTTGGGGATGCTGCATATGGAAATCATTCAAGAAAGACTTGAAAGAGAATTTGGGATGACCGTTATTACCACTGTTCCCAACGTGTCATACAAGGCCTACACGAATGCAGGTGAGATGGTAGAGGTGAACAACCCATCTGATTTACCAGATCCGAATTTTATTGATTACGTTGAAGAGCCTTACATTTTAGCGACTATCATAACGGCCAGTGAATATGTTGGGCCAGTAATTGCGCTATGTATGGATAAGCGTGGTGTAATCAAAAACCAAGTGTATTTAACAACTAATCGAGTTGAACTTACTTTTGAAATGCCTTTAGCTGAAGTTGTATTTGATTTTTACGATAGACTAAAGTCTATTAGTAGAGGCTACGCTTCATTTGATTATCATCAAACCGATTATAAGTTGTCGCATTTGGTTAAAATGGACATCATGCTGAATAAAGATGTTGTAGACGCCTTGTCGTCTATTATTCATAGAGACAGAGCTTTTGACTTAGGTAAAAAGATTTGTAAAAAATTAAAGGAACTGATTCCAAGACAACAATTTGAAATTGCTATTCAGGCAGGTGTTGGGGCTAAAATTATTGCCAGAGAAACCATCAGTGCGTTGCGTAAAGACGTTACCGCAAAATGTTACGGTGGTGATATTAGCCGTAAACGTAAATTATTAGAAAAACAGAAGGAAGGTAAAAAGCGTATGCGCCAAGTAGGGAATGTTGAAATTCCACAATCGGCATTTATGGCGGTTCTTAAATTGGACGATTGATTTGTCTCAGTACCCTAAACGTTTCTGGAAACTTTGTTTGGCCTGTTTACTGTTCTTTAGCAGTTTTACCATGGTCTTACCCGATTTGCCCCAATGGCTAAAAAGCATTGGCGGGGCAGGTTATGAATGGTTGATTATTCCCTCATTTGCTTTTATAGCACTGCTTTTAAGACCCATAAGTGGTAAACTAGCAGATCAAAAAGGAAGGGTAGTTGTTATGGTTATAGGGGCTGTTGCAGCTGCTTTAGCCTCGAGTTTGTATTTGGTTTTGCCATTTGTGGCGCTCTTTTTTATGATCAGAGGCTTACATGGTTTTTGTGCAGGGTTTTCACCAACAGGCTTTACCGCTTATGCTGATGATATTGTGCCCCTGGAAAAAAGAGGTGAGGCTATGGGGATAATTGGCATCTGTAATAATGTTGGCAATGCTATTGGTTGGTTAATGGGAAGTCATATTACAGAAGCCTATGGCCTGCAAAGTATGTTTGTATGCTCTGCTGTTTTGGGCATTTCTGCCACTATGATGTTTTGGAGTCTACCGGAAACCTTAAAACAAAAAAAAGCCTTTAAATTCAGTGAATTAACCTTTAATCCAAAGTCATTATTAGAGTTTAATGTGTATTTGCCAGCAATCATTATGTTATTAACGGCCTATGCCTCAGGAAGTATTTTGGCCTTAATTGCAGATTATACCAAAAGTGTTGGCATTCATAATAAAGGGATGTACATGGCGGTTTACATTGCTTCTTCTTTGGTGATAAGATTTATGGCTGGCCGATGGAGTGACCGTTTTGGTAGGCAGCGAATAGCCTCATACGGTGTGTATGCCCTTGCACTCAGTATGTTCTTATTGGTCTTTTCGGAATGGCCTATTACTTATTATTTGTCTTCCGTTTGCTTTGGGCTTGGATTTGGATTAATCTCACCGGCTTTGTTTGCCTGGGCAGCTGATTTGTCAAGGCCAGGCTTAAAAGGAAAGGCATTTGGCACCTTGTATATTTTTTTAGAGTTGGGTATCATTTTAGGCTCAGGGATATCTGGGTGGCTTTACAATAATTTGAATCACGAATTTTCCTTAGCATTTATTTTAGCTGGTTGTATGGCATTGATCAGTCATTTAATGATGATTTTGCTGCCTGTTAAAAAAATAACTCCTTAATTTATTTAACTTTATGGGATATTAAAATAAATCCCTAGGTATTCTTCTTAAAGATATTTTAATTTGATTAAAAAAATTAAATTATGAATATCGAAAGCATTCAATCTGAGTTTGAAGCCTCAATGGGCTTAGTTTTAGACAATTTAAAACAGGAAAAAGTAGGGGAGCGCTATTTTTTGTTCAAAGACCACCTCAAAAAAACTATATTTAATATTATCGATAAACACAATCTAGATCTACAAAATCCAGATAAATCACAAGCGTTTTTGGACCAATTGAGACCCAATATTGAGGCTTACCTGGAAAGATTGTATACACTTTAAGGGCTTTCAATAGGCATGTTTGGGTAATGCCGCCTATTGCTGACAATATTGCTTAAAAGCGGATCATTTATAGGTATTAAGTCTCATTCAACATATTCTTTAAAACCATATAAATCAATAAATTATGAAATAAACCTAAGTTAAAGGTTTATGTATGACATTTTGTATAATTGCCCTTAACTGGGGGCTAAACAATCCAATATTGACTAAATTTAAGGGGTTAATAGCAGTTTCAATTGTTTTAATGCGCTTATAATCAATATGTTATAATATTTTTACATTTGTAAACAAGTTTATTTACAAATGTAAAAAATGGATTTTACATTTGTAAAGGGTTAAAAAAGCCCTTTAAGTAGACTTAAACAAATTTTATAATATGTTAGAAATCAGAATATTAGAGGTATTTAAGCAGTCTGATTTAAGCCGAGCTGAATTCGCCCAAGCCTTGGGGATTTCAAATGCAGTCCTATCGCATATAAGCTCAGGCAGAAATAAGCCAAGTTTAGATTTGGTCTTAGCGCTATTAAATAAATTTCCAGAAATTCATCCAGAGTGGTTGCTTTTGGGCAATGGCCCTATGCTCCGAAAAGATCTTCAATCGGAATGGCAAAAGCAACAAGATGAGATATTAATAAAGTTAAAAGACATTCAATTGAATGCCAAAAAGCTGAATCAGGGTTTAGATGCCCTTAATGATGTGCTAAGTAAAGATTAAAACAAAGTCGTTTGTTTAACATTAAAGATGTGAGCGTAAAATAAATCGCTTAACATCTTTTGTGATTTAGATAGATGGTCTTTATCTACACTATAAATCACACTGGTTTTGTGGTTGGTGCCTTTGATCAACTGTGCATTTCTAAGTTCGCTTAAGTGCTGAGAAACAGTTGATTGGCTTAATGGCAATTTATCTACGATTTCTTGGCATGTTTGATCGTTTTTTGCCAATAAAATCTTGATTATTTTAATTCTTGCTGGGTGTCCAAGTGCTTTACAAACCGAACTTAAATCAATTTCAGATGGTTCAAACAGTGCCTTTTTACTCATTGCCATAGGGGGGCAAAGATAAGACAGATTTAATAACTTGCAAGGCGTTTCATTCAAAAAATAAAATAAAGTAAATAATGCTCTAATGGCTGCGTTTGAGTTTCCATCTTTTATGGCTCCAGAGCCATGTTTCAGGTTGCTCAATTATTTTTTGCTCTAAGTACTCAGTATGCAAAGCTGTAATTTGAGCCGCTTCATAATTGCTGTTTCTTGGATCAGCAATTAAATGCGAATGGCAAACATAATGACCTCGTTTAACTTTGGTTATATCTGTAAAATAAACCGGCAATTTGAATTTGAGCGCTAATTTTTCGGCGCCAGGTAAAACGGCAGTCAATTGGTTTAGGAAGGGCACCCAATAACTTGAATCAGCATCTGATGGGGATTGATCACTCAACAAAATGAGTAAATAAGGTGTTTTTTGTTGCAATAAGTATTTACCAATTTGAGCCATTGGAATGTGGGTTAATCCAAATTCCGTTCTAACTTTTAACATGGTTTCATCAAATACTTGGTCGCTAAGTGGTTTGTATACGCCAATCAATCGATTTTTGAAATAAAATGGACTTGCTCGACAAGCCCATTCCCAATTACCCTTGTGCCCCATTACGATGATGGCACTTTGTTCTTGTTCCCAAAGTTGGTCAAAAATGGAGAGATCATTAATAACAAGACGTTTTTTGAAAGCCCTCTCAGACATTCTAAACCCTTTAACTGTTTCAATGATCAAATCACATAAGTGTTTATAGTAGGCCTTTTCAATGGCTAATCTTTTTTCAGGACTATAATTAGGAAAGGCTGAAACCAAGTTGGCCCTTACAACTTTTGTCCTGTATTTGATTAATTTGTAAAGTACGATGTAGAAAAAATCAGAAATCAGATACAAAATTGGCAAAGGCACCAAAGCGATGGTGTACAATATAAATACCCCTAATTGGCTTTGCCAGCGCTTTTTCATTTACTTGATGTATCTAAAGTCATGACCAGCTTTTAATTGGGTCACAAATGCATACATCAAATCGATGACCTCTTGTAAGTCTTTTTTGTGTATGGTTTCTACAGTGGTATGCATATACTTAAGCGGAAGAGAAATCAAGGCTGATGGCACACCTTCGCCACTATAGGCAAAACTGTCGGTATCAGTACCTGTGCTTCTGCTTACAGCAGCTCTTTGAAAGGCGATTTTTTGTTTTTCAGCTACTTGAATCACCATTTTCAATACATTGTTTTGAACCGCTGGCCCATAGGTTAATACAGGACCTTTGCCGCATTTTTGGTCACCCTGTTTCTTTTTATCGTATAAAGGCGAATGTGTGTCATGGCAAACATCAGTGATAATGGCCACGTCAGGTTTGATTCTGCGAGAGATCATTTCTGCACCTCTTAAACCTATTTCTTCCTGAACAGCATTTACAATGTACAAACTGAATGGCAACTTCTTTTTGTTCTCTTTGATTTTACGAGCTACTTCTGCAATCATAAAACCACCAATTCTGTTGTCTAAGGCTCTACCAGTATAAAAATGCTCGTGCAATTCCATTAACTCATCTTCAAAAACAGCTACGCTACCAACATGGATGCCAAGTTGTTCAACTTCTTTCTTAGAAGCGCATCCCACATCAATAAAGATGTTGTCCATGCTTGGAACAATATCCTTTTCTCCACTTCTAACGTGAATAGCTGGCCAACCAAAAATCCCTTTAACAGGGCCTTTTTCAGTTAATACATTGACACGCATTGAAGGGGCAATCATATGATCAGACCCTCCGTTTCTGGTTACATATAAATAGCCATCTTCGCTGATGTATTTCACAAACCATGAGATTTCATCAGCATGGGCCTCAATGACTAACTTGTATTTTTGTCCAGGATTAATAATCGCCGCAACAGATCCGTAGGCATCTGTAATATAATCATCACAGAAGGCTTTCATATAATCTAGCCAAATCTTCTGACCAGACACCTCAAAACCAGTCGGAGAGGTGTTGTTCAAATAATTATATAAAAAGGCTTTACTTTTTTTGTCCATGAGCTCAGCGCGTTAAATTAGCAAATTAGAAGGGAAGGTCGTCAGAGAAAGATTCTTGAGAAAACTCAGTGTTGGTATTAAGGCTTGGAGCCTCTTGACTGAAGTTTTCTTGGCTTGAAGCAGCGCCTTCGATTTTCCAAAAACGCACATCGGTGTACCAACGGCCGTTGTATTCTCTGCTTTCAATATTAATAGAAAGTTTAACTTCATCGTTGATATTGTAACGGTTTAAGTCATCCACTTTTTCAGACCAAGCAGATACACATACTTTTTTTGGGTATTTGTCTATGGTTTCAATAATGAAATCTTGTTTTTTCCATGTGCCTTTAGCGCTGTTGCCTTCTTGAAGGCCAAGTTTTTGAATGATTCTACCAGAAATTTCCATGAGTATATAATAAGTATTACAAATATACTTCATAGGAATTTCTCTTATGCAAAGGCCTGCAACAATTAATCAATGAGTTTTCAACTGTTTTATACCTGGTCATTTCGGGTTAAAAGACCTAAATTGCAAATTCATTCAATGACACCGACACGCCAAGAAATCATTGCAGTTTGCCAAGCATTATTAGATGAGAAATCTGCCACATTGATGGCCTCATATAAATGGTTAAGCGATTCTGCCAATGTAGAACAAAAAAGTACGGCTGGCGATAAACACGATACCGCTAAAGCCATGGTGCATTTAGAGCAAGAAAAATTAGGTCAGCAATTAGCGTTATTGAATCAACAAAAGCAATTATTGAATCAGATCAAAAGTAAAACCTTTAATTCCACTCAAGCCAAAATTGAATTGGGCAGTATTTTACATACCCAAAATGGCTTGCTGTTTATTTCAACTTATTTACCCAGTTTCACTTGTCAAGGTATTTCTGTTCAACCCATTTCTTTACAGTCGCCTTTGATTCAATCCTTTGTAAAACAATTCCCAAAACCGGTCATTGTCTTTAAAGACAAGACCTATGAATGGACCCATATTGAATAATAACTAGTTGATTATGAATATATTAAGACATGCGCTATTGTCTTATAATTAATATTATGTTAACCAATTGTTTGATAAAGAAAGCCATAGTGATTAGTCCATGGCTTCCCTAAATGTTATTGAGCAGCTGCTTCTAGTTTCTTTCTTTCTGCTTTTAAAATGGTGTCGTATTTTACCTTAGCTTCTTTGTGTTGAGCATCGCCAATTTTATTACAGATCATAATCATGTCTTTTAAAGCATCAATTAATTCTTGATCTTTCAGTGCACCAGAATTTCTCAAAGTTTCGAATCTTTCTAAAGACTGTTTGTACAAATTAATTGAAAGACTGTTATACTTTTCATATTCAGCTGTGCTTACTCTAGCTCTTTGTTTGTAGATGTAATTAGCTGAATCAAAGAATAAAATGGCTTCGTTCTTTAAGGCATTAAAGTAACCGTTGTCCAATTCAATGGCTTTTTTATAATCGTTAAGTCCTTGTTTGAATGAATATTTAGAAGCCGGAACTTTACCAGTATTCTTATAGGCTAAGTCTTGAGCTTTCACTTCATCAGTCTTTAGTTTATGATAAGCCACGCCTCTTGAGAAATAATAAACAGCATTATCAGGGTTACCACTAATGGCTTCATTGAATTTTGTCAATAAAGCAGCCATGTTTTCTCTTTCAATTTCAATATTGATTTGCATGTCCAAGAAATCACCAGACTTTAATGGAATTTTCTCCTTGCCTTTTTCTAAGTAATCAAGCGCTTTGTCGTATTGCTTTTGTGCGCTCATGATTTCTGCCATTCTGATGTAAACAGTAGCATTCATGTAGGTTGGAATGGCCATTAGTTTTTCTAAACATGGAACTTCCTCGCTCACTAAACTGTCAATATAGGCAGCTCTCCAAACCGCATAAATAGCAGATTCTTTACTGATATTGTTGCTTTTAGCTCTTTCTTCTTTGTCAAACGGAATAAGGTTCTCCACCATATTCATGTGTTCTTTTATGGTTTTGAACTGCCCTTTTTCTCTGCTAGCATTTACAGCGACATTCCAACAAGCTGAAATTGAATTCACAAGAAAAACATCTGCAGCTAACTTTGAATCGTACTTTTCTTGCTCTTCTAGTGAACAGCCATAAAATTTTAATAAAGATTGAGCTGAAACCAATGACGCATTGTGGTCCACATCCAAGGCTTGTATAGTAGAATCTAATGACATCGCAATGTCTGCATACACAATACCTTTCCAGGCATAAGCTGCACACATGTCTTTGGTTTGAGCATGATTCATGACTTTGTCAATGTCATACTTTGCTAAACCAATGTTCTTGTTTTCCTCATCCATCATGTTGTCTCTAACCCCTTTTAACAAAGTGATTTGAGCATAACTTTGATTGGCTAAGAATAAGCTTGAACCTAGTAGAATGGAATTTATTATGTTTGATTTCATAAACCTGTTTTTAAAACACTATTCAATTGTTGTGCCATCTTCATTGTTATCATCTGATGTGTTGTCAGAATCGTTGTTATCGATGATTTGATCATTCAATGCGCCGTCTACAATTGGCTCGCCATTTTCAGATAATTGTGCTTCTTCTTCATCTTCTACTGGCACAACTGCTACTGAAGCAATGGCATCATTGTTTTTGATGTTGATTAAACGCACACCTTGAGTGGCTCTACCCATCGTTCTTAAGCTATCTACTCTTAAACGAATCGCTAAACCAGATTTGTTGATGATCATTAAGCCGTCTTCATCTGTAACACTTGATATAGAGATTAAATCACCAGTTTTATCTGTGATGTTTAAGGTTTTAACCCCTTTACCACCTCTACCAGTTACGCGGTATTCGTCCTCTCCTGTTTCAGGATCCACTAAGAATGAACGTTTACCATATCCTTTTTCAGATACAACAAGCACAGTCGCTTCTTTCAGCTTATCGATATCGATGGTTAACATGCCAATCACTTCATCTTGTTCAGATTCTAAGGTAATACCTTTTACACCTGATGCATTACGGCCCATTGGTCTTACCAATTTTTCATTGAAACGAATGGCTTTACCTGAACGTTTAGCCATAATGACTTCACAGTTGCCATTGGTTAGTTTTGCTGATAATAACTCATCACCTTCTCTAATGGTGATGGCATTAATACCATTTGATCTTGGTCTAGAATAAGCTTCTAAAGTGGTTTTCTTAATCACCCCTTTTTTGGTACAAAGAATGATATTGTGCGTATCTAAATACTCAGGATCTTTTAAATTTTCAATGTTTAGGAAGGCTTTGATTTTATCGTCTGAAGGAATTGCAATCAAATTCTGAATTGCTCTACCCTTAGTTGCTTTACCACCTTCTGGGAATTCATATACTTTCATCCAGAAGCAACGGCCTTGTTCAGTAAAGAACAACATGTAGTTGTGGGTGTTGGCAACAAATAAATGCTCAACAAAGTCTTCGTCTCTGTGAGAAACGCCTCTGTTACCTCTTCCTCCTCTGTTTTGTTCTTTGTATTCACTTAAACTGGTGCGTTTGATATAGCCCATGTGAGAAATGGTAATCACTACCTTTTCATTAGGGATTAAGTCTTCAATATCAATTTCACCAGCGCTGTGTTCAATCATTGTCTTGCGCTCATCGCCATATTTCTCTTTCATCTCGAGCATTTCATCTTTGATGATTTTATACCTCAAGCTTTCATCAGATAATACAGATTCTAAGTAAGCAATCAATTTCATGAGTTCTTCAAATTCCTCTTTGATCTTTTGACGTTCTAGACCAGTTAAACGCTGCAATCTCAACTCAAGGATAGCTTTCGCTTGAATTTCAGACAATTTAAAGTTGCTGATCAAACCGTCTTTTGCCTCATCAGGGTTCTTAGATTTTCTGATCAATTCAATGACTGCATCTAAATTGTCTAAGGCAATTAATAAACCCTCTAAAATGTGGGCTCTTTTTCTGGCTTCAGATAGGTCATATTGTGTACGTCTAACAACGATTTCGTGTCTATGAGCTACAAAATGATGAATCAAATCTTTTAAATTCAACATTTCAGGACGACCATGCACTAATGCAATATTGTTTACTGAGAAAGAAGATTGCAATGCAGTGTATTTGTACAACTGATTGAGAATAACATTGGCAATAGCGTCTTTTCTAAGTTCAAATACCAAGCGCATACCTTGTCTGCCTGATTCATCTCTTACGGCCACTATGCCATCAATTACTTTTTCTTGAACCAATTCGACAGCTCTAGTAATGATTTGATTAGGCATTACTTGGTATGGCACCTCTGTAACGATGATCATTTCTTTACCATTGCTCATGGTTTCAATTTCGGTTTTACCTCTCATGAGGATTCTACCTCTACCGGTTTCAAATGCAGAGCGAATACCATCGGTACCATAAATTATGCCGCCAGTTGGAAAATCTGGGCCTTTTATGTGTTGCATCAATTCCGTAACAGTGATGTCGCGGTTATCAATGTAAGCGTTAATGGCATTGATTGATTCCGTTAAGTTATGCGGAGCCATATTGGTAGCCATACCCACCGCAATACCTGCTGCACCATTCACCAATAAATTAGGAATTTTTGATGGCAGCACTGTAGGCTCTTTTAACGAATCGTCAAAGTTGGGTCTGAAATCAACGGTTTCTTTTTCGATGTCGTTCAACATCTCTTCAGCAATCTTTTTCAATCTTGCCTCAGTGTAACGCATTGCTGCAGGTGAGTCGCCATCAATGGAACCAAAGTTACCTTGACCATCCACCATAGAATATCTCAAGCTCCAATCTTGGGCCATACGCACCATGGTATCGTATACCGAAGTGTCACCGTGTGGGTGGTATTTACCTAATACTTCCCCAACAATACGAGCCGATTTTTTATACGGGCGATTAGGCGCAAGACCAAGTTCAGTCATACCAAATAATACCCTTCTGTGAACGGGTTTTAAACCATCTCTAACATCGGGCAATGCACGACTAACTATGACCGACATTGAATAATCAATGTAAGCGGTCTTCATTTCCTCTTCAATATTGATCGGTATAATTCGATCGAAATTGGTTTCCTCTGGGTTTTGATCCATAATGCGTTTATAATAAAATCATTGCAAGATATCAATTATTTAGACCCCTTTTAAAATTACATTCCACAATATACCAACAAAAAAGCCCTGAATTTCAGGGCTTTTTTTAACAAAATTTAGATGTATTAGAATTACATTTTAATGATCTTTACTTTGCCTAAACCTAAAGACTCTAATTTGTCTTTAATCAAGACGTCATCTCCAATACAAACAATTACAAATTGATTGGTTTTGATGTATTCTTTGGCAATTCTATTCACCTCTTCTTTGGTCAAGTTCTTAATGGTTTCAGCACGTTGGGTGTTAAGATCTTTAGATAAGCCATTAACAATGATAGACGTCAAGAAACTTAGTTTATCTCTTGAGCTTTCATATTTAAGCGCCTCACCACCTAATAATGACTTCTTGGTGAAATCAAGTTCATCATCAGTGATGCCTTTTTCAACGAAACGGTTTAATTCTGTAAATACTTCTTTAATTGCAGAGTCAGTAGCATTGGTATTAACACCTGCACTCACTGTAAATAAACCAGGGAAACCAATGCCGCTTGAGCTAAAGCCTGAACGGATACCATAGGTCCAACCTTTGTCTTCTCTAAGGTTTAAGTTCAATCTTGAGTTGAAAGCACCACCCAAAGAGAAATTCATTACATTGGCTTTAAAGAAGTCGCCATTGTAGTCATAAGGAATGGTTAAATATCCCATCATGATAGTGGTTTGTTTAGCATTGTCTTGATTTACTAAGTACAATTGGGTTTTACCAGTAGCATTAAAAGTAGTGAAAGTAGGTACACTTAAATTTTTATTGTTCCATTTTTTAAGGCAAGCAAGGTTTTCTAATGCGGCTGCTTGATCAATGTCTCCTACTATTGAAATAGTCGTTAAGTTTGGTGATAAGAAGTTTTCTTTGAAGAATTTCAAATCTTCAACTGTGATTTTTTCTGCCGCTTTATATTCGCTTAAAGAGGCTTTACCCAACGGATTTTCAGTACCGTAAATCAACTCTCTGAATTGTTTTGAACCAAAACTTGATGGAGTAAAGTTGTCATTTGAAATAGAGCCTAATATGGCTTTTTTATTGGTTTTGAATTCTTTGCTTGGGAAAGACGCATTGTAGAAAATGTCTTCGAATAAGGCCATAGTCGCTTTTAAAGAATCGCTAAAGCTTTCAATATAGCAATTGAATTGTTGGCCAGAGCCATCAAATGAAATTGAGCTACCTAAAGACTTCAATCTGTTTTCAATATCTAAAGCAGATTTAGTGGTTGTACCTTCAGTCATCATAGCACCTAAGAAAGCCGCAGTACCGTTTTTGATTTTTCCAGTTTCAAATAAATGGCCACCTCTGCTTGAGATAACAATATTCACTCTTGGTGATTCTGAAGTTTTAGTACCAATGACTTTGATGCCATTGTCGAAATTGCTGGTGTAGTAGTCTGGCACAATAACAGGCTTTGAAGGTGCCACAACTGGCTTTTTGCTTCTGTCAAATCCTGCAGGATCCACATTTGGCTTGTTGACTAAATTTGCATAAGCAGATTTGTCTGGCGTTTCGTTTTTGTATGGGTTTTCACTTTCGTAACCATCTACTCTGAAGTTAGGATCTTGCATTGCTCTTGGGTCTGGAACAATGTGTATGCAAGTGTAGTTTTTGTTTTTGATGTAGTTTCTGAACACACGCATGACATCTTCTCTGGTGATGTTTTTGTAACGTTCAAAATCTTTGTCTAAGGTCATGTTACCATTGGTAAGCATTTCGTATTGAGTTAAAACAGAAGCTTTGCTGGCAACACTTTCGGCAAATCCGTAATAACCTGCCATGTATTCTTGTTTAACACGGTTAAGGTCTGCATCCGTAAAACCGTTCTTTTCAAAATCATTCAAGGCTGCTTCAAGGGTATCGCGCATTTCCTTTTCGCTTAAACCACCCATAATGCCAGGGTAAGTAACTAATTGGAAGCTGAATTCACCTGCAATTTCATAAGAGGCATTGAAGCAAGAAGCTTGTAAGCCCATTTCATTGTCTAGGAAGTGTTTATACAACACTGTGTTTTTACCATTGCTTAATAATTGACTCAATACATCTAAGGCTGGCTCATCTTTGTGGAAGGTTGGCACTGTAGGGTAAGTGATTGAAGTCAAAGGGGCAAATACTTTACTGGTTATGGTTTTGATTTTCTTTTCTTCAAGGACAATTGGTGTTTTCATTAACGGAGAAACCTCAGGGCCTCTGTTGATGCTGTTGAAGTATTTTTCAACTAAGCTTAAGGCTTCTTTGGTATTAACATCACCTGTAATCACTAAAATGGCATTGTTTGGACCATACCATTTTAAGAAGAAGTTTTTTAAATCGGTTGAATCGGCTTCGTTGAGGTCATCAACGTAACCAATGGTTTGCCAGCTGTATGGGTGGCCATAAGGGTAAATCATTTGGTCTTGAACCTCTGGCAACATGCCATATCCATCGCCATAACGTTGATCTTTTTCGTTTTTAACCGTTTTACGTTGGTTCTCGAATTTCTTGTTGGTAAATGCTGGCAATAAGAATCCCATTCTATCAGCTTCTAACCACAAAGCCGTTTCTAACATATTGCTAGGAACTGTTTCGAAATAGTTAGTTCTATCGCGGTTAGTGGTTCCATTCATGTCTCCACCTGCTCCTTGAACAATTTTAAAGTGCTCTTCGTCTGCAACGTTTTGAGAACCTTGGAACATCATGTGCTCAAAAAAGTGAGCAAAACCGGTGCGTTTCATGGTTTCTCTGTTGGAACCTACGTGGTAAGTGACTTCAACGTGCACAATTGGATCACTGTGATCTTCACTGACAATCACCGTAAGGCCATTGGCCATTTTGTACTTTTCGTAAGGGATTACCAGTTTGCCTGGTTGAGCATCTACCTTTTTAATAAGGGTAGTTTGCGCCTGAATACTCTGAAAGCCGAGTAAGCCGATAGCAGACGCTAAGTAGAACAATTTTTTCATTGTATTGAATTGAGTTATTTTTTTCGAATCGCAATTTATATGCCCCATTGCGTTTAGGGTAAAAATGTCGTCAAATTTAGATAAATTATAGACCAATCCGAAATCTTTCTAAGACTTTTTAAAATAGCAAATCTCAGTGGAAACTGTCTAAAACTTGTTCATTTTACCTGAGTAAGGATTGTATAATTTTGACTACACTTTATACTATGCCAAAAATACTAGTTATTGACGACGAAAAACCAATCAGAGATGCCCTTCACAACATTCTAACAGCAGAACAATATCAAGTAGATATTGTAGAAAATGGCAAAAAAGGCCTCGAAATGCTGGCTGAAAATGACTATGATGTGGTCTTATGTGACATAAAAATGCCTGGTATGGATGGTCTTGAAGTCATGTCAAAGGCTAATCAAACTCAACCAGAAGTTCCATTTATATTAATCTCAGGTCATGGCACTATTGAAATTGCTGTTGAAGCAGTGCGAAAAGGTGCTTACGATTTTATTTCTAAGCCACCTGATTTAAATAGATTACTCATTACCATTCGCAATGCGGTGGAGAAAAACAACTTGGTTATTGAAACCAAGGTCTTGAAGCGCAAGGTGTCAAAAACCAGAGACATCATTGGCGATACCCCAAGCATCTTAAAAATTAAGGATACCATCGAAAAGGTTGCTCCTACTGATGCTAGAGTCTTGATTACTGGAGAAAATGGTACTGGCAAGGAATTGGTAGCCCGTTGGATTCACGAAAAAAGCAACAGAGCGCATATGCCACTTATTGAGGTGAATTGTGCAGCCATTCCTTCTGAATTAATAGAAAGTGAGTTATTTGGTCACGAAAAAGGGGCCTTTACTACCGCCATTAAACAACGCATTGGCAAGTTCGAACAAGCCAATGGTGGTACATTGTTTTTAGATGAGATTGGCGACATGAGTTTATCTGCTCAGGCCAAGGTCTTAAGGGTTATTCAAGAAGGTGTTTTACAAAGAGTTGGAGGTGATAAAGCCATACAAGTGGATGTTAGGGTCTTAGCGGCAACCAACAAAAACTTAGTGGAAGAAATCGAAAAGAACCAATTCAGAATGGACTTATACCACCGTTTAAGTGTCATCATGGTGCACGTGCCTACCTTAAATGAGCGTTTAGAAGATATTCCAATTATTGCAGAAAAATTCTTGAAAGAAATTTGTGAAGACAATGGCGTTAAAAAATCATTTGCGCCTGGGGCTTTAGAGGAATTGAAAAACGTTAATTGGACTGGAAACATAAGAGAACTTAGAAATGTGATTGAACGTTTAGTGATCTTATCTGATGCTAAAATCACAGTTGAAGACGTAATTGCCTATAGCAACCCTTCTACCCCAGTGTCTAAAACGCAGAATGTGATGATTGATAAGTTCGATAAATTCCAAGACTTTAAAGATTATGCCGAGACCATTTTCTTGGAGGCTAAATTGAAAAAGAACAATTGGAATGTGGCTAAAACAGCTGTCGAAATTGACATTCAAAGAAGTCATTTATACAACAAAATCGATAAATACAGCTTAAAGCGTAATTAAGCATGATCGGCAAAGATTTGTCATTGGCTATTCGGCTTTTGAATGCTGGTGAATTGGTAGCCATTCCCACGGAAACCGTTTATGGTTTGGCCGCTAATGGACTTGATCCATTAAGTGTCTCCAAAATATTTGCGGCTAAAAACAGGCCTTATTTTGACCCCTTAATATTACATTTGGATTCAACCGTTCATCTTTTGGAGTTGGTTGATGCAATGCCACATTACGCAGAGCGCTTAGCTGAGCATTTTTGGCCAGGCCCCCTTACAATGTTGTTGCCCAAGAGTCAATTAGTGCCTGATTTGGTTACAGCGGGAAGCCCATTAGTGGCTGTTAGAGTTCCCAATCACCCACTAACATTAGAATTGCTAAAAGCTTTAAGTTTTCCATTGGCAGCCCCGAGTGCCAATCCTTTTGGATACATTAGTCCAACCAGAGCCGAACATGTTGAGGCTCAACTGGGTGATAAAATATCGTATATTTTAGATGGAGGTCCTTCTGAAATAGGTTTGGAGAGCACAATTGTGGATTGTAGTGGAGATGAACCAGTGGTGAAGCGTTTAGGCGGCATCACTATAGATGCGCTAAGTAACTGCCTTGGATTTGAGCCCAAAGTTGACATTCAATCTCACAGTAATCCGAGTTCTCCTGGCCTACTGGATCAACACTACGCACCAAGAAAACCACTTTACTTAGTGGAAGACATTGAAGCCTTTTGCCAAGCACATTCAGGCAAGTCTATATTGTATTTGAGCTTTGGCGCTAACACCTGTCCTGAAAGTGTGTATGAAATGAATTTAAGCCCTAAAGGCGATTTAATTGAAGCCGCCAGTCATTTGTTTCATTATATGAGAGCTCTTGATAGCCATTCTGGCGATTGTATTGTGGCTAAAAGGTTGCCAGATAACGGATTAGGCAAAGCCATCAACGATCGCTTATACAGAGCGGCTCACAAATAATTGTTTTAAAACTTACCCATACATTAGAACAAACTGAAATCACTTCTTTTATCCATATTATTTAATTACCTTTGCACCTTTATTTTAAAAAGCTAATTTCTTTAACTAATGAGTCAAGCAAAAGCAAGCAGCAACGAATCACAATTTGAAGTGTTTTCTAAAGTTGCACGTTACGATCACGAACAGATTTTAATTTGTCAAGACAATCACACTGGTTTAAAAGCCATCATTGCTATTCACAATACTGTATTAGGCCCTGGTTTGGGCGGAACCCGTATGTGGAATTACGCCAATGAAACTGAAGCGATTAACGACGCCCTTAGATTGTCTAGAGGCATGACGTACAAAGCTTCAATTAGTGGATTGAACTTAGGCGGTGCCAAAGCGGTTATTATTGGTGATCCTGCTAAAGCAAAATCAGAACACTTAATGCGTAAATTCGGTCGTTTTGTTGAGAATTTAGGTGGTAAGTATGTAACAGCTGAAGACGTTGGAACCACTACCAAAGATATGGAGTACATAAAAATGGAAACCAACCATGTGGTAGGTTTACCTGAGATCATGGGTGGCGGTGGCGATCCTAGCCCAGTTACAGCCTATGGTGTATACATGGGTATTAAAGCGAGTGCTAAAAAAGCATGGGGCAATGATAACCTAGGGGGTAAGAAAATTGCTGTTCAAGGTGCTGGCAAAGTAGGTTTACATCTAATTGAACTATTGCATAAAGATGGTGCACACATCACTGTAACCGATATTTTTGAATCAGGTTTAAAAATCGCTTCAGATAAATATGGTGCTAATGTGGTAAAGCCAGAAGAGATTTTCTCTCAAGACGTTGACATCTTCTCTCCTTGTGCTTTAGGCGCTATCTTGAACGAAGCCAATATCAACCAATTAAAGTGTCAAATCGTGGCCGGTGCAGCCAATAACCAATTAGAAGATGAGAACATTCACGGCGACATGGTTAAAAAGAAAGGCATCTTATACGCACCAGACTTCTTAATCAATGCTGGTGGTTTGATTAACGTATACAGCGAGTACAATGGTTATGTGAGAGAAATTGCTTTTGCTCAAACAGAAAACATCTACAACACTGTGTTAAACATTTACGATAAATCTGATGCAGATAACATCAATACTCAAATCGCTGCGATTCAATTAGCTGAAAAGCGCATTCATGACACCATGATTTTACAATCTAAAATCTAAGGTATCACATCGATACAATTAAATAGCCTCTGAATTTTCAGAGGCTTTTTTTATGGTAAATCATATTTGTTGAGCAATTTGACAAAGACTTCAAAATCTTTGGGGTATGGCGCTTGAATGGTCATCTCCTTGCCTGCTATTGTATTGAAAGTGATTTGATAAGCGTGCAAGGCAAAACGGCTGATCAATGGTTTTTCAGCCTCATCCGTTTTATGGACCTTTTTGATTTGAGACAAATACGCCAATTTGCCGCCGTATAATTCATCGGCTACCAAAGGTAAATTTTGGGATGCCGCATGAATTCTAATTTGATGCAATCTACCTGTAAGTGGTTGACATTGCAATAATGTAAAATGCTTGAAAGCCTTAATGGTATTGAAAATGGTTGTTGATGGTTTGCCATGTTTCCTTGAAATATTGACCCTTCTTTTACTGTCTGTCAATAAAGGCAAGTCTACACAAAGTTCATTGAGTTCAACTGAGGCACTCACAATGGCGTGGTATTCTTTTTTAATGCTGCGTTGTTCAAATTGCCTGGCAATTGATTTATAAGTGTCATCATCTTTGGCAATTAACATGACGCCTGAAGTTTCTCTGTCAATGCGATGACACAATTTGTAATCAGGATTAAGGTCCTTAACCATAGCCACTACAGAAGCTTGGCCTGAATCATGCCTTTCGTGCAAGGAAGCTAAATGAGCTGGTTTATTAATGGCAATAATATGCTCATCTTCAAACAGTATTAAATCCTTTAACTTACTCATAGTATTATTGACGCATGTCTAATTTGATTTGAGTCAAGACATGTTTGGTTTGTTGGGCAAAATCGCCTTTCATCAACCAATCGTAATAACCAAAGTCTGTTCTGAAAACTTCCTTAACCGTTTTGCCTTTGTGTTTGCCAAAATTAAACACCACTTCTTTTTGTGCATTGTATACCAAACGACCAGCTAAGTCAGCTAAATTGTTTTGACCACTGAATTGGTGCAAATAGTCAATATTGGGTTCTAATTGCTCATACTTTTCTAGTTGAGATTGAATGATCTCCCAGGTGGCTTCTGTATCAGCCTTAGCACTGTGGGCATTGTTCAAATCTTTGTTGCAATAGAATTTATAAGCAGCTGTTAAATTTCTAGGCTCCATGGTGTGAAATATCTTCTGAGCATCAATGAATTTACGCTTGCTAATATCAAACTCTACACCAGCTCTGTAAAACTCTTCAACCAACATAGGAAAATCAAATTTATTGCTATTGAAACCTGCAAAATCTGATTGTCCAATAAAGGCGATTAAATCATGGGCTTTATCTTTAAAGCTGGGTTCATTGGCCACATCGGCATCATATATATGGTGAACAGCTGAAGCCGCTTCAGGAATTGGTACACCCGGATTGAATCTTTGGTATAAATCAGTTCTTTCACCATTGGCTTGGATCTTGATCAAATAGATTTCAATTATTCTATCAAAGGCTGTGTTAATGCCTGTTGTTTCTAAGTCAAATACGATAAGGGGTTTATTGAGTTGTAATTTCATTTTAATAAGTCAGGTCTTCTGATTTTTGTTCTGTTTTCAGCTTCATTCAATTTCCATTCTTCAATGAGCTTAAAATTACCGGACAACAATACATCAGGTACTTTTAAACCTTTGAACTCGGAAGGTCTTGTGTATACAGGGGGGGCTAATAAGCCGTCCTGAAAACTATCGCTTAAGGCGGATTCCTCATTGCCCAAAACGCCAGGAATTAATCGCACTATACTATCAGTCATGATGGCTGCAGCTAATTCACCGCCAGTTAACACGTAGTCTCCAATAGATATTTCTTGAGTTACATATAAGGTTCTTATGCGTTCGTCTATGCCTTTGTAATGGCCGCACAAAATAATGATGTTTTGCTTGAGCGACATAGCATTGGCCATTTGTTGGTTCCAAGTATGGCCATCAGGAGTGGTGTATATTATGTCGTCGTATTGGCGCTGCGCTTTTAAATCTTCAATAGCATTGGCCAATGGTTCACACATCAATACCATACCTGCGCCACCTCCGAAGGGGTAGTCATCTACTTGACCGTATCGGTTAAGGGCATAGTCCCTTAAATTGATTAAGTTGATTTCAGCCATGCCTTTGTCTTGGGCACGTTTAACCATAGAATGGTTCAATGGGCCATCCAATAAAGCTGGTTGAACGGTTATGATATCAATACGCATATTATAAATCCAATAAGCCTTCAGGTATAGTCATTTCAATGGTTTTAGCCTCGTGGTCAACAGATACAATTAAGTCTTCGTGTAGAGGAATTAGAATAGCTTTATAGCCATGTCTGCATTCCAATAATAGGTTATTGGGGTACTCTAGAATTTGAGTAATATCATATTGTTCAGCATTGGCGTGATTAATGAGTTTGTAGCCTACAAGTCCTTTGTTTTCTGTTTGTTCTTGGTCTACAAAATCTAAAATTTTACAATTGCATAAGGCCTCTGCTTGTTCAATACTAGTAATGTCCTCTAGAGTCACTATGCCAGCAGGCGCATTAAATTGTTTGATCTTAAAGGGGACAAATTTATCTTGGATTTCTATGCAAAGAAAATCTTGAGGGATAAAGTCTTCCTCGAGTTGAATTTTCAATTGACCATTGAAGCCATGTGGCTTCAAAACAAAACCCACCTGTTGGGTGGGTCTTGAATGAATGTTGTTATTTAACATACAAAAGCGTATTAAGCTTCAGTATTTTCAGTTGTTTCAGGTGCATCAGCAGCTGCATCAGTATTTTCAACTGCAGCAGTTTCATCAGTTGCAACAGGTGTTTCACTGATTTCTTCAGTTGAAGCATTGGCTTCAGCTTCAGCAGCGGCAAGTTTAGCAGCAATTGCAGCAGCTCTTGCTTCTTTAACTTTCGCTTCAGCTTCAAGTCTTTCAGAGGCTGATTTAGCTTTAGCAGTTGCTAATGTGTCTTTCTTAGACTGAATTTTAGCATCTTTGTCTGCTTGCCATTTTGCAAATTTTGCATCAGCTTCTTCCAATGAGAAGGCACCTTTGTTAACGCCACCATGTAAGTGGTGTAACATCATAGCACCTTTGTAAGATAGAATAGCACGAACGGTATCCGTAGGGATAGCACCGTTGTCTAACCACTTCACTGCTTTTTGAAGATCTAAGTTGATTGTTGCAGGATTGGAATTAGGGTTGTAATCACCAATTCTTTCAATAAATCTACCATCTCTCGGAGCACGTGAATCTGCCGCCACAATGTAGTAGTAGGCTCTTTTTTTGCGTCCTTGACGCTGTAATCTTAATTTAGTTGACATAACTTTTTACTGTTAAATCGCAAGTTCTCCATTTCTTGCGGGGTGCAAATGTACAACGAATCCTTATAAAAAGCAAGGGCTTAGCTTGTTTTTGTGACCAAGGCCATTAATAAGGCTTGTAAAATGAGGCTATCTCGTTTAAAATCACCGAATTGATAATAGGTTTCAAGCAATTTATCAACAACGGTTTTTTGGGTGTTTTTTTAAATTACTTTTGTGCTTCAAACGGATTCAAAGTGGAAAATTTCATTGTATCGGCAAGAAAATACAGACCTTCTGTATTTGATGATGTGGTTGGTCAAAGACACGTCACTGATACCTTGTTGAATGAGATAAATAACAACCACTTAGCACAATCATTTTTATTCACTGGTCCCAGAGGTGTAGGTAAAACTACTTGTGCACGTATTCTGGCTAAAGTAATCAATCAAAAAGAAGGCGATCAAGCAGATCAAGACTATGCCTTTAATATTTTTGAGATGGATGCTGCTAGTAATAATTCAGTGGAAGACATTCGCCACCTGAATGAGCAAGTCCGCATTCCCCCTCAAGTTGGCAACTACAAGGTATACATCATCGACGAGGTGCACATGTTGTCATCAGCGGCTTTTAATGCCTTTCTTAAAACATTAGAAGAACCGCCAAAATATGCCATCTTTATTTTAGCAACCACTGAAAAACACAAGATACTTCCAACCATCTTATCCAGATGTCAGATCTTTAATTTCAAACGCATTCAAATTAAAGACATGGTGGAGCATTTGCAAAGTATTGCTGCCAAAGAACAAGTTGAAGCTGAGCAGGAAGCCCTTCACTTAATTGCTGAAAAGGCGGATGGCGGATTAAGAGATTGTTTGTCTTTGTTTGACCAAATGGTGTCTTATTGCAATGGCAAAATCACTTATGATAAAGCCGTTGAAAATCTAAACATCTTAGATAGAGACTATTATTTCAAAATCACCCAATCTATATTAAATCAAAGTATTTCAGAGGTCTTGGTTTATTTTGATGAAGTCTTAAACAAAGGTTTTGATGGACAATTGTTCTTAAATGGATTAAGCGAACACTTTAGAAACCTAATGGTATGTAAAGACAAAGCGACTGCCCATTTGTTAGATGTTGGCGAAGCGCACAAGTCTAAATACGAAGCCCAAAGCCAAAGCTGTGATTTAAGTTTTTTATTAAATGCACTGAACATCAACAACCAGTTTGATGTTGACTACAAAAACTCTAAAAATCCTAGGTTACATATAGAGCTAGCCCTTATGAAACTGTGTCACATTAGAAGTCAAATTAATGCTGCAGTAACCCTTGAGGAATTAAAAAAAAAAGTGATGAGTATTTAAGGCAGAAACAACAACAGCCTGCTAAATCACCCGTCTTACCTGTTCACGCCATTAAACCTCCAGACTTAGCCAGTCAAGATTTAAAATTGCCTAAAATCCCTAAAAGGCAAACAGGACAACCCATACAAATTCAAAGTGCAGAAATACTAGAAGCTTCAGAAGATATCCCTGAGGTATTACAAGTTGAACAAGTTATTCCTGACCTAGTGACTAAACTTGAGCCAGAAACCACTGCTGCAATCCCTTTGAGCATTGAGTCACTTAAGCAGGCATTCTCTGAATTCGCTGCTAAACAAAAACTCTCATTGGTGGCATTGATCAAACTCTTAGATCCAATTATTCAAGGTCAAGACATAGTGGTTAAAATGAGTAAGCAACAAGAAGAGTTGATTGGAGAAACCAAGATTGAATGGCAAGCCTATATCAGACAATACTTCAGACAAAATCAATTGCAATTGTTGTTTCAAATAGATGAAACCCAAGAATTAACAGCAATGGCCTATACCCCATCTGAACAATATGCTGAATTAGCGAATGAGTCAGATGCCTTTAGAGATTTGGTCAATCAATTTAAACTCAAAATCAAACACAGTTGAGGCCTCCTCTTAACATAGCGGTTTTAAGTTTTTTTATACTGCTGAATACGCTGTTACATTTACCTTTTTTAAGCTTACCTCCCTGTGGTGACCATGTTTGGCGTCAGTGCAATACCATGGCCATGAGTAGAAATATGCACGAGGGCGATGGCAGTTTAATGGCACCGAGTATTGATAGACGCAATGCCACAAATGGGATAACAGGTTCTCATTTTCCATTGTATGAGTGGGGCTTGGCTCAGTGGTCAAAGCTGACTGGTTTCAATGATCAATCTGCCCGAACTTATGCATTGGTGATCTTTAGTGTGGCTATGTTGCTAATGTACAGCATATTCTTGTTTTTGGGTATTGATTGGATTCAGGCAGTTTTGGGCGCTTTGTTATTGCTCACTATCCCACAATTTTATTATGACAGCATTAATGCCATGCCTGATAACTTAGCCTTATGCATGGCATTGTTGGCATGGAGAGCTCAATTAGCAATGTCTGAGCATAAAACATCCTTTTTATGGGTTTTATTAGCCAGTTTAAGTGCTTTGTTATGTGGTTTAATTAAGCCTCAATTTTTAATTATACCTATGTCAAATTGGTGGTTAATTGCCAATAAGCGATCTATTGGTTTTTTCCTATACCCTGCCCTTTTTGTGTTATTAGGTGTTGGCGTATGGTATTGGCATGCAGACCAACTTACTCAAGTCAATAATCTAAAAGAATTTGGTTTGTGGATTAAACCCATTGGCTTTGCTGCAATCCTCAAGACTGTTTTTAAAAACATAGTCTCAGATTGGCCTGAATTGTTACTCGGATGGCCATTGTTTGTTGCCTTTATTTTGTTGGCTTTTGGCGTAAAACACAAGCCTTATTACTTAAAGCAAACCATTAAATGGCAAATGCTCGGATTTGTATTGTTTTATGCCTTGGCAATAGAACGCATGCACGATCACAGTTATTATTTTATGGCCATTTTACCCATCATGGTATTGTTGGTAGTAACTTTATTGCAAAACACCAATAAATCATTATTGTATTTGAGTATTTTATGCCTTTTGAATGGTATTTGGGCCTATTATAGAATTGTCCCTAACAGATGGCAGGTCCCTCATTTGGATATACCAATGGCTTTTGCTGATCGTGCTCAACGAGATACGCTCACCCAGTATTTAAACCACAGTGAACATTGTTTGGTGGGTCCAGATGTTTCAGGTTGTGTATGGTTTTATTTTACGCATACCAAAGGCTTTTCATTCGAACACGCAGAAGAATTGTTTGAAAACAATGGCAATGGTACCTGGAAAAGAGACATGAGTGCTTTTGGAATTGATTATTTATTAATTGATACGTCTGCTCATACCAAGCGCTACCTTTTGGATCATATTCCGAACAAACGCCTTCTGAAAACAGTATCTGGCTTATCAGTTTGGAAAATTGAACACCCCTAAGAAACTGTTTGTAAACTATAAGCCAATCCCGGTCAATTTAACTTAAATTCGCATAAATTTAATTGGATTTGTCTATACAAGTAGAACACCTCAGCAAGTTGTACAAACAACAAAAAGCCATTGATGATTTGAATTTCAATATCAATAGTGGCGAAATTGTTGGATTCTTGGGGCCTAATGGCGCAGGAAAAACCACTACAATGAAAATTCTTACAGGGTATATTCCGCCTAGTTCTGGTAAAGCTTTTGTCAACGGATTAGATGTGGAGGAAAATGCCATTGAAGTCAGAAAATTGATTGGCTATTTGCCTGAGCACAATCCCTTGTATACAGACATGTATGTAAAAGAATACCTGGAATTTGTAGCGTCGATTTATAAACTCTCGAACAAAAAACAAAGGGTTGATGACATGATAGAATTAACAGGTCTTACTTTGGAACGCCAAAAAAAAATAGGGCAATTGTCAAAGGGTTACAGACAACGTGTTGGTTTGGCTCAAGCCATTATTCACAACCCTAAAGTATTGATTTTAGATGAACCTACAAGTGGCCTTGATCCCAATCAAATTGCTGAAATTCGAAATTTGATCACCAATATTGGCAAAGAAAAAACAGTGCTATTGTCTACCCATATCATGCAAGAAGTAGAGGCAATGTGCACACGTGTTATGATCATCAATAAGGGTGTGATTGTGGCCAATGGCCAACCAAGTGAATTGAAGCATATGTTTGGCGCTAGTCAAGCTGTTCAATTTACATTTAATAAAGCTTTGTCACCAACTCAAATCAATGCATTAGCATTAAAAGGCAAAGTAAGTCATTTACAAGATTTCACCTATTTGGTGCAAGTAAGCACTGAGATTGAAGGGCTTAAATCTGAAGTTTTCAAATTTGCAGTTGAGCAAGATCTCATTTTAACTGAAATTAAATTGATAGAACAAACACTCGAAGAGGTATTTAAAACTGTAACCAAATAAAACCATGTGGAGTATACTTGTTAAAGAATTAAGAGGGTTTTTAAGTTCACTCATAGCCATTATTGTAATCGTAGTGTTCTTGATTGCGAACGGCCTATTCTTATGGATATTTAAAGAAACCAATTTGTTAGACAATGGCTATGCGAACATGGACCCTTTGTTTGATTTGGCCCCAATCATTTTTATCTTTTTGATTTCAGCTATTACGATGAGGTCATTCAGTGAAGAAAAAAAGACTGGCACATTCGAAACCTTGAGCACCAAACCCGTTACTGATTTGGAAATCATATTGGGTAAATATTTGGCTGGCCTGCTCATTGTTGTGTTTTCCATTTTGCCAACCCTCACCTATTACTACACCATCCATACTTTAGCTGTCCCTGCAGGCAATATTGATACTGGTGCAATATGGGGCAGTTATATTGGTTTGATTTTATTAAGTGCAGCCTATATTGCCATTGGGTTATTCGCGAGTGTGATCACAGACAACCAAATAGTGTCTTTTATAGTCAGCATGTTTTTATGTTTCTTTTTCTACACTGCTTTTGACTATTTGGGTGCCTTTAATGTGATTAAGGACAACAATTTTTTCATTGAATGGATGGGCATTGACTATCATTATCGCAACATTAGCAAAGGTGTTATTGATACCAGAGACATCGTCTATTTTATATCTTTCATTACCCTCTTTATTTGGTTAACTAAAATTATTTTTAACAGTCGCAAATGGTAAACAACAAGCCCAACAAAAGAAGCGTAAAGCAACAATCCTTTATTGAATTAGCCTTGTTGCTATTGGTCATTATTGTGGCTAATGTGCTAGCCAGTCAATACTATAAGAAATTTGATTTAACTAAAGAAAAGCGCTACACACTATCTAATACATCTGTTCAATTGGCAAAAAAAGTCAACGACAGATTATTCTTTAAAGTATACTTAGAAGGCGATAATTTATCTTCCAAATTCAAGCGTTTAAGAACAGCTACTTTAGACATGTTGACTGAATTCAGAGACATGAGTGGCAATAAAATTGACTTTGAATTCGTGAATGTTTTTAAAGATAAAGACGACAAAGAAAAGGCAGAGATCATCAAACAACTCAACAACAAAGGCATTCAATATTATAATGACATTGAGATTGGAGCAGATCAACAAAAGCGCAATTTGATATTGCCAGCAGCAGAGGTGTCTTATGGTGCTAACAAAGAATATGTTGTAAATCTTTTGAATACTGAAATGGGTAGAGCCGAAGAAACTGCCATCAATAAATCCATTGAAGGTTTGGAATATGAGATTGCCAACGCCATTCGCAAATGCATCAATCAAAAGCCTAAGAAAATTGCTTTTTTATTTGGTCATGGTGAAGCTGAAGCTGCCCAAACAGATGGCTTGTTGTCATCATTGAGCGAGAATTACAGCATAGACAGAGTGTTCTTTAATTTAGCTGACGAGAATTATTTGAAGCAATTCATCTACTTAACTGAGACGACTCAAGACTATGATTCTTTGGGTAAGATGATTGTTAGTAAATCATTAGATTTATTAAAAATGTACGACGGTGTAGTGATTGTAAAACCCACAATCCCTTACCAAAAAGATGAAGCGTATATATTAGATCAATACATTATGAATGGTGGTAAAACCATTTGGATGGTTGATCCAATTCAAGCTGAACACGATAGTCTTCGCAGACAAACCAAAGCCTTTTTTCCCGATTACAACAATGAGTATTTAAGAACCATGTTATTCAATTATGGCGTTAGATTAAATTCTAATCTCTTAATGGATTTGCAGTGTAATAACATCGTTTTAAACGACCCAAGCAGACCTGGGCAAATGGTGCCGTTTCCATGGGTCTACTACCCTGTTTTCGCTTTTAAAGGTCAGGAACATCCAATAATCAAAAATTTAGAAGTAGTTTGGGGCCGTTATACTGGCACACTTAAGCCTATAGCCCGCAAACAATTAAAAGTCACCAATCTCTTGTTGAGTTCTGATAAGACTAAAATGCAAGATGCGCCTGCATTTGTTGATTTGGGCATAGTAGCTAATACGTTTAACCGCTCCTATTTGGAGTCTTTTAAATCAGGCAATCAAGTGGTTGGCGTCTTGTTAGAAGGTGAATTCAAATCCAACTTCAGACGTCCTGATAAACAATATGAATTTCCTGTCAAGGAGTCCGTTAACAACAGTATGATTGTTATTGCTGATGGTGATATCGGATTGAATTATGTCAAACGCAGTACTGGTGAAGTCTACCCTTTAGGTTTTGACAGAGAAACCGGTCGTCAATTCGCTAATAAAAAATTCTTGTTGAATTGTTTTGACTACCTCTTTGATGAGAGTGGATTAATTGATATTCGCACAAAAGAAATACAGTTAAGACTTTTGGATAAAGCACGTATTAACAATCCTAAGACCGATTCTGAGTGGTTAAGCGAAAAACAGTATTGGCAATTGTTTAATACGCTAATGCCAGTGCTATTAGTATTGGTATTTGGCGTAAGCAATGCTTGGTACCGCAAACGCAAGTACACAAAATCTTAAATTGTATAGAAAATAAGGCAATCCAATCGAAGATTGTACAATTATTTATCGGTTTTAGTCTCCTTTTAAATAGGTTTGCATTTTGCGAAATATATTTTGAATCAAAATCAACCTAATTACCCACTCGCCGAAAGACTATCATGGATCTCAGAATCAGAGACCATAGCTATGGCTAAGCTCGGTAGAACACTCAAAGCTGAGGGCAAAGACGTGATCAGTTTAAGTTTTGGGGAACCAGATTTCTTTACCCCTGATCATATTAAACAAGCGGCCATTGATGCCATCCATCAAAATTTTACTTTTTATACACCTGTAGCAGGTATTCCTGATTTAAAGGAAGCCATTGTTCAGAAGTTTCAAAGAGAGAATCAATTAACTTACCAAACCGATCAGATTGTTGTGAGTACAGGCGCTAAAAATGCCATAATGAATACCGTTCTGTCTTTGGTAAATCCTGGTGATGAAGTCATTATTCCAAGACCTTTCTGGGTAAGCTATGCAGACATGGTACAATTTGCTCAAGGTGTACCAATTTACATTGATACTACAGTTGAATCTGACTATAAAATCACTGCAGAGCAACTTGAAAAGGCCATTAGCCCTAAAACCAAATTGTTCATGTTTAGCAGCCCTAATAATCCGAGTGGCATGATTTATTCATACGACGAGTTAAAGGCTTTGGCTGAAGTGTTTGAACGCCATCCTGAGATTTTTATCATCAGTGATGAGATTTATGAGCATATTAATTTTGAAGGTAAACACCATAGCATTGCTGGCTTTGGAAGTTTAATCAACAGAACAATTACAGTGAATGGCGTCTCTAAAGCCTTTTCAATGACCGGATGGCGCATTGGTTATATTGGAGCGCCCAAAGCCATTGCTTTTGCATGCGAAAAGCTTCAAAGTCAATTCACCAGTGGCACCAATGCCATTGCTCAAAAAGCGGCTATTGCAGCTTTGAATGGTGATCTTACGCCTACTTATCAAATGCGCGATGCCTTTAAAAAGCGTAGAGATATTTGTTATGAGCGCTTAAAAGCCATCCCTGGCATCAAATTGAGTTTACCACCAGGTGCCTTTTATTTGTTTCCAGACATCAGTGCTTATTTTGGAAAACAATATCAAGGTCATGTGATACGTAATTCTCAAGACCTTTGTATGTTTTTATTGAATCAAGTGTATTTAGTGACTGTTTCAGGTTCAGCTTTTGGAAACGATAACTGTATTAGATTATCGTATGCTACAAGCGAAGAAAATCTCATCAAAGCCATGGATAGAATGAAAGAAGGTTTAAGTTTGTTATCATAATTATGCACGCCCTATTAGATCAGTTTAAAAATAAAAAAGTCCTTATAGTAGGTGATGTTATGGTTGACGCCTACATCATAGGCAAAGTGGATAGAGTATCACCTGAAGCGCCTGTTCCTGTTGTTAATATTGAACAAAGAGATATGCGTTTAGGCGGTGCGGCCAATGTTGCAGTAAACATTCAAGCTTTACAAGCTACACCTATTCTGTGTTCAGTGATTGGTCAAGATCAAGAAGGCGAAGAATTAATGCAATTATTAGCCCAACAAGGTATGACAAGTTCTGCTATTGTAAGATCGACCACCAGAAAAACCACTACTAAAACCCGCGTTATCAGCAATAAACATCAATTGTTGAGATTGGATCATGAGCAAACTCACGATGTGCTTGAACAAGAAAATTTGGCTTTAATAGAAGCCTTTTCTCAACATATTAACGATTGTGATGTGGTTATTTTAGAAGATTACAACAAAGGTGTATTGACTCAAAACAATATCCCAGTATTGATTAATATTGCCCTAAAAGCCAATAAGCCAATTGCAGTAGATCCAAAGAAAAACAATTTCTTATTGTATCAAAATGTGACTCTATTTAAGCCCAATTTGAAAGAATTAAAAGAAGGTTTAAACAGCGATTTGAATCTTAAAGATAAAGCCAATTTACAAACTTTAGTGATGGCACTTCATCAAACTTTGGGCAATAAAATGACTATGGTGACATTAAGTGAAGATGGTGTTATGGTAACTGATCATACTCACTTTGAATTCATTCCTGCTCATATTCGCAATATTGCAGATGTAAGTGGCGCCGGTGACACTGTGATCAGTGTTGCAGCTCTGTGTTTAGCCTGTGGCATAAACATGAAAACCATGGCAGAACTCTCTAATTTAGCGGGCGGTTTGGTTTGTGAAGAAAGCGGTGTAGTACCAGTCAATTTAAGCAAATTGGCGAATGAGTCTCAGTATTTATTATAAGTTTTTAAGTTAAAATACTTTGTAAAGCCTGGATCTTCTAGTCTTTATTCCTATTGAGTATTTGAATAGCATTTAACTGTATTCAAAATATAGGCAATAATTGGTTTAGGGTTTATAGGCACTTTCTTGAAGAATGCTTTGCGCATTGCTGTTCAACATTAAAGTTTTCAAATCAACATCTGGATGCTCATTCATGTATTTTCTAACAGCCATCCAACCAATGTATTTACCAATCATAGCAGGTGCTTGTTCAGGCACTCCACTCAAAACCGTTCTTGGGCCTTCCTTTAACAATTTTTCATATTGCCTTTTATTGGTGCTATAAATGTATTTTTCTTTTACAAGGAATGACCAAATATTGTGTTCTTCTTTTCGACACCAGTCTAATTCTTCTGGAGTCATAGCAATTTTAAAATGGTCTTCCAATTGAGGCATCATGGCATCTAAGTAATAAAGCAATTTGCCTTGATAAATCATTTCATCAGTAAAGTTGTAGCCTTTATTGGTATGCATGAATAAATCATTGGCATGAGCAATCATATGAAATGGCACTACTGTTTCTGGGATCAACATTTTGCGCCAGTACAATTCAATATTGGTTTGATCATACACTTTAAAATCT
>JBIPPH010000036.1:0-20851 GCA_044368575.1 Bacteroidia bacterium
TCATCCCTGAAAACACAGACAATAAAAAAATCGTGTTGCCCTATCAAAAAGCCATGCAATTGGCCGAGTGGCAAGACAGCGTATACACCATTAGCAACAATGCGTTTAACCCTGAAGACTTCATTCAGAAGACTTCGGTTTTAACCCATCATGTGGTTGCTAAAGGACAAACCTTAGCGCACATTGCCAACAAATACGGGGTTTCTGCTTCAGGTATCAAAAAGTGGAACAATTTAAAGTCGAGTAAGTTGAAAGCCGGAAAAAACCTGCGTATCTTTAAAACTGAAACCATTCAATTGCCGGTGACCACGCAACATCCTTTAGGCATGATGTATTACATAACAGATAATGACGCTCAAACTTTAAAAGACATTTGCGGCAAATTTGCAGAGTTTGATTTGCTTAAAACTTGTGCGATGAATGCGATTGATAATCCTCAAGCCTCAATAGGCAAGGGTAAACTGATTAAATTGTACCTCAAATAATATGCGCCATTACCTTTTGTTTTTTCTGCTTTTAACGTTTGTGTTTATACCGACTGCGTGTAAACGTTCATCCGATCAATTGCCTATGGCTTCGGGAGATTTAGGGAGCCTTGTAGTTGTGCTGGAACCTGAACTCCAACCAATTCTAAAACAGCAGCTAGAAGCTAGTTTTTTAAAGCCAGTTCCACATTTGCCAATGGCCGAACCTTTCTTTGATTTAAAGCTTAGTAAAGTGGATGATTTTTACAAGCATTTCAGTACCCATAGAACCATTTTGGTGTTATTAACGCAATCCCATCTGGACGCCTACGAAGACCTCACTCAAAGCTTCAAGCCAGAAGAATTGCAAGCCTCAATGAATAAGGCGCAAGCGAGCCTATTGAGTGCCCGCAACATTTATGCGAAACACCAACACATTGTGTATTTGATTGGGAAAGATGCTGCAGATTTACAACGCAAATTGGTTGAAGCACGTCCTCAATTGGTGAGTGCACTTATGCAATATGAATTGCAAGATCAACACGATGAGTTGTTTTCAGATACTCAAGTGAGTTTGAGCAATTATCAGATGATACAAAAAGAATTGGGTATTGGGGTTAAAATTCCCAAAGCCTTTTCATTGAAATACCACGACAACAAAACCTATTGGTTTGAATTCAATGCCATGTCATCAAATACCACTAAAACCATTGGTTTGGTGGTGCATGCTTATCCGTATACCAATTTAAATGCCTTGTCTTATGAGTCTATTCGCACGGTTAGAGATACCGTGATGAAACACCTGATTAAAGGGGAATTGCCTGGCACTTATATGGGCACATCAAGCAGTTTACAGTATCCAAGTACCATAATTGAAACCATTCAATTGCATGGTCGTATGTGTAAAAAGGTTAGAGGTTGGTGGACCATCAGAGGTTTGAGTCAGGCTGGGCCATTTGTGCGTTATGTGGTTTTAGATGAACCTAAGCAACAATTGTTTGTTTTTGAAGGGTTTGTTTACAAGCCCAATATTGAAACCAAGGAAAGGGATTTACGACTCATAGAGTCTATAGCATTGAGCATAGAATGAAAAAGAGAATAGTGATTTTTGCCTCAGGTAGTGGCAGCAATGCCTTGAATTTGATTCAACACTACAAAACCAATCAAATGGCAGAGGTGTTAATGGTGTTTTGCAACAAAGCAGAAGCAGGGGTATTGTCAAAAGCCCAAGCTGAGCAAGTGCCCACTCGAGTCTTTAATCGCCATGATTTTTACGAAACCGATCGCATCATTCAAGAGGTGAGCGCCTTGTCTGTAGATGTTGTGGTGTTGGCGGGTTTTTTATGGTTGGTGCCTGCAGCTTTTATTCGCGCTTTTGAAGGTAAGATCATCAACTTACATCCCTCTTTGCTGCCTAAATATGGAGGGAAAGGTATGTATGGTCACCATGTTCATGAAGCAGTGTTAGCGGCCAAAGAAACCCATACTGGTATAACCATTCACCTTGTAAACGAACAATTTGATCAAGGCGAAATTGTGTTTCAAACCGCCTTCCCAATTCAAGCCGGCGATGGCTTAGCCGAAGTGGAAGCCAAAATACATGCCTTAGAGCATCAGTATTTACCCATTGTGATCGATGGGTTTTTAAACCAATGAGAAGTCTTATAGTATTGTGTTTGCTCTTGCCCAAAATGGCAAGTGCATGGGGCTTTTTGGGCCATCAAACCATTAACCGTTTGGCGGTATTCTCTGTGCCTAAACCTTTGTTCGGTTTTTACAAAACCCATATAGATTACCTCACCCAACACAGCACAGATGCTGATCAAAGGCGTTATGTATCAGAGCATGAAGCTTGCCGACATTATTTGGATGTGGATTTCTACGAGCAAGCCCTGCCACTTGACACTTTGCCTTTAAGCATGGACTCTGCAATACAAAGGTATTCATCAGATACCGTTATGGCCCATGGCATAGTGCTTTGGCATGTTAAAACGGTTATGCATTGGTTGAGCAAAGCCTTTGAAACGCGTCAGGTAGATGCCATCTTAAAATTAAGTGCAGATTTGGGCCACTACGTAGGCGATTTGCATGTGCCTTTGCATACGAGCTCCAATTATAATGGTCAAAAAACCAATCAAAAAGGCATACATGCTTTATGGGAAAGCAGGCTCACTAAGTTGTATTTGGATTCGTTTGAACTGTTTGTTGGTCAAGGCCAATACATCGCCAATGTGCAACCCCTTGTTCGCAAAGCTTTTCAAACCAGTCATTGCTTAGTAGACTCCGTCTTGACAATCGAAAAAGCCCTTAGAGCTGAATTGCCTGAAATGTCTGTCTATGCATGGGAGCAGAATGGTCAAAGCACTCAGCAAGTATACAGTGAACAGTTTTGCAAAGCCTATCATGCGCGCTTAAACGGCATGGTCGAGCAACGCATAAAAGCCAGTATATTGTTGTTGGCAGATTTGTGGTATACCGCTTGGGTCAATGCCGGTCAACCTGATTTGTCTAACTTAAAACTCAAAGCTGATTCCGAGCCTGCGAGCAATCATTCGGGTAAAATGTTAGGCCGTTCTGAAGATTAAAACCAACGTTTCTTTTTGAAGTAAATCAACATGCTCACAGTGACTAAAGCACTGATGACCCAGAAATAAAAGTACCCATTCGGGTTGTCTATAGCTGGAAAAACTTTGAAGTTCATACCGAAAACGCCAGTAATAAAACTTAAAGGCATAAAGATGGTGCTAATAATGGTAAGGACTTTCATGACTTGATTTAAGCGATTGCTCATGGTGGTAAAATACATGTTCATCAAATCGCTCAATAAGTTCCTGTGGTTCTCTATGGTATCATAAGCCTGATAGGTGTGGTCATACACATCTCTAAAGTATTTTAATGTTCGGTCTTCGATCAAATCTTGATTGCCAGAGTCAAGCTTGTTCAAGGCTTCGCGCATAGGTAAAATGTGTTTGCTCAATAACATCAATTCCTTTTTAATGCTCTGTATTTTTTGTGAGGTGCCTGCTTGAGGCTTGTGCATGGTTTCGTCTTCAATGTCTTCAACCATGTCGCCAATCTTATCAATTAAAATAAAGTATTGGTCAACAGCAGTATCTAGAATTTTATACAATAAGTAATCCGATTTGCGGTTGCGAATATTGCCCATTGAGGTATGCAAACGCTTAATGATTTCGGTATACAAATCACTGTTGGTTTCCTGAAAAGAAATCAAACAATTTTTAGCTAAAATGATACTGATTTGTTCTGAGTCTATGCAAGCATTCTCTTGGTCCCAATACAGGTTTTTGAAGGTCACAAACAGGTAATGATCAAACTCCTCAATTTTTGTGCGTTGTTGAGTATTGAGAACATCTTCTTGCACCAAACTGTGGATGTCAAATACATTGCAAATGGCCTCTATTTTTTCGCTGTCTTGAATGCCAGTTACCGATATCCATGAAATGGTGTCACTGCTGGCAAAGGTTTTCAGTTCATCAATATTGTCTACAAAGATTTCATTGATTTGGTTGTCATTATAGTCAATAACTTTGATTTGGGTAGCTTGTTCTCTATCCTGGCCAACATAGACCATACTGCCACTCGGTAAATGCGATTTAGCAGAGAGTCTATTTTTGCGTTTGCGCTTGGCCATTTTAGTACAATTAAATACCTGTGTAGTTAGAAGGGGTAATGAGCCTTAGGCGCGCTTTGATGTCTTCCGCTACATCCAATTCATCAATAAAGGTTCTGATGGCAGCGGCGTCGATGTGGGTATTGGTTCTGGTCAAAGCCTTTAATGCTTCGTATGGGTTAGGGTAGGCTATGCTGCGCAATACCGTTTGAATGGCTTCCGCTACTACTGCCCAGTTGTCTTCTAAATCTTGGTTCAATGCCGCTTCGTTCAAAATCAATTTGCCCAAACCTTTTTCTATGCTGCTGTAGGCAATCAGGCCGTGTGCAAATGGTACACCAATATTTCTCAAAACCGTTGAATCGGTTAAGTCTCTTTGCAATCTTGAGATCGGTAATTTGCTTGACAGATGGTCTAATATAGCATTAGCAATACCTAAGTTGCCTTCTGCGTTTTCAAAGTCAATTGGGTTGACTTTATGTGGCATGGCACTGCTGCCAATTTCACCCGCTTTTAATTGTTGTTTGAAGTAGTCCATTGAAATGTACTGCCAAATGTCGCGGCATAAGTCTATCAATATGGTGTGAATGCGTTTGAAGGCATCGCACATAGCAGCTAAGTTATCGTAGTGTTCAATTTGAGTGGTAGGAAAGCTTCTGTCTAAACCTAAAACTTGGTTCACAAAGGCATTGCCAAAGGCTTGCCAATCATGAGCAGGGAAGGCTACATGGTGGGCATTAAAGTTACCCGTAGCGCCACCGAATTTAGCAGAAAAAGGCACCATTAATAACTGTTGGTATTGGGCTTTTAAGCGGGCCACAAAGACCATAATTTCTTTGCCTAATTTCGTAGGGCTGGCAGCTTGTCCATGGGTTTTAGCCAACATTGGAACGGCTTCGTACTGAATCGCCATGGCTTCGAGTTGTTGAATCAGTTTTTGCAAACTTGGTAAAACCACTTTGTGTAAAGCGTCTTTGATGCTTAATGGAATCGCTGTATTGTTGATGTCTTGACTGGTTAAGCCAAAATGGACCCATTCGCGGTAAGCGCTTAAGCCCATTTTATCCATTTGATCTTTCAAATAGTACTCCACTGCTTTCACATCGTGGTTGGTGGTTTTTTCAGTGTGTTTGATCCAAAGTGCAGCCTCTTCATTAAATTGCAAATACAAGTTGCGCAAGGCAATTATTTGTTGTTCGTTGAAGGCGGTATCAAACCCAGTCATTTTTTGCGCATTCAAAAAGATCAGGTATTCTACTTCTATTTGAACACGGTATTGGATTAAACCGTATTCTGAAAAATACTCGGCAAGTGCATTGGTTTTACTTCTGTAGCGACCATCTACAGGGCTTATAGCGGTTAATTCGTTGAGCTGCATCGATGCAAATATACAGCATCTGTTTTAAAAAGTCTTTGAAGCCCGCAGACATTGCTCATCCCTTTAATCAGATGTTTGTCGAAAAGCCTTGATGACGCCAATAACATGGGGTTATTTTGCATGTTCAAATCAAAGCCGTTGCACACATGAAATCATTTTTGAAGTATACTTTAGCTACCGTGTTTGGGGTGTTTATTGCCCTATTAATGTTGGGGGTCTTGTTGTTCTTTACTGTTTTAGGGTTGGTCAGTTCAAAGACCCATCAAACCGTTACGGTTAAAGACAATTCTGTTCTTGAACTCAATTTGGATTACACCATTACCGAGCGCAGTCAAGCTGATTTTTTGAGTTTGTTCTCACAAGATGGCGAATACCAATTTATGGGTTTAGACAAAATCCTTTTGGTTTTAGAGCAAGCTAAAAATGATCCGAACATCAAAGGGATACTCATGCACACCAATGTGACTGGAACAGGCTATGCTACCACTCAAGAATTGCGCAATGCTCTGTTGGGTTTTAAATCAAAAGGAAAATTCATTTATACCACCGCCCCGTATTACGACGAGAAAAGTTATTACTTAGCCTCTGTAGCAGATTCTATATTTATTGAGCCAAGTGGCAATATTTTGCTCAATGGTTTATCTGCCAATATTATGTTTTACACTGGGGCACTCGAAAAATTGGGGGTAGAAGTGCAATATGTTAAAGTGGGTGCTTATAAAGGCGCCATTGAAGCCTTTACCCGCAAAGACTTAAGCCCAGAAAACAAATCGCAAATAGCGGCTTATTTGAATGACATTTATAGCCTCTTCATTACCGATGTTGCTAAGAGTCGTCACATCGATACCGCCACTTTGAATAAAGCCATTTCGAATTTCGAGATCAAAACGCCTAAACAAGCCATTGCCATGAAATTGCTCGATGGTATGTTGTATTCTGATCAAATCATGAACCGCATCAAACGTCGATTGAGTTTGAAAAAGGAGGCTGAATTGCCAATGGTAAAAGCAGGTGTATACGCTCAAAACATTGATTCGCCAGAAGAAGAAACCGATAAAATTGCGGTAGTGTATGCCGTTGGTGAAATCGTTGATGGAGAAGGTAATCAAGACAATATCGGCTCTATAACGATGTCAAAAGCCATTGCCAAAGCCAGAGAAGATAAACACGTTAAAGCCATTGTATTGAGGGTGAATTCACCTGGAGGAAGTTCTTTAGCCAGTGATGTGATTGCCAGAGAATTGGCCTTGTGTAAAGGCATAAAGCCAGTTGTTGTATCAATGAATGACTACGCCGCAAGTGGTGGATATTATATCAGTGCCTTAGCGGATAGCATTATTGCTATGCCTGCTACCATTACAGGTTCAATAGGTGTGTTTGGTTTGTTTCCTAATATGCATGAGTTGTTGGTCAATAAAATGGGTTTGAGTTTTGAAACAGTTAAAACAGGCTTACACTCAGATTTTGGTCGCGTGGATCAAGCCTTAACAGAAACCGATAAAGCCTATTTACAAGCCATGGTGAACCGTATCTATGATGATTTTACCACTGTGGTAGAAAAGGGTAGAGCGCTTGATTCAGCTTACGTGGAGTCTATTGCCCAAGGGCATGTTTGGACGGCTACACAGGCTGTTAAAAATGGCTTGGTAGACAGTTATGGCGGCATACAAAAAGCCATCAATATTGCAGCTTATTTAAGCAAAACCAAAACCTATAGTTTAGTGGCCTACCCTAAGGTTGAAAACCCAATTGAATTGTTGTTGAATCAAGGGACAGAAGTCTTAGCCGAGCAAAAACTCAAATCAGAATTGGGCGTATTCTATCAATACTACAAAGGTTTGCAAGAAGGCATTAAAGCTCAAGGCTTTCAAATGCGCATGCCATTCAATGTGTTGATTGATTAATTTACACTGGTCACTTTAAACACAGTTCGTCTGTTCTGGGCTCTGCCTTGTTCAGTCTTGTTGTCTGCAATTGGTTTAGCATCACCATAACCAATGGCCGATAATCTGCTCGCATCAACCCCTTTTGAAATCAAATAATCTTTAACGGATTTGGCCCTATTTTGAGACAAAGTTTTGTTTTTAACTTTGTCGCCAGTGTTGTCTGTATGACCTCCAATTTCAATTTTCATGAAAGGGAATTTTTTCATCAAGTAGACGAGTTTATCCAATTCAGCCAACGAGTTCTGTTGCAGTTCGAATTTGTCAACTTCAAAAAATACATTGTTCAATACCACTTCAATATCAGTAGCAGGTTTGGTTAGAGGCACATCCAATTGAAAAGGCTCTAATTTGCTGTGTGTTTTCAATGAGAAATTAGCAGAATAAAACAAATAATTGGTTTTGTCTATGGTTAACATATAGTCTTTGTTTGAAGGCAATACGATAAAGAAATTACCGCTGCCTTTTTGACTTTTGGTGCTCATGATGATTTTGCCCGTGCTCAAGTCTGTGAGTTCGATGTCGGCTTCTATTTTTTCTTTGGTTTGGGCATCGTAAACCATGCCATTCACAAAGCTAACTGGGTTGGGTTTTAAAGCAGCAGGCAGTTCGAATTTGTAGATGTCAAGCCCACCAAAACCACCTGGTCTTTCGGAGCTTAAATACCCGAACTCTCCCAGTCTATCCACGATGAAACCCAATTCGTCTTTTTCTGAATTGATAGGGTAGCCAATATTGCTGCAGGCGTCGAATTTGCCCTCTGCATTTTTCTTAGCCATAAAAATATCAATACCACCAACACCTGGTTGACCATCGCTGCTGAAGTACAAGGTTTGATTGTCGTAATGAATAAACGGCGATTGTTCTTCTCCTGGCGTATTGATTTTTGGGCCTAAGTTCACTGGTAATTGAAAGTGCCCATCTTTAAAGGTAGACATCCAAATATCAGCACCGCCATAGCCACCTGGTCTGTCGCTTGCAAAATAAAGGGTCATGCCATCAGGGCTAATTGAGGGTTGGGCATCCCAACTGCTGGCATTGATTGGTGCCCCCACGTTAATGGGCTTAGTCCATTGGCCATTGTAATAGCCTGATAAATAAATATCAAATCCACCCATACCAATTGGTAAGCCGCGTTCATCAATTCTGTCTTTAGCAGAAAAGAATATGTTTTTGCCATCAGCTGTTATTGAAATAGTGCCTTCATTGGCATTGGTGTTGACAGGTTCTGGTAATCTTACCGCTGGGCTGTAGAGGCTGTCATTCACCTCTGATCGGTAAAAGTCTTCAAAATGACTGCCGTTAGAGCGGGTCATCATGCGGGTAAAGTAAAAGTATTTGCCGTCGAGGGTTAAGCCTGGCCAGTATTCGCCATTGGCCGTGTTTACATTGGGGCCTAAGTTGATTGGGTTAAAGGGAACAGGGTTGGCGTACAGGGCTTTTAATAAGTCCAAATTGGCCAATATTTTTTTAGCTTCTTCTTCGTAGCGCGCACTGCGTCTGATTTTGGCATTGAGGTAGGTGTTCAATGAAGTGCGGGCATCGTCAAATTGCATCAACATGCGTTGGCAACGACCTATTGAAAAATAAATGCTGAGGTTTTCAGGGTCGAGATCTAAAGCTTTGTTCAAAGAATACAAAGCATTTTTAAAGTCTTTGATGTCGTATTCAATTTGACCTTTGTACTCCCAAAGTTTGGCGTAAGTGCTGTCTTTTTTAATGCCTTTTTTACAAATATCGAGTGCTTTGTATGCAGAGCCCCCTGGCTTCATCAGCTCCAAATAAGCTTCTTCGGCATATTTGTCAACTGGGTTGTCTTTATCTGATTGTCTGTTTTGAGCCTGACAGCTGCTAATAATAAAAAGGCTTAGCAAGCAAAGCAAAAAGGGTTTTATTGGTTTGATCATGTACTGTGGTATAAACGATTTATATTGTCAACTTATTGTAGGGCGCTTCTTTTGCCGAGTTCTATTACTGCCATATTGTGAATCTGCCCATTTGATATTTCAAATTGTATCATGGTGCGCATGTGGTGGAAGCCGTGTCTGCCTGCGGCGCCAGGATTGATAAAAAGGATATTGAGTTCTGGGTCTTTCATGACCCTTAGTATGTGGCTGTGGCCACTAATAAATACTTTAGCAGTGCTTGATTTGATTAAGGTTTTTACCCCGGGTTTGTAATGTCCAGGATAGCCGCCAATATGATGCATTAAAACAGAAAGGCCTTCGCAATCAAACACATTGCTTAGAGGAAATTGTTGTCGGATGCTTTGGTCATCAATGTTGCCATAAACCCCTCTTATGGGTTTGTCTAAAGCTTCAATGCTGTTGACCAAATCCATGTTGCCCCAATCGCCTGCATGCCATACCTCATCGGCTGTTTTGACATGCTTTAAAATAGAGTCCTCGTTGCAACCGTGGGTATCACTCAGCAATAAAATCTTTTTCACTTACGGCAAAATAATTCTTTCTTTGCCAAATAAAAAAATAAATGAGTTTTATTCTATTGGGGCTTACCGTTCTGTTGTCTATTATGGCATTCAATCAACATGTTTTGTTTGAAAAGGCTTTGTTTAGACCATATGCCATTAAACATCAACAGCAATATTGGCGTTGGATTTCTGGTGGTTTTATTCATGCTGATTACGGCCATTTGATTGTCAATATGTTGTCGTTTTATTTTTTTGCAGAATGGGTGCAAATGTTCTACGATAATTTACTGCCCTTGCCAGCTGGGGTATTGTTCGTCGCTTTTTATGTTTTGGCGATAGTCATGAGCAGTATGTTTGATTATTACCGCTATCAAAACATCTATGCTTACTCCGCGCTAGGCGCTTCCGGTGCGGTAGCTGCGGTGATTTTTTCATTCATTTTATTTCAGCCTTTTCAATCGATTTACTTGTATTATGTGATTAAAATTCCGGCTTGGTTGTTTGGGGTTTTGTATTTGTTTTACGAGTATAAGATGGCTCAAAAGGGGCGCGATAACATAGGCCACAACGCTCACTTTTTTGGTGCCTTGTTTGGTTTCTTCTTTCCTATTGTTCTAAAACCTCAATTGGCCATTCAATTTATATTGACATTTAAAGAAATGATATTGTCTTTCTTTTAAATGTCTTATTTTTGATTTTGTATACATCTCCGCATGAATCAAATACTATTAAGCCAAATTGGTCAAGACCTTCAAACTGCTTTGGCACAGCAATTCAATTTAGAAGCAGATCGTGTTCAATCAATGGTTACTGAACTAAAAGGGGCACTTCAAGATGGCCTCAAGCAGTTTGTAATCAAAAGTGGGAGTAAAGAGTTAGAAGATCTGGTTATTAACACCAAGCCCTTTCAAGGCTCAGGTTTTCAAGCCTACATGAATGCTTTGTTGGTGAAAATCTTAATTGAAAAATCCAAAATAGACGCTGGCATTGCGCCAGAACTTGCCGATTATTCTTCTCGATTTTTAGTCGATGCAATACAAAAAGCCTTTGTTAATTCAGGTGAAAGTCCAGATTTTGATGGGGTTTGCAATTTCTTGCAAGTAGACAAGAATCTTTTAAAAATGATCAATTCCCCAATGGGGAAGATGTTTGGCAAGTTGTTTTAGCTGACTAAAGTCCCTACTTTTTCGCCTTTCATTAAGCGTTGTAGGTTGCCATGTTTATTCATGTCAAATACCAAGATAGGCAATTTGTTTTCTTGACATAAAGTAATGGCTGTAAGGTCCATAATACTGAGGCCTCTTTCATATACTTCTGCAAAAGTAATGGTGTCAAATTTAGTGGCATCACTGTGTTTTTCAGGGTCTGCAGTGTAAACACCGTCAACACGAGTACCTTTTAAGATTAAGTCTGCTTCTATTTCAACCGCTCTTAATGAAGCTGCAGTATCAGTAGTGAAGTATGGATTGCCAGTGCCAGCACCAAATATCACCACACGGCCTTTTTCTAAGTGTCTTACCGCTCTTCTGCGAATGAATGGTTCGCATATTTGCTCCATTTTAATGGCAGATAAGAGTCTGGTTTTAACATTGATTTTTTCAAGAGCACCTTGAAGCGCCATGGCGTTAATCACAGTGGCTAACATGCCCATGTAATCGCCTTGAGCTCTGTCTACTAAGCCGCCTTGTACACCTTGTACACCTCTGAAGATGTTGCCACCGCCAATAACGACAGCTACTTCAACGCCTAGGGCAACGGTTTCTTTGATTTCAGTTGCATATTGTTCAAGGATCTTAGGATCAATACCGTATTGTTGGTCTCCCATTAAAGATTCTCCACTAAGTTTGAGCAGTATGCGTTTGTATTTCATGATGTTTGAGACGGATTTAGACGCAGCAAATTTAATATATTTTTTCGATACTTCTTGTGTGCTTATCTTTGCTCTATGCCTTTAGCAGCTTTTTTTGCCAAATGGTTAGTGTGGGCCGTCATTTGGAAATGGATCAAACGCATTGTTTTGGGATTTTTTATCCTAAGCATTGGATTGGTCTTATTGTATAAGTGGGTGCCGGTGCCGCTTACTTATTTTATGGTATCTCGTTGTGTTGAACAAGCCATAGATGGTGAGCCTGTTCAGTTAAAAAAAGATTGGGTTTCATTAGATGAAATATCGCCATACATACAATTGGCGGTTGTGTGTGCTGAAGATCAAAATTATTTGAAACACAATGGCTTTGATTATGGGGCCATCAGAAAAGCCCTCAAATTCAATGAGGCGATGGAAAAGAAAGGTAAATCTAAGCGAAGAGGGGCCAGTACGATTAGTCAACAAACCGCTAAGAATGTGTTTTTGTGGCATGGTAGAAGTTGGATCCGCAAAGGCTTTGAGGTCTATTTCACCTTTTTAATAGAATTGTTTTGGAGCAAAGAGCGCATTATGGAAGTGTACCTAAATGTGGTTGAATTTGGCAATGGGGTGTATGGTGTTGAAGCCGCAGCCCAAAATTATTTGCATTGTTCAGCGGCTGAATTGAGCCCGAAGCAAGCTGCTTTAATGGCGGTTGTTTTGCCCAATCCGCGCAAGTTTTCTATAGCACATCCTAGTCCCTATGTGTTAAAACGCAGAGCATGGTGTTTCAAGCAAATGCGATTTTGGGGTTTGCATTTGGAATACGACCGAAGTGTAGAAGAACAGGACTGATGTCATAAAATCTGACAAGCTGTCTTTTAGAACTGGTGTCGCGACAGGACTTTGTCATAATTTGCCGAATGGCACAATAACTGATGATGCAGCATCGAACATTTAAATTAATTACAACATATGAATATTAAACCATTAGCAGATCGAGTTTTAGTTGAGCCTGCTGTAGCAGAGCAAAAAACAGCAGCTGGTATCATTATCCCAGACACCGCTAAAGAAAAGCCACAAAGAGGAACAGTGGTAGCTGTAGGTACTGGAAAAAAAGACGAACCAATGACTTGCAAGCCTGGCGACACCGTGTTGTATGGCAAATATGCAGGTACAGAGATTCAAGTAGAAGGTAAAGATTACTTAATCATGCGCGAAGCAGACATTTTCGCAATTCTTTAATTGAGGTATTCATTTAATTATTTAAAACAAAACAAATAGTATGGCAAAATCAATTCATTTTAATATTGAAGCCCGCGAAGGTTTAAAACGCGGCGTAGACGCATTAGCGAATGCAGTAAAAGTAACTTTAGGTCCAAAAGGTAGAAACGTTGTTATCGGTAAAAAATACGGCTCACCAGCCATTACCAAAGACGGTGTTTCTGTTGCTAAAGAGATCGAATTGGAAAACGAGATTGAAAACATGGGTGCTCAAATGGTGAAGGAAGTGGCCAGCAAAACAGCTGATTTAGCTGGTGATGGTACAACTACCGCAACCGTATTGGCTCAAAGCATTATTACCACTGGTTTGAAAAACGTGGCAGCAGGTGCTAACCCAATGGATTTAAAAAGAGGTATTGATAAAGCGGTCGCTAAAACGGTTGAATCTTTAAGAGCCTTGTCAAAAGAAATTGGCGACGACAACAAGAAGATCGAGCAAGTAGCTACCATTTCAGCGAACAATGATTCTGCTATTGGTAAATTGATTGCAGAAGCGATGAAAAAAGTTGGTAAAGATGGTGTGATTACAGTTGAAGAAGCTAAAGGCACAGATACAACAGTTGATGTGGTTGAAGGGATGCAGTTTGACCGTGGTTACCAATCACCATACTTTGTAACCAATGCTGAAAAAATGGTTGCTGAAATTGAATCAGCTTACATTTTGATCTACGATAAAAAAATCAGCAGCATGAAAGATTTATTGCCAATTTTGGAAAAGGTTGTTCAAACTGGCAAACCATTGTTAATCATTTCAGAAGAAGTAGAAGGCGAAGCTTTAGCTACATTAGTAGTGAATAAAATCAGAGGCTCTTTAAAAATCTCTGCAGTAAAAGCCCCAGGTTTTGGCGATAGAAGAAAAGAAATGTTACAAGACATTGCCATCTTAACTGGCGGTACTGTGATCTCTGAAGAACAAGGCCGTAAATTAGAAGATGTTACTATGGATGACCTTGGTAGAGCAGAAAGCATTACCATAGACAAAGACAATACGACCATCGTAGGTGGTGCGGGTGATAAAGCTGCGATTCAAGCTAGAATTGCACAAATCAAAGCGCAAATAGAAAATACTACCAGTGATTACGACCGCGAAAAATTACAAGAGCGTTTGGCTAAATTAGCTGGCGGTGTAGCGGTATTGTACATTGGTGCTGCTAGTGAAGTGGAAATGAAAGAAAAGAAAGACAGAGTAGACGATGCCCTACATGCGACTAGAGCTGCTGTTGAAGAAGGTATAGTGCCAGGTGGTGGTATTGCTTATATCAGAGCGGTTGAAAGCCTTGAGAAATTGGCCAGCGATAACGATGATGAAGCAACTGGTATCAGCATTGTAAAACGTGCCTTGGAAGAGCCTTTGCGTCAAATTATTGCCAATGCCGGTGGTGAAGGGTCAATCATTGTTCAAAAAGTGAAAGAAGGTAAAGATGATTTTGGTTACAATGCTAGAACTGAAGTGTTCGAAAATTTAATCAAGTCTGGTGTAATTGATCCAACTAAAGTAAGCCGTGTGGCTTTAGAGAATGCCGCCTCTGTAGCTGGTATGATCTTAACCACTGAGTGTGCCTTGGTTGAAATTAAAGAGAAAGAAGCGCCACACAGTCATGGTGCCCCAGATATGGGTGGAATGGGATATTAAGCCCACTTGTCAAAAACAACAATTATTTAAAGAGAGCAGTTTGGTCTGCTCTCTTTTTTTATTTAATTTTGATTCAAATAAGAAACGCTTATGAAACAATTATTCACTTTAATGGCCTGCTTATTGTTTAGCAGTTTAATGGCTCAAACCGCTTCTGACACCATTTACAAAAAGAACAAAGAAGTGGTGCTAGCTAAGATTGTTGAAATTGGAATTGATGAAGTTAAATACTCGCCTCAATTTAATCCTAATAACTTAGTATTGGTGATTGATAAAACAGAAATAGAGCGCATAGTTTTTGCCAATGGTATGGTGCAAACTTTTGCCGATCCTATGAAAGACAAATCTACCTATGCTGATAATAGAACCCAAAATTTAAAGTTCAATTATTTATCGCCAACGGGTGATCGCATTCAATTGAATTATGAAAAATCAATTGCGCCAGGCATGAGTTATGAGGTTGGTTTAAATGCCATTGGTGTAGGCAAACGTTTTGGCAAATACACACCTGTTGGTGCCCTTGTGAATGCTGGTATCAGATTTTACCGAATGCCAGAAATGAAGAGCCGTTCTGATCGCTATTCGCATTTGTTGAATGGGTCTTATTTTCAGCCTACAATATCTTTTGGACGCGTTCGAAGTAGGTATGATATTACATCCATCTATTGGGATCAAAATACTTATACTTACACAAGTATACTTGTTGAATCTAAAGTTAAATCGATTCAAGATTTTTTCTTGTTTCAATTGAATTTTGGAAAACAATTTGTGTTTAATAACCGAATAACTTTTGATGTTAGCTCTGGAGTTGGATATGGAACATACTCAGGTCAAAGAGAATATGATTCTTATTATTATTTATCTTCTGGAGCGGTGCGTGATTATTATACTGACGGAGGGAATAATGCATATGAATATTATGATAAATCGCGTTATGGTTTTGCCATTTTATCGAGAGAAGTGCCTTTGTGTTTTAACTTGCAATTGAAGCTTGGTTATTTGATCAAATAAACATGCAAGCTGCTTTTGTACTTGAAGAAGCCATAGAATCTGATCTGATTGATATTTTAGAATTGCTGGAGTCTATGAACTTAGATATGGATCAGGTTCATGCCCAGCAATTTTATTTAGCTATTTTGAACGATGAAATCATTGGCTTGGGAAGAGTCTTAGAACACGATGGTTGTGCTGAGTTATGTTCTTTGGGGGTTGTTGAATCCCACAGAAGACAAGGGATTGGTTCAAAATTGGTGAATGCCTTAGCCTCTAAAACGCCAACTAAACCATTGTATGTAGTCACTGAAATTCCAGACTATTTTTTACGCTTGGGATTTGCGCCTTCTGAGGTTTATCCTATTGAAATTGCCGATAAATTACAGCGTTGTGTTGATTTTTACGATTGTCAATCGCCAGTTGTACTCGCGCTGATATAGGTTGATATACTTGTTTGCGCTGTCTTCACCCTTGATAAGAAGTGCAATAAGCGCTTTTGTTTACTCTTAAAATCTTGTACTTTTGAACTGCAAAAAGATTAGCAGATTTTATGGAAAAATACGATGTGATAATAGTAGGTGCTGGTATAGTGGGTTTGGCAACAGCTTTGCAAATCAAGCAACAACAACCTGCATTAAAGGTGATGGTGCTGGAAAAAGAAAGCAAAGTTGCCACGCATCAAACAGGAAATAACAGCGGGGTGATTCACAGTGGAATTTATTACAAACCGGGGAGTTTAAAAGCCCTGAATTGCATTGAAGGGTATCATCTGTTGATTGAGTTTTGCAAAGCGCATCAAATTCCATTTGAATTGTGTGGTAAAATCATTGTTGCGACCTCTGAGTCCGAATTAACGGCGCTCGATAATATCTATAAGCGCGGTGTTGAAAATGGTTTAACAGGTTTGCGCTATATCAATTCTGAAGAAATCAAAGCCATTGAACCTGAAACCTATGGAGTTAAAGGATTGGTAGTGCCTCAAACAGGTATAGTAGATTATAAAGTGGTGGCCAATAAGTATGCTGAAGTATTTCAATCCTTAGGCGGAGAATTGATTTACAATCAAAAAGTTGTGGCGGTAAATGCTCAAGCTCATGAAATACAAGTTAAAACCAATCAACAAAGTTTTACAACACGTTTGATGGTGAATTGCGCAGGACTATACTCCGATAAGGTGGCCGCCATGACCATCCCTGATCTCGATATTAAAATCATTCCATTCAGAGGCGAGTATTATGCCTTGAAGCATGAGAAAAGACAAATGGTTAAGCATTTGATTTACCCAGTTCCAGATCCCAACTTCCCATTTTTAGGGGTGCACTTTACCCGCCGCATAGACGGTGAAATTGAAGCTGGCCCAAATGCTGTTTTAGCCTTTAAAAGAGAAGGGTATAAGAAATCTCAAATCAATTTAAAAGAATTGATAGAGTCTTTGACTTGGTCAGGATTCATTGCCGTATTCAAAAAATACTGGCGCACAGGTTTTGGTGAAATGTACAGATCTTTCAGTAAGGCGGCTTTTACCAAAGCTTTACAAAAATTGATGCCCAATATCAAAGCCAGTGATTTAGTTGTTGGAGGTGCTGGTGTAAGGGCTCAAGCTTGCGATAAAACTGGGGGCTTAATTGATGATTTTGCCATCAGAGAATTGCCTGGTCAAATCCATGTATTGAATGCGCCAAGCCCGGCGGCTACAAGCTCTTTAGCAATAGGTAAAAGTATTGCGGCTTTAGCTTTTAAGCAATTAAACTAAGCTTTAAACCATTGTTTGTATTGCCTGTAAGCTATTATCTTCAACATGTGAGATATATGTTTGAACTGATAGGTAAGTGGTGCTTTTGCCCAAAGTAAAAAGGTGTAATAAGCATTCACAATGCGCTCATCATCTGACTGCGCATCGCGGTTTAGTTTTTCAAGGGCACACAAAGTGCGTTCAAAATCTATCGCAGTATTGTCTAATGTTGGATATAAAAAATGATGCAAGGCCTTGGTTTCCTCTCCACTTAATTGACTCTCAGTCCAAAGGCTAGCATGCAATCTCAAAGACTTTTCTTTAAATTGATTAGCGGTTCGTTTGCTGTCTAATTGTTCCTTACTAGGGTGGTCATAAGCGGTAAGCGGTATTGGTAGATTGGCCAAAGTTTTACGCGCAATACAAACTTGCCAAAGCGCATAATCTTCGGCAATGTTGCCATAAGACTCATCGTATTGAATACCCTCTTTTATGTAAAAGTGTCGGCTTAAAATACTGGGTTGAAATAAGCAGTTTTTGTACTTCAAGCAGGCTTTTATAGCATCATGTGTTTGTGGACAGGTATAAGTTTGATAAGGCGCTTTGGTATCAGTAAGATAAGATCCCACAATATCGATATGAGGCTGAGCGTTTAAAAAAGCCACTTGGGTTTTAATGCGTGAAGACAACATGAAGTCGTCTGCATCAATCCAGGCAATAAATTCCCCTTTTGCCAATTGTAATAATTGGTTTCTCGTTGGCGCTATACCTCGGTGCTCAACTTCTGAATAATAGTGAACAATAGAAGTGTCGTATTGCGCTAAAAAACGATAGTCGCCTTCGTTAGAGCCATCATTGATAATGATGATTTCGATAGGCGAATAGTCTTGCGCCAAACAAGAAGCAATGCAGCGTTCTAAGGATTTTGCTGAATTGTATACAGGAATTAATATGGAGACTAATCCATGCATAGTTTAATCATGTATTTTTCGGCCTGACTAAGATCGTATTTGTGAATGAATTCAGAGCTGGCACAAGCTTTTTGATTGGTTTCTATCAAATGAATGGCTTCCTCTGTGGAGTTCACAATATAACTTTTACTTTCTTTTAGTAAGTCTCCTAAACCGCCCTTGTTGTATCCTATCACTGTCGTGCAAACCAATAAGCTTTCATGGGCTATTCGGTTCCAGCCTTCGGGAATGCCACTTAATGCCAGTGTGTACTCAGATTTTGCCATGGCGTCAATATAATCCTTGAAGTGTTCGAAGTATTTGATTTGGTAGTGGGCACTGCTTAATTGTGTTTGCTTTGGCTGAAGGGTGGTGAAATAACACTGCCAACCTTTTTGACTCAAGTGTTTGGCTAATTTAAAAATAGCTGGGTCATTTTTACTGCTCCATTGGCCCAAATGGATAAGCTTGATTTTAGGTTCATTACAATAGCTTTGGTACCAATTGGTTTTGAAAAAATTAGGGAATAAATGCACATTGGGCAATTGCAAAGTTTGTTTAAAATAATGAGACCAATAAGGAGCCACTACAATGACCTTAAACTTGTTGTCGTTTTTTTTACGCAGTAATTTGAATAAGGTTTTATAATACCAACTCAACCTTGGGCTTGACCAATCCTTTTCATTAAAGTTGTGCATCACAATCCAAACTTTCTTTTGGTTAAACCAATTGCGCAGTACCGCCATTAAAGCGGTTTTGGCTGTAACGATATTCAATTCAGCTTGGCTTTTGAAAAAGCTCCAAATAAGCAATTCTAAATGGGCCAAAGGCGTTTGGAAATATTTGTTTTTGCGAATCTGTTCTGGCTTAACCGCCTGGGTTTGAGCATAAAATTCTACCGCTTGGTCAAATAAAAATTTTTCATGTCTTGATCCACCTGTTTCATGAACGCCGTAACTGATGTATCGAATGCGCATGGCTTAGAACTGAAAATAAATGAAGGGTTTCATTTCACTTGACATGGTTTGGTAGATGCAGATACAAGTGGCAATTAAGACTAGAACTTTACCCCATGCAGGGAGCTTGATAAAGGCTTTTTTATAGGACCATTTGATCTCGATAGGTAACCAATGCACAATAAAGGCAATGCCCATCAAAATAAAGACTTCTCTGAAGTTGTAAAGAATGTCTGGCAATATGCCCCAATGGGTGTCGCCAAACATTTTAAAAATGACTTCATTGGCTTGGTTCATATCTTCTGCTCTAAAATAAATTCTAGTAAAGGAGATGAATAAAAATGTAATGGTGATTTTCCAAAACCTAACTGGTAAAGATTTAAGACTTTGATAAGGACTAATTTTCTTCCAGAATTTATAAATAACCAAACCTAGCCCATTCAGCCCGCCCCAAATAATAAAATTCAAAGTTGCGCCATGCCACAATCCGCCCAATAACATGGTTACCATGAGGTTGATATTAGTGTTGACAGCGTGTTTGACTTTTTCAGATAGCTTAGCTAAAATCGCCAAAATCAAGGCAATAGCACCCACTATCCATAAGATGAAGCTAGCGTCGAGCAAGAGGGCTATAAAGGCTGTTAAAATAGCAATGATTAAGTATGAGGCAAAGGTGCCTTGTCTGTTGCCTCCAAGCGGAATGTAAAGGTATTCTTGAAGCCAAGTAGATAAGGAGATGTGCCAGCGCTTCCAAAATTCAGCCACACTTTGCGCTTTGTAAGGGGAATTAAAATTCGTTTTAATTTTATAACCCATCAATAAGGCAACACCAATGGCGATGTCTGTATAACCAGAAAAATCAAGGTAAACTTGAAGAGAGTAGCCAATAACCGCCAATACATTTTCAACCCCTGAAAACAACATCGGATTGCCAAACACACGGTCAATGAAATTGATGGCAATGTAATCGCCTATGACTAATTTTTTGATTAAGCCATTAATGATCATGAACCAAGCCAAGCCAAATTGGTATTGGTTGAGTTTAAAGGGTTGTCTTAATTGGGGAATAAAGTCTTTGGCCTTTACAATTGGGCCGGCTAATAAGACAGGAAAAAAAGCCACATAAAAACCAAAGTCAAAGAAATTGTTCACTGCAGACATTTTGCGTCTGTATACTTCAATGGTATAACTCAATGTGTGAAAAGTATAAAAGGAAATCCCAACTGGTAACAAGATCTTGTCGACATTGAAACGGGTATTGAAAAAGCCGTTGCTCCAATGAGCAAAGTGATTAATGACTTGGTGTTGGGTATGGAAAATCTGATTGTAACTATCTGTAAAAAAATAAGCGTACTTAAAGTAACACAATAGCCCAATGTTAATGAGTATGCTGTATAAGACCAAGAGTTTTCGTTTCAGGTTTTTTTGAGAGCGTTCAAGGACAATAGCAACCCAATATTCGTTGGCTATGGTAAACAATAACAGGCCAAAAAAGAAACCACTGGTTTTGTAGTAAAAGAAGACCGATATCAAAAACAAAAACAAATTTCTGAGGGTGTATTGTTTATGAATAACCGTAAAAATGGCGTAAACAAACGTGAAGAATATCC
>JBIPPH010000063.1:0-6522 GCA_044368575.1 Bacteroidia bacterium
AGAGGCATTGTGTTGCTCTCCTGTTAAGAGTTTCAAAATCAGTTTAGACAAAAAAGTAATCAACGATACTATCGGCCACAATAAAAAATAACTGATATGAAAAGGCAGGATGAGGGTATTTAAAACAAAATCAGGATTGATTCTAAACAAAGCTTTAGGTAAAAATTCTGCGGTAATTAAGACCAACAAAGTCGATAAAATTGTGATTAAGACAAAACGCCAAAAAATATCATGAATAGACGCTTGCAAAAGCTGATCTAAAACTTGCCCACTGTATATACCATAAACAACCAATGACACATTGTTACCAATCAAAGTAGTGCTAATAAATCTAGAGGGATCTTTTAAATACCATGACAAAATTTTTGCACTTAAAACGCCTTGCTTGTTTTGCAATTCTATGCGCAACTTATTAGAAGATATAAAGGCGATTTCTATGCCTGAAAAAAAAGCTGAACAAATGAGGGTGATTAGTATGACCAAAAGGTCGGTATTCATAAGCATGAAGTTTAAAGCTTGACCTTGCAAATATAGAAAAAATCAACGGTCAAATATTTAATATAAAAAATTGAAAATCAAACAATTGAAAAAAGCGCGCTTAGAAAACGCATATTTTTACATCAAATTGACCGATTAATTAGCGTTTTTATAAGATTAATTGATTAAATTGCTCGATTAAAATAAATAGGATATGCAAAAAAGCCTTTTCAAATTGTTAGTGATGTTCTGCCTCATGGTTTTGCCAAACACATCACAAGCTCAGGAAATGTCTACACTGGGTAAAACTTTTTGGGTATCGTTCATGGAAAACTTTGGTGGCACAGGTGGTTGTTCCGACAATACTTCACCACAATTAAAAGTAGTTATAAGTTGCACCAAAGCGACTACAGGATCAGTTAAGAACTTTATCACCAATGTAAGCATGCCTTTCTCCATTGGCACTGGTGGTGGTGTTGACACGGTTTTAGTGCCTGTTTCTCAAGGCTATGTTACAGGTTCTGAGGCAACATCAACAAGAAATAGGGGCTTATTAATAACCGCCAACGATACCATATCTGTTTCAGCACAAAACACCAAACAATACTCATGCGATGCAACACTGGTTTATCCAATTGAAGCTTTAGGCACAGACTACAGGGTATTTTCGCACATAAGTGACCAAGCCGGCAATAATGCTTGTTACCGTTCTACCTTTCTAATCGTAGCCACTGAAAACGGCACTACAGTAGATATTACGCCAACTGTTGCAACAACCGGTGGCAAGGCTGCCAATACGCTATTTTCAATTACGCTCGACAAAGGTGAAACCTACATGGTGAAATCAAGTACCAATAAAAATGATTTGTCAGGCACCTTGATTCAAGCTAAGGACTGTAAAAAAATTGCTGTATTCAGTGGCAATAACAGAGCCTCTGTTTTATATGGCGCAAACAATTCATGTGGTTCCTCATATGACCAACTATGGGAACAATTAATGCCAATCAACACTTGGGGCAAGAAATTTATAGTCGTCCCAACAATCTACCAAAAAGGCAAACAAAGAAAAGCAGACATGATTCGCGTAGTTTCTAGCTTGAATTCTACAGTTGTTCGTGTCAATGGTCGTGCAAAAGTCCTATCAACTGCAGGAATGAGTGATACCTTCTTTATTCCAAGCAATGCGCTAATCATTGCCAACAAACCTATTGGTGTTTGTCAATATGGCTTATCTGAAGACTGTGACAAAGCAGGGTTTGCTGGTACAGATACAGACCCTATGATGATGTGGGTGCCTCCTACTGAACAATCCCTTAAAAATCTGTCATTTGTGTGCGAGAACGCTCAAACCATTAATAAATTCTTTTTGAATGTAATTGTAAAAACAAGTACAAGGTCAACTTTCAGATTAGATGGTTTAACACCTTCCGCTACATGGACTTTAGTTGACAAAGACACCAGTTACTCCTACATTCAACAAGATGGCTTGACATTAGGCAAACACAGAATCTATTCTCCTTATGGCTTCTCAGCTGTATTATACGCTTATGGCGACCACGGCTCTTATGGATTTAATGCGGGTTCTTCAATTAAACCATTGAGTTTTTATTCTGTAGTAAATGGCAAAAGCAGTGCTGACTTTGAACCAGATAGTTTATTTTATACAGTGTGTGAAGACGCGAGCATCACTTTTGATGGCAGTGGTTCTACTACAACTGGTGTAACATGGAAATGGTTGGCTAAAGACAATACAGGTACCCTACTCTCAGGTTTCCCTAAAACTTCTAAATCATTTACGTATACCTTTAAAGACACCGGCAGATACAAAGTCACCTTGATTGCCCAAAGACCTGTTAACGGAGTGTGCAATGGTCAAACGACTATAGATGACTCTATCCCATCAGAAGTTAGGGTATACAAAAAACCAGATATCCGTTTACTTAAAGACACTACCATTTGTTTGGGCAATAGTTTATACTTAACCTCAACAACAGATGGCGATACCAATTACACATTCACTCCAAATATTTGGTTAAATTGTAACAAATGCTACAAGCCTCTAGCAAAACCACTTAGAGACACGTCTTATTATGTATCTGCCACCTACAAAGGCTGCACACCAAGCAGAGATACCGTTAACATCTTTTTAAGAGATAGTTTCTTTATTGGTATCAGCAATGACACAACCATTTGCAGAGGCACTTCTACAGACATAAGCGCAACTGCAGTTGGCGGCTTAAGCAGTAGTTTAGTGGTGAATTGGGATCATGGTTTAGGCAGTGGCTTAAACAAGACCGTAAACCCAAAAACAACTACTACCTACAGAGCTATTTTAACGGATGGTTGCACCAAAGATGGCAATGGCAATTTATATGCAGATACAGCTTATGTGACTGTTACAGTTAGAGACAGTTTAAAAATTACCATGCCTAAAGACACTTTGGTATGCGAGGGCAATGTGGTTGATTTAACTGCTAGTATTACTGGTGGTGTTCCGGGCATGCAAGTGGTTACTTGGGACCAAGGCTTAGGCAATGGCTTGAGCAAACAAGTCACTTTGGGTTCAACTGATGTCACCTACAAAGCAGTGCTTACAGATGGTTGTACCGTTCCAAATGACAGTGGTTATGTGACTGTAAAAGTAAGACCTGGCATTAAGATTGATACGGTCATGTTTATGACCCCAGTTTGTAAAAACCAACCTTTCAAAATCAATGTGAGAGCAAGTGGCGGCGATTCAACTGGATATAAATTCAAATTGTACAATACCACTACAGGCAATGTCTTAATTGACTCAGCCTTTAGCAAAACCTACCCTCAGTTCACCTTAACTATTCCAGATGATCAAAGTTATAATTTAAAGATGAACCAAGGCTGTAATGCACAACAGGTCAGCAAACGCTTCAGCATTAAAATTAAAACGGGATTAAACATAAGCAATCCAACGCCAATAGATACCATTTGTAATTTGAGAACTTTTAACTTGAAAATCAATGGTACAAGTGCAGACAACTTGCCAATTAAGTTTGTGCTTAAACGCAAGAACGGTGCTGCATGGGTAGCAATAGACTCTACCATTAATGCGAGCGTGGGTAGCTTTACGGTTAATCCACCAAGTTCTCCAAGTGATTATCTGATTATTGGCAATGACTTCTGCAGCAGAACTGATTCGACAACTTTTAAATTATTTATTAGAAACCCAATCAGTTTAAGCCCATTGGTAGGAGATGAGCTTTGCAGAGGAGAAGCAATAACCCTTACTGCAAATGCAACAGGAGGCAAAGCTCAAGCCATAAAATACAGATGGTATGATGTAGCTAATAATGCCACCTTAGGTAGCAACAAAAGCATAACCTATACACCAACACAATCGATGGATATTGGTGTTTTTGTAAACGATGGTTGTTCTGATTCTTTAAATTCTACTACTCGATTATGGTTAGCCCCTCTAGTGACTGATAGTGTTTTATGCACTAATTTGGATGGTTGTGAACCATTTTCAACTCAATTCTCATATCCTAAAACACAAGCCCAAAACCCATTGAATCCTAGCTTTACTTGGAAATGGTATTTTGATGGCGTCAACAGTATTAATACCCCTTCAACAGGTGGGGCAACTCATGCTGACATTCCTAAGAATTATCCTGTAGCAGGTGCATACAATGCTAAAGTGAATATGGTATTGAACAATGGTAAAATTTGTTTCAGTAAAACACAAGATGTAAATGCTTGGGTACAAGCTGTGGCAGACTTTACTTATCTGCCAAGAGTAATCGATATCATAGAACCAGAAGTAAGTTTCACGAATTCATCTACTGGCGCTGATTACTACCAATGGAAGTTTGGTGATGGCGGCACAGATAATATCCAACACCCTAAGCATATTTATGGCGATACTGGTTTATACGTGGTCACTATGGTTGCAGGTACTGTCCATGGTTGTAACGATACTACCATGCAAAAATTAAGAGTGCTTGACATTTACAGAATCTTTATTCCAAACGCTTTTAGTCCGAATAAAGACGATATCAACACTTTTTGGGAACCTAAATTTACTTCAACACTCAGTATTGAATTAACGATTTTCAATCGTTGGGGCGAGAAGGTGTATTACAGCAATGACAATACTGGCCGTTGGGATGGTACATACAATGGTGTAGAATGCGAACAAGAAGTATACTACTACCATTTAAAAATTAGAGATAACCGCAAAAAATGGCATTATTACAATGGCATGATCAATTTGCTTAGATAATCAAGCAGAAACTGATTAGCATAAAAAAAGGGTGAAGCTATCTTCACCCTTTTTTATTTACTTTAATTTCATGGTCTGGGCAAAGGCCTCTTTGTAATTCTTGCCCAGTGGAATCATTTTATTGCCAATCTTAACCTCATGGGCACCAATGGCTTCTACTCTATCAATCGCAACAATGTATGAGCGGTGAACTCTAGCAAATTTATTGGTTGGTAAACTTTGCTCCATATTTTTCATGGTCTGCAAAGTCACAATGCGTTTGTCTTCAGAGATGTAGATCTTCACATAGTCAGCAAAGGCCTCTACATAGTGAATGTCATCGTAATTGATTTTTACCATTTTAGAATCCGCTTTTACAAACATATGCCCCTCACCCATTTCCGCTTTAGGCTGCTCTGCTTGGTGTTTGATGGCGTAATACTCTTCAGCACGCTCCACAGTCTTTTTAAAACGATCAAGGGCAATCGGTTTTAATAAATAATCCAGGGCATCAAGGGTAAAGGCTTCAACCGCATACTCAGTGTATGCCGTAGTAAATACCACAGGAATACCCAAATCTTGTATAGACTTTGTGAATTCCAAACCACTGATTTCAGGCATTTGAATATCACAAAAAATTAAGTCAGGTTGTTCCTGCTTTAAACATTCTGAGGCTTCAATGGCATTTGAACATTTGGCTATCAGCTTCAATTCAGGGCATTTTTGAATGTGGGCTTCAATGATTTCAAGTGCCAATGGTTCATCGTCAATGGCCATGCAGGTTAAAACTTTACTCATGATAATTGTAGGGTTAAATAAACTGTATAAATTTGATTTGCTTGCTCAATGTTAAGCAGGTGTTTACCTGGGTACAAAATATTCAGACGGGTTTCTACATTTTTCAGACCAATACCACCCACTTTCTGTTGCTCTATGGTATTGAGTACCTTAGGGATTTGATTGCTGATTTTAAAATGCAGTTCTTGCTTAGCAGCATCTATTGTGTAGTTAATATCAATTCTGGCCTTACCTATACTAGGATTAGCGCCATGCTTAAACGCATTCTCTATATAATTAATAAACAACAAAGGCTCAATCAAAACACCAAAACCAGAACCATTTACCTCTAAGTGCACATCAGCTCTATCGCCTAACCTTAGCTTTTCCAATTCTATATAATCTTTCACAAATTGTATGTCATCATCAATCATGACCTTCTGCTTTTGACTCTCATACAAACCATACCTTAAAATATTAGCCAATTTTAGAACAACATCAGGCGCTAATTCAGAGTGTTTGAGCGTAAGCGCATACAAATTGTTTAGGTTATTAAATAAGAAATGAGGATTGATTTGAGACTTTAAAAACCGCAATTCATTTTCAACATTTAACTTTTGAAGCGCGTTGTTACTCTGCTCTTTGATATACCAATTCCTAAACAATTTAACGGATGCTGAAAGCAAAACAGTGAATAATAGAAACAGTCCGTTGTAGATAAAGAACTGCATACTCCAGATACTTGCAATACTATCAGAATCCCTTGTAATGATCTTGTAAGAAACAATTGCCAAAGGGTAACAAGTCAATACGATAGACAACAATAAGCCAGTGAAATAGGCTAAATATTTACGCCTAAACAAAAACCATTCAATCAATAAATAATTATTGAAATAGCTCAAAGCAATGTGAAAAAACAACACCACAAAAGTACTCACGAAAGTGCTTCTCCATGAAGGTTCAGGGCCAATCAAGGCCATCCACATCAACAAATACAAGACCCAAAACACCAAATGGTGAATTCTATACTTGTA